>DCTK01000101.1 GCA_002329575.1 Sutterella sp. UBA1442 | reverse complement strand
TACTGCGGGTGGTCCATGTCATTACGTCAAGAGAGTCCGTTTTTCAAACAAGCGCTAAGTCGTTACAAGCCAGATAACCCCAACACCGACAAGCAACAATCCCAAACCGACGTTTCGCACTGTCTTGACGTCACCCGCCTCAACAATGCTTTTCATCGCAGCAATCCACTTCTCGGGTGCAACGAAAGGTACAATGCCTTCGATAATGCACACAAGAGCTAAAGCCAATATCCAAACCTTCCAGCTCATGATGCGTTATTGCTTCGGGGTCTTCAAATACTTAAAGAAGTCTGCCGAAGGGTCGACCACCATGACGTCCTTCTTATCGGCAAAGCTGGCTTGATAAGCTTGGAGATTACGATAAAAGCGTGCAAATTCTGGATTCTTGGAAAATGCTTGAGCGTAAATGGCATTCGCTTGTGCGTCTCCTTCACCCTTTAACTGCTGCGCCTTGTTATAGGCTTGAGCCAAAATCACCTCGCGTTGACGATCGGCGTCAGCACGAATCTTTTCTGCCTCAGCAGCCCCCGTCGAACGTTCTTCGGAGGCCACACGTTTACGTTCGGCTTCCATACGACGGTATACGGATTCAGAAATTTCCGGTGTAAAGTCAACACGTTTCAAACGCACATCTACCACTTCAACACCTACATCATTGACGCGCTGTTGAAGACCAGTACGAATTTCGGTCATCGCTACATCACGCTCGCGAGATGTGATGCCATTGACCGTCCGCTTATTGACTGTTTGGTTTAACGCATCGCGCAACAATGCCGAAATGCGATCTTCAGCCGCGCGTTCGTTACCTTGGAAAGACACCCAATAGCGACGCGGGTCCGCAATGCGCCACTTCACAAAGGAGTCAATCATCAAGTTTTTCTTTTCACTTGTTTGCACAAGATCGGCCGCGGGAGCATCCAACGTCAAAATACGCTTATCCAAATACACAACGTTTTGGAAAGGCGGCGGTAACTTCACGTGAAGACCGGGCTCAGAGACCACCTCTTTTAATTCACCCAAAGCGAAAACCAAGGCATGCTCGCGTTCGTTAACCGTGTACAAGCACAGTTGGGCAGCTCCGACAGCAACCAAGGCGGCAAGCGCTAAAGCTGAGACTTTTCTCATCATCTTTCTCCTCTAATTAGCGCGAGCGATCACGCAAACTACGTTGGTTGTAGACATTAGCAGAAGCTTCCGTTTGAGAGGCATCAACTGCCACAGGCGTTGCCGTTGAGCTCGTTGCCTCATCTTGGGCAGCAACCGTTACTTGTGTTTTGTTTTGCTCCATCAATTTATCGAAAGGCAAATACAAAAGATTGTTGCCGTCTTTGGTATCCACGTAAACCTTCGTTGTCGATTGAAGCACTTGTTGCATCATGTCCACATACATACGGTCGCGCGTGACCTGCGGAGCCTTTTCGTATTGAGACAAAATTTGCGAGAAGCGCTCTGCGTCACCCGTGGCGGTTTCCACAACGCGGGTCTTGTAGCCTTCGGCTTCTTGTTGCAAGCGAGCGGCCATACCGTGCGCTTTCGGGATAACAGCATTGGCGTAAGCTTCACCTTCGTTGATTTGACGTTCGCGGTCTTGACCGGCTTTCACTGCATCGTTAAAAGCAGCCTGCACAGGTTGCGGCGGTTGAGCGTTTTGAATGGCCACACTCATCACTTCAATACCCGTGTGATAACGATCGAGCATGTCTTGCATGATGCGCTTGACACCCTCGGCAATTTCTTGCTTACTTTCAAACAACACGCTATCCATCTTACGTCGGCCGGCGACCTCGCGCATGGCGCTTTCAGCGGTCTGACGCACCGACTCATCGGGGTGACGCGAGCGGAAAAGATAGTTCATGGCGCCTTCACCTGCCTTAATGCGATATTGCACGTTAAAGCGAAGGTCAACGATATTTTCATCATCGGTGAGCATCAATGCTTCGGCCTCACGATTAGCGCGACCTGCTGCACCGATGGCAACCGTACGCACACTGCTGACATCGACAATATCAGCATTTTGCACCGGCCACGGCAAGTGCCAACGGAAACCTGGCATGGTAGTTTCGGTGTATTTACCGAACGTCGTGACGATACCTGACTGACCTTCGGGCACTATATAAAAGCCCGTTGCGCCCCACAAGCCCAACGCCACAACAAGCGCAAAAGCTAACCCCTTGCCGTTTGACTTCGGCTTTAAAAAATTCGGTTGCATCCGTCTGATGCTTTCAAACTGTTTACGAATCTGATCTTGAGTCGGATGTACTTGATCATTGCGGTCATCAAAGCGAGATTCTTGGCGTTCGCCATTGCGCGAGTCTTGATCATTACGCTCATCACGTTGATCCTGCGGACGGCGGCCGCGCTCGGGCTGACCTAACATACCGCCCAAGGCTCGATTGAATTCTTCCCAAAGACGGTCGAGATCATCGCCCTGACCACGAGAGCGATTACGATTATCGTCTTGGCGATTGGTGTCCTGATCGTTGCGATCGGCATTGTCGTCCTGGCGGTCGTTTTTGTCGTTATTTTGCTCGTCCGACGACTTGCCTCGGCCCCATTGAGGGTCATTTAAAGACATGTGAACTTCTCTCCTGAAAGGTGGCTTTTAACGCACCTTCCCTATATATAATGCGAAAGATTAATTTTATCGAATTCATCGCGCTAATTCAGGTATTTAGGCAACAAATGTTTTGCTAATTATGAGCATAGAAGAGAATTCTGTGCATCGTTGTTCTACCTCATTTTCCCTAAACTCTACTTATTCACCCCCCTATTTTAAGTAGTAATACCAATACTGCCCTTGCTCTAAAACATTAGTATCTGTTCCGTGGTGATTACAATTGCCACTATCTTTTTCTTACATTTAAAAAGGAACTTCCTATGTCTGAACAAGTCCAAAAGGCTGCTGAAGAAAAGGTTGGCATTGGCGGTTTTATCGCTTTGATTTTCGCCTGCGTTTTCTTCTCCGGCGTTTGTGCCGGCAATCACTGGTGGGGCGTTTTTGACTTCGGTACGTTAAACGGTGCCTTCGGTAAGGTTGTTACCGGTGTAACCCAAAACGCCGATGCGTTAAAAGTCTCCACGTCTTCCTTCCGCGGTTCCGGCGGCTATGGCGCTATTGACGGCTTCATGTTCGCCTTGACCCTGATCCCGACCGTGATGTTTGCTTTGGCAATGATCACGGTGTTGGACCACTACGGTGCTTTGCGCGCTGCCCGTAAGCTCTTGACCCCGATTCTTCGTCCTATGATGGGTATCCCGGGTTCTTGCGGTTTGGCTCTGATTGCCTCCTTGCAATCAACCGACGGCGGTGCCGCTCTGACGCGTCAATTGAAGGATAACGGTTCCATTACCGAACACGAATCCGACATTTTCGCTATGTTCCAATTGTCTGCCGACGCTTGCATCACGAACTTCTTCTCTTCTGGCGCCATCCTCTTTACGTTGACGGCTGCCGACGGTTCGTTGGCTGTGCCCACCTCCATGGGCTTTTGCTTGCTCTTGATGCTTGTATTGAAGGTCTTCGGTGCCAACATCATCCGCTTTATGGGTGTTTTCGGCGGCAAGAAGAAGAATCAACAAGCTGCTTAATAGGACGGAGGTGAAATATGTCTCACGAATCTAAGAATCCGATGGTCACCGACGTCTTTGTTAAAGGTGCGGTGCAAGGTTGGGGTATCGCTACGAGCTCCACTATTCCTAACGTATTGATGGCCTTCGTGCTTATCCGTGTGTTGAATGTGACGGGCTTATTGACGATTTTAGGCGACTTGTTTGCCCCGTTGATGGGTCTTTTCGGCTTGCCCGGTGAAGCTGCTGCTGTGTTGATCGGCGGCTGGATGTCCATGGGTGGCGGTGTTGGCGTGGCTGTGGCTTTGTTCTCCGACGGTGCTTTGAATGGCGTTCACTTGGGTATTTTGGCTCCGGCCATTTACCTCATGGGTAGCTAATTGCAATACATGGGTCGCGCATTGGGCGTGATCGGTACGGCCGGTCGCATGATCCCCATCATGCTCGGTATCTCGGTTCTCAATGCCTTTATCGCCATGTTTGTCATGCGTATCGTGATCTAATGCGTATGTGCTTAGACTGATCAACGAAAAAGGGATGATGTACGTCATCCCTTTTTTAGCCTTTATAAAAAGACTCGACAAACACGGTGTATATCATTACCCTGTTTGTTCCCTAACGCTTAGGGAAAAATGCTCGTGTTTTTATTAACTTTCTCATTACAATTGTTAATGACCCAAGCGCCTGAATTGAGCGCTTGAAACTTCACTTAGAAAGGAAATTCCGATGGTTCAAGAATATTTGAAAGACCTTGAAAAGGTTGTCAACGTCGACTGCGGTACGGCAACGATTGCCGGTGTGAAGCAAGTCGCCGAAACGTTCAAGAAGCACTACGAAGACATGGGCTTTACAGCCAAGCTCGTGGACTTGGGCGACAAGGTCGGTCCCGGTTTGTTTGCCACGAATAAACCCGATGCCGAACGCTATGACGTGATGCTCAATGCTCACTTGGACACGGTCTTCCCGGAAGGCACGGTGGCCCAAGNNACAAGGGTGATCGCGCTTATGGTCCGGGCGTTCTTGACTGCAAAGCCGGCGCCATGACCATCGTTTACGCTTTGAAGAACCTGCCCAAGGAAACGCTTGACAAGTTGGCCATTTTGGTTGCTTGCAACCCCGATGAAGAAACCGGTTCCGTGTCCTCTCATGACTGGTTGAAGGAATGCGCCGCCAAGAGCGATCGCGCTTTGATTTTTGAACCGGCCCGTGAAGGCGGTGAACTCGTTTGCGCTCGTAAGGGTTCGAGTACCTATCGCATCACGTTCCACGGTGTTTCCGCTCACGCCGGCAATAACCCTGAACGCGGTTGCGATGCCATCTACGCTATGGTGCAATTCATCATGGCCGTGAAGCAATTGGCTGACTGGGATCGCGGTATTACGCTTAACTTCGGTGCCATCAAGGGCGGCACGGTCGCCAACGTTGTGGCCGATTTCGCAGAAACCGAACTCGACCTTCGCGTCTGGAACGATGAAGACTACGACGAAATCAATGCCAAGATCATGCAATTGGCCCAACAAGAATGGGTTAAGGGCGTGACGCAAGAAATCGTCGAAAAGAACCACCACGCTGCTATGCCCTTGAGCGAAGCCACGAAGGCTATGGCCGGCCTTATTGAAGAAGCCGCCAAGCTCGAAGGCTATGACATCGCTTGGATGAAGGCCGGTGGCGCCTCTGACGGCAACACCACGGCCTCTATGGGTGTGCCCACCCTTGACGGCTTGGGCCCGGTTGGCGGCGGCATGCACTGCGACAAGGAATACTTGGAAATCAACTCGATTGAAAAGCACATCAAGGTCGCTGAACGCTTCTTCAAATTGATTGCCGATCGTAAGTAATCACACAGACGACTAATCGTCTCTAACCTATAGAACCTAGGGGGAAGTTCGAAATGATCTTCCCCCTTTTCTTTGCGAAAACGCAATCTCTGCTTCACTCTTAACCAAGAAGCAGCGCTAAAATTTTTAAGTTAAGTTCTGTTTTTCCTCTTTTCACATAAGGAGTGCTCCCATGGCTTTATTAATCAAAAATGCTCGCGTTTTTGCCCCGACCGATCTCGGTGTGCAAGACGTTTTGATGGTCGCCGAACAAGTGGTTGCCATCGGCCATGATCTGCCTGCCACCTTGCCCGACACAGAGGTCATTGACGCTAAGGGGCAAATCATGACGCCGGGCTTTTTCGACCAACATATCCACGTCACGGGCGGCGGCGGCGAAGGCGGCCCGGTCACGCGCACACCCGAAATCATGTTGAGCGAACTTGTTGCTTGCGGCACGACTTCCGTTGTCGGCGTCTCGGGCACAGACTATGTCACCCGCTCCATTCCCAACCTTTTAGCGAAAGTGCGCGCGTTAAAGACCGAAGGCGTGAGCGCTTGGATGTACACCTCCAACTACGCATTCCCACCCACAACGATGAGCGCAAGCGTTGCCGATGACATGTTCTTGGTACCGGAGTGCTTGGGCGTGAAGATTGCCTTGGGTGACCATCGTTCATCTTTCCCAACCACGCAAGAAGTGTTGGCCCTTTTAGCTGAAATCCGCGTGGCAGGTATGATCTCGGGCAAGATCGGTTTCTTGCACATTCACACGGGCAATATCCCGGGCTCTTTCGACATGTACAAAGACATCGTCGCTCAGGGCTTCCCCATCAAGCACATCCGTCCGACGCACTGCGGTCGCATCCGCCACGTCTTTGACGCCGCGGTGGAATTTGCCAAAGCGGGCGGTTACATGGATGTCACAACAGGTGCAAGCTGCTGCTTTGACAATCCCGCCATTGCCGTGATGACGGCGTTGGATGCTGGTGTCGATCCCACTCACATTACGCTGTCGACCGACGGTCACGGCTCGGTGCCGCGCTTTAATGAAAAGGGTGAAATGATCGGCTTGGGCGTGGGCGGCGTCTCGGGCAACTTAACCGAAGTCAAGCGCTTAATCAGCGAATTCAACATGCCGATTGAAAAGGCCATTACGTTTATTTCTTCTAACGTCGGTCGTGCCTTAGGGCTAGCCGGTCAAGGTGTCATCGAAGTGGGCGGCTGTGCAAACGCCTGCCTCTTTAATGACGCAATGGAATTAACGACGGTGGTCTCTCGCAACCGCGTCATGATGCGCAACGGTGAAATCGTCCAAAAGGGTACGTTCGAGTACTAATACTCAAACCGGTTTTCACTGACTCAAACGCCTCGAAGCACTCGCTTCGGGGCGTTGTTTTTTCGTGTTTCGCGCTATAGTGTATAGCTTAAAGCCAAAGGAGTTGCCATGACGAGCAAACTGTATTACGAGCGTCCTTATGATAAAACCTTCGAAGCCCAAATCCTGAGTCAAACCGATGTTGAAGGGAAAAATCACGTTGTGCTTGATCAAACTCTTTTTTACCCTTCGGGCGGCGGTCAACCGTGCGATCTCGGCACACTTAACGGCGTCGTTGTCGAAGACGTGTTTGAAGAAAAAGGCGTGATTGTCCATGTGCTTGCGCAAAAGTTAGCGGGTGATACGGCGCATGGAGAGCTTGACTGGAAGCGTCGCTACGCACTCATGCAACAACACTTAGGCCAACACATGCTCTCGGCTGTCTTCGTTCGCGACTATGATCTAGCAACTGTCGGCATGCGTCTTCGCCCTGATGCACTTTATATCGACTTGGACGGCTACATTAATGAAGAATCCCTGGCCAACGCTGAAATGGAAGCCAATCGTGCCATTTATGCCCAAATGCCGGTGGAATTCATTTTCCCGAGCCTAGAGGAAATTCGCCTGCACTCCCGTCGTGATATCCCGGAGACTGACGAAGCCATCCGAATTGTCAAAGTCGGCAACCTTGACTACGTCCCTTGCTGTGGTCTGCATTGTCAAAACACCGCGGAAGTCGGGATGATTAAGGTGCTCAAGCTCGATACCCACAAACATGGCAGCCGTATTCACTTCGTTTGCGGGCTCGCTGCACTTAAACACTTTGCTATGGTCAACACTCAAGTGCAAAGCATCGCTCATCACCTCACGTGTGCAGAAGGCGAAGTGGCTGACCGTGTATTGAAATTACACGAAGAAGTTCAAAGTCTCAAAGAGGACAAAAATGCATTACAAAATCGCATTGCTGCGCTTGAAGCCGCAGAACTCTTGCGCTCAGCACCTCGCATTGGTGACGTTGCCTTGGTCACACGTACCCTACCCAATGCCACGCAGGTTGAACTCAAACAACTGTTTGCACACTTAACGGAAAATCCCGGTGTAGTTGTCGTCTTGGGTGGTCACAATGACACAGGTGCATTTTTGATGATGGGTTGCAATAAAACACAAAAAGGTGTTGATGTGCGGGAAGCTTTTAGAACTGCACTGACAAAAATCAGCGGCAAAGGCGGAGGAGGCCCTTGCTACGCCCAAGGGTTCGGCTCTCATACCGAAAATCTCGAAGAGGCGCTAAAAGAAGCTTCTGAAACGATTCATGCACAACTTAAAGATTAAGCGAAATTGGTTTGTTTATGTGTAAAAGTTCCCGCTGACAAAAGCCGCTTTATCAAAAAGCGGCTTTTGTGTTTCTTGTTAACAAATCTTTTTTAATGAAGCATTTAATTTTCAATATATTAAGTAGAAGTCAGTCTTTAAAAATTTTCTATAAAATCGAAAATGCACTTTTATTTTTATTCAAAATATATAACCGTTCTGTGCGCATGGCAAAACGTTTTTTCTCGAACTTTGATCGCTTCTCTCCTTTCTAAAAACCTTTCGCTTTTTTAATACCATGAAAATCCAATACGCCTCTGATCTGCATCTGGAATTTGAAGAAAACCGAGATTTCTTAGCCTCCAACCCAATCAAGGTGGCGGGCGACATCTTGGTATTGGCTGGCGACATCTGTCCCCTAATCCTTCAAGAATGTGCCGGTTATTTTTGGGACTGGTGCGAGAAGCACTATGAGCGCGTATTGATCACGCCGGGTAACCACGAGTTTTATGGTACTGATGTTTCAGACTTGGAAGAGCTTGAAATTAACGTCAGACCCAACGTCGCGTACTACTACAACAAAACGGTCACCATTAATGAGACAGACTTTTTCTTAACCCCTCTTTGGACTCACGTGCCACTCATGGCTCAGGCGGTTGTCAAAACGCATATGGTGGACTTTAGAATGATTCTTCAGGGAGAGAAGAAAATCTCCGTTGAAGACTACAACGCGCTTCACGCAAAGGCGCTGTCTTACTTGCAAAATGCGCTTAGCAACAGCCAAGCCAAAAAGAAAGTCGTTGTGACGCACCACTTACCGAGTTCTGCTGTCGTGCAACCTTGCTACAGAACCAGTCTCTCAACTTATGGCTTTGCCGTGGAATTGGGAGACTGGATAGCCCAAAGCGATATCGACGTGTGGGTCTACGGCCACTCACACTTCAATATGGACGCGCAACTCGGACGCACAAAACTCCTGTCGAACCAACTGGGTTACTGTATGCGCTACGACGAGGGAAATCTCGTAGCGGATTCTGTGTTTGAGCTCTAACTGAAAAGAGTCTCGGTATCGGCTATTTAACGCTCGACTACTTCAACTCAAAAAGCTGCTCGAGTTCTTCCAAAGTCAACCGTTCATCAAAGGGCACATACTGCCCTTTTGAATTCTTAAAGACCCCGTACGGCACGGCTCGACACCCACTGCGACGGTGCAGCTTGGTGTTTGTCCATACCTTATTGCGCACATCGACAGGTAAGGTCTCAACAGCCGGATAGCGGATACCCACGAATTCAATATCGGTGTAGTGAGCGAAGTGTTCTTCAAGTTTTGCCAACGGATCCTTTGCGGTCAGAATCGTTGTAGCTTGAGGCTCGGAGTGAATGTTCATGTACGCAATCGGGAAAAAGATAAAACGTACGCGATCGGTTAACTTGGCGAGTTTTTGGTGCAACTGCCAGCAGTCTCGGCATTGGGTATCGAAAATCACATAGGCCACGGGCAACGTGGTGTCAGAAGACGAGGCAATGCCCGTGCCATCTTTGGCTAACGTCGTGTACATTTTCTCGCCTTCCCAAATGGAAGGCACGGCAGCAGGCGCTGCCCAAGCCGCTGCCGACGTTAATCCCAAAGCCAGAGCCGATAACAGTAACGTACGTCGAGTTTGCATGATCGAAATTTCCCCAAAGACTCATCAACGAAACCTTCCAGCACTTTATCACAATTGCGATCNNTCGATTGCCAGAACTTAGAAGCTAACGATCTTCCTGTCTATCTTCCTATCGTGCAGTAAGATAGGAAGATTTTTTTTGAAACCCAAAAGCGCTTTCAAATTTTGCTGAATACGAGAAGACAATACCTTGGGCGCTATGCGTTAACGCCTATCATCGTACTCGTATTCCCACTCTTCAGGCTCTCGAGGCACGCTCTTATTGATTTCCTTCATCTCGCGCGCCTTTTCTCGAATCGCTTCATGCAATAAATCAAGCCCCGTGCCTTTGAGCGCAGAAATTCTCACGGCCACAATTGAACCCTCGCTATCGCGCAAAATCTCCGCAGGCAAGTCCGTACGATCAATCTTATTGAGCACTAAAATCGTCGGAATCTCATGGGCGTCGATTTCTTCCAAAACCTTATTGACTTCCACAATTTGGTCGTCTTTGGCAGGGCTTGAGGCATCAACGACATGAAGCAAAATATCGGCGTGAACGGTTTCATCCAACGTGGACTTAAAGGCCTCAATGAGCTGATGGGGAAGCCCTCGGATAAAGCCCACTGTGTCGCTTAAGACCACCGTTTCACCTTCGCCCACGTAGCAGCGTCGGGCTGTCGTATCCAATGTTGCAAAGAGTTGATTTTCTGCGTAAACGTCGCTTTTTGTGAGGGTATTAAAAAGTGTGGATTTGCCGGCATTGGTGTAGCCTACGATCGAAAGCGAGACCACATCACTTCGGGAGCGACTTTGTCTTTGCGTGTTGCGTTGCTTTTGAAGCTTCTTTAACTGCTCCTTTAACTGCTTAACACGCACACCGATCATGCGGCGGTCCAATTCGATTTGCTTTTCACCCGGGCCCCCGGTTTTACCCAAGCCCCCGCGTTGACGCTCCAAGTGAGTCCAACCGCGCACAAGTCTCGTGGACAAATGTTCCAAGTGCGCCAGTTCCACCTGCAATCGCCCTTCCCGGCTTTTTGCACGACGACGGAAAATTTCCAGAATCAACTGCGTTCGATCAAGCACCGCGCAGTCAATAGCCCGTTCAATGTTTCTTTGTTGCGCAGCGGTTAGAGCTACATCAAAAACAACGACACCGGCCCCTGCTCGCTTGACTTCATCCTTTAATTCGGCAATCTTGCCGCTACCTAAATAGGTCGCAGGATCGGGCTTATCGCGCTTGGCAAGCATCATCCCCACAGGCTCCAAGGCATCGCTTCGAACGAGTTCGGTTAATTCTTCGGGCGCATCGGGCAACGTCACGCGAGACGTAGCAATACACACCAAATACGCTTTGGGAGATGTTTCTCGGGCAGAGTCAATCTGAAAAACAGTCATGCAAACTCACTAAAAAAAGCAAAGAGCGTGCCTGAGATAACTCTCAATCGCACACTCTTTCATCACACGGCGTGCAGGGCACGCACGGGCTTTCTGATCAATTAGCCTTCTGCGCCTTCGCCGCCCACGGGCATGTTAACGGGCTTAGTGGGCACTACGGTGCTGATCGCATGCTTATAAACCATTTGCGTGACCGTGTTGCGAAGCAAAACCACATATTGGTCAAAGGATTCCACTTGACCTTGTAACTTGATGCCGTTGACGAGGTAAATCGAGACAGGAATATGTTCCTTACGCAAAATATTGAGGAACGGATCTTGTAAGAGTTGGCCTTTATTTGTCATTGTTATTCTCCGGACGTTTGAAATCGCACGTCTTCTTGTTAGTGCCGCGGGCACGTAACCCGCAGCGTTTAAACATCAATCCTTCTTGGCATTATCCACGTAAGGATTCTTATTAATTTTAAACTCAATTCGAAGCGGTGTGCCTGCTAAATTGAATTGATCTCTAAACCAGCCTTCCAGATAGCGCTTGTAGCTATCAGGGACCGCTTGCAGACTGTTGCCGTGAATGACCACCACGGGCGGGTTCTGACCGCCTTGGTGCGCATAGCGAAGCTTCGGACGAACGCCCTTAACGCGCGGAGGCGACTGACGTTGAACGGCTTCAATCAATGCGCGCGTCAACTTGGGCGTAGAAAGCTTGGCAAAGGCAGCGGCGTGAGCGTCGCTGACAGCCTTCATCAAGTGATTCAACCCGTTACGCTTGAGTGCCGAGATATGAATCGTACGGGCCCAGTTCAAGAAATGCATCTTGTGATCGAGCTCTTCATCGACGCGGCTGCGGGCATAAGAGTCCAACGAATCCCACTTGTTAATGGCCACCACCAATGCACGACCGCTCTCAAGCACGTAACCTGCAATATGCGCATCGTGCTCTGTAATCCCTTCCTTGGCATCAAGGACCAAAATCACAACATTGGAATCGGCAATCGCTTGCAAGGTTTTCACCACCGAGAACTTTTCAATGGCTTCAAACACCTTGCCTTTACGACGAAGACCGGCCGTATCGATTAACGCATAATCGCGTCCGTTGTACTCAAAGTCCACACGGATAGCGTCGCGCGTGGTGCCCGGCATGTCATAAGCAATCAAACGGTCTTCACCCAAAAGGGCGTTAATGAGCGTGCTCTTGCCGGCATTAGGGCGACCGGCCATGGCAACTTTTACGCGAGGAAGTTTTCCCTCAGCGTCTTCGCTCTCATCCTCAACGATGTCGATTTCTTCTTCAGGGCACAGTGCGAGAGCCGTCTCGATCATGTTGTGCACGCCTTGGCCGTGGGCGGCAGAAATCATCTGCGGCTCACCCATCGCAAGCTCATAGAATTCCACGGCGTGAGTCATGTCAAGCCCTTCGGCTTTATTAACGGCTAAGACCACCGGACGATGGGCTCGACGCAAGTGCTGAGCAATACGCTCATCGTGAGGCGTGAGCCCCGTTCGGGCATCCACCACAAAAATCACCACATCGGCTTCTTCGATCGCAAGCTCAGCCTGACCGGCCATGGCCTTCACGATCCCTTCACTTTTAACCGGCTCAAAGCCCCCCGTATCGATGACCAGATAAGGGCGTGGACCCACACGACCGTCACCGTATTGACGATCGCGTGTAAGACCCGGAAAGTCCGCCACTAACGCGTCCCGCGAGCGAGTCAATCGATTAAAGAGTGTCGATTTGCCCACATTGGGGCGCCCCACGAGGGCAATCACAGGCAGCATCGTTACTCAACCTTAATGTAGGCCACTTCCCCTTCTTCGGTTTGGAAGATGGCACCTTGTTCGTAATTTTGAGCCGGTGCAACAATGGCTCCGTCTAAGCGCGTACGACCGATGATCTGACCGCTTTCGGGATCAACGGTGTGCACGTAGCCTTCGCTGTCGCCAACGGCCAACACGCCCGAAATCGGCGTCAAGGCACGAATGCCACGCCACTTCAAGGCTTCATTTTTCCAAATGGGCATGCCGCGCGTGCGCTCAAAGGCAAAGAATTCACTGGCAGTGTTGCCGATATAAACCAAGCGATCATCAGCCGCAGGAGCCGTCATGGCGGTTACGTCATGCGTCCAACGCAATTGACCGCTTTGCACATCCATGCAAACCATACGACCTTGGAAAGCCGAGGCACAAAGCAAATCTTGGTGCACCATGGGCGTGCCCAAAATGTCCACCAAACGTTCTACTTCGGTAATGCCACGGGCTTCAGAAATCAAAGCTTGCCAAACGGGACGACCTTCGGGAGAAAGGCCCAGGAGGTAACCGTTACTTTGGCCCACCAAAATCATCGGACCGAAGAAAATCATGCCCGAGGCGTTTTTCACGGTCAAAGACGGGGCTTGGCGTTGATAACGCCAGCGTTGCTCGCCGGTTGAAGCATCAAAGGCCGTCACACGGGTATCGGCCGTGCGGACCACCACCAAACCGTTACCCACCAAGGGCACGGCGTCCATTTCACTGGTTAAAAACGTTGACCAGAGCTTGTTGCCAGCGGCATCCAACACCACCAACTCGCCCTTTTCGGTGCCAACGGCCACAATGTAGCCGTCAGAGCCCACGCCGGCGGCAACCGGCGCATCAACTTCAAAGTGCCAAACTTCATCACCCGTATCGGCGTCTAAGCGATAAACATCATTGTCGCCTGCGACATACACGGACGAGCCGGCCACTGCCGGCACCAAGAAATTCGTCACGCTTTCGCCCACGCTCTTAGACCACACGACTTGCGGCTCGGCAATCGAGGTATAGTCTTTTAATTCCGTAGGCGCCTGAGAGCTCGGCGTACTGCAGCCAGCTAAAAGCGCTGCGGCAAAGGCTGCCGCCAGAAGTGTCTTTTTCATTTCGTTATTCCCTCAATTATTGAGCCGCGGCCTGCTCTTCAGGCAACGCTTGCAACTTCAATTGAACAAAGCCCATGAGCGCCGCATCCACCGGATGCTTTAATGCTTCTTGCCAAGCAGCGCGAGCATTGACCAAATCCCCCTTGGCGAAATAGGCATCGCCCAAACGATCCTTCACCACCGCGATTTCTCGCTCAGAGGGTTGCGCTTGCGTGAGTAACTTCNNCTTCACCGCTTCTTCGTAACGGTTGTCATCGAGCATGAACCCGGACAAACGCACACGAGCCACCGTTTGAAATTCTGCGTTGTCGCTTTCGGTGACAACCCAGTGCAAAAGCTCTTGAGCCTTGGCACGATCACCCTTCATTTCAAGGTAGCGCGAAGCACTCAAAGCGCCCATCGGAGCATAAGCGGTAGAAGCGCCATCGTCAATTAAAGCGTCGACGATACGCACGACGGATTCGCTTGTGGCTTGATCAGCAATAGCCGTTTGCAGCGATGCAAAGGCTTGACTGGCTTTGCCGGCTTGGTGGCGTTCGTACCACTTCATGCCGTTGTAGCCCGCAAAGGCCAAGCACACCACCGTGAGGACCGTGAGAACGAGATTGCCCCACTTCTCCCACCACGCTTTCAACTCGTCTAAGGACTCTTGTTCCTGTAAATCGTATGCCATTGCTGATTTCCTTTCTTCTTTAAATCTTTAGTTTGAACGCATCAAACACTGCATCAGTCCTTTTTGGACTCTTTTGCGTCTTGGTCGTCTTCGATAGCGATCTCACCTTCGGCATCATTCATATAGGCGTCAAAATCACCACGCCAGAAAGCATCCAATGCGTTAAAGAACTCAAGCCCTTCTACCAACGGAAGCGTTTGTTGTTCGCCAAACGGCATTTCGGGCTCTTCTTCGGCACGCAAGTGCTTAATCGTGATGGTGTTTTGGTTCATTTCATCTTCGCCCAAGATGATGGCGTAAGATGCACCCGATTGGTCGGCACGACGCATTTGGTTTTTGAAACTGCCGCCGCCCGCGTGACAGATCACGTCATGGTTCATATAACGCAAGCTCTCAGCAACCACACTGGCGTAAATGTCGACATTGTCGCCCTGATTGACGATATAAACATCGGGCTTCGTACCCATGGGCTCAAAGCCGCATTCTTTCATCAACTCGATGATGCGTTCCACACCCATTGCAAAACCGACGGCAGGCGTGGGCTTACCACCCAACATTTCAATCAACGGATCGTAACGACCGCCGCCGCACACTGTAGCTTGAGAGCCCAGTTTATCGGTAATCCATTCATAAACGGTGTGGTTGTAGTAGTCCAAACCACGAACCAAGCGCGGATTAATCGAGTACTCCACATCGTGAACGGACAGAAGCGATTCAAGGCGACGCAAGAAGGCAAGACTGTCTTCTTTTAAGTAGTCCAACAAACGCGGTGCGTTGTTGACCATGTCTTGCATGTCAGGGTTCTTCGTATCGAGAATGCGAAGCGGGTTCGTGTACAAACGACGCTTGGCATCTTCATCCAAAATGTCTTGATGAGACTCGAAATACTTCACCAACGCTTCGCGGTGTGCAATACGTTCATCAAGGTTACCCAACGAATTTAATTCAAGCTTTAACGGCAAGACGCCTAAGTCATCAAAAAGGCGGCGAGCCAAGAGCATTTGTTCAACATCCACGTCCGGGCCCTTAAAGCCCAAGGCTTCAACGCCAAACTGATGGAATTGACGATAGCGGCCGCGTTGCGGACGTTCGTGGCGGAACATCGGACCGAAATACCACAAGCGTTGCGGAGCGTTATAAGTGAGGTTGTGCTCAATGACGCTACGAACGACACCAGCGGTGCATTCCGGACGCAGCGAGAGTTCTTCACCGTTTAACGAATCGGTAAAGCTATACATCTCTTTTTCAACGATGTCGGTAACTTCACCCACACCGCGCTTAAAAAGCGAAGTCGACTCTAAAATCGGCGTACGAATTTGTTTGTAACCATACTGATCGGCCGTCCAGGAAGCCGTTTTCAGGAAATCCTTCCAGTACTCATTTTCATCGGGCAGGATATCGTTCATGCCGCGAATGCCGTTAATTTTTTGAGCTTTAGCCATCTTCGCCTTCTTTCACTAAAAAAGTTATTCGGATTTGCGCCCGTAGTGCGTGCGCACGTATTCATCAATCATGCCATGAAAACGCTCACATATCGAGTGCGCGTCTCGGGCTTGTCCCTTAATCGTGCCAATTTTTTCGCCATCGGCATACACGGGAGCAACAGGTGCTTCGCCATCGCCGGGCAAACTGATGCCGATACTGGCATTTTTACTTTCGCCCGGTCCATTGACCACGCACCCCATGACAGCCACCACCATAGACTCAAATCCCGGGCACGTTTGTCGCCACTCGGGAGTCTTTTCACGCAAATACGCTTGCGTATCAGCGGCCATCTGTTGGAATAATTCACTCGATGTTCTGCCGCATCCGGGACACGATACCACAAGCGGCATAAAGCTTCTCAGNNCAGGCCCATTGTCTGCAAAAGTTCCTGAGCCACTTGAACTTCTTCGGTACGGGCTCGACCCGGCATGGGTGTAATACTCACACGGATCGTATCGCCAATGCCCTGCGCCAAGAGTACGCCCATGGCGGCAGAACTAGCTACAACACCCTTCGTACCGATACCGGCTTCGGTCAGGCCCAAATGCAATGCATAGTCGCACGATGAGGCCAATTCCCGGTAAACAGCAATCAAATCCTTCACATCAGAGACTTTAGCCGAGAGCACGATTTTGTCAGCGCCCATCCCCAGGGCTTGAGCTTGCTTGGCACTTTGCACGGCCGAAGCCACAATAGCGTGACACAGCACTTCGCCCGGCGTCTCAGGATTGGCCTTAACGCGGTTTTCGTCCATCATTTTGGACAACACCGCCATATCTAACGAACCACCGTTTACCCCGATGCGTACAGGCTTATCATTGGCCAAGGCCACTTCAATCATGCGTGCGAAATTTTCCATCCCGCGCTCGCCCTTGCCGACATTGCCTGGATTGATGCGGTATTTCGACAAAGCAACCGCACATTCGGGAACTTCGGTTAAAAGTTTATGGCCGTTGTAGTGAAAGTCACCAACTAACGGCACATCACAGCCGAGCGCATCCAACTTTTCTCGAATCGCCACCACGGCCTTAGCAGCCTCAGGCGTATTAACCGTCAGGCGCACGAGTTCACTACCGGCGTGCGCAAGCTCTGCTACCTGGGCAACCGTTGCATCCACATCAGCCGTTAAAGTATTGGTCATGGACTGCACACGCACGGGGGCGTTGCCACCAATCGTGACATCACGCGAACCGTACTTCACGTGTACACAGTGACTTTTTCGACGAGGCTCGTAAACGTCCATCGCTTACTTCTCCTCTTTAATCAAAAACGTGGCGCGGGCTTTTTGCTCTGCCAAGCGCTCTGCGCGACGGGTTTTATCTTTGATACTGCCGGCTAACTGACCGCAAGCGGCATCAATATCATCACCTCGCGTTTTACGAATCGTCGTCACAATCCCCTGCCCCATCAAATAATCTTGGAACGCTTTTACCGTGGCTGCCTCTGGCTTTTTCAAATCACTATCGGCAAAAGGATTAAAGGGAATGAGATTGAATTTGCAGGAGACACCCTTGACCAATTTCACGAGAGCCTTAGCATGCGCAATCGAATCGTTCACGCCTCCCAACATCACGTACTCAAACGTAATGTAGTCACGCGGCGCGTGAGCCAAGTAGCGCTTACAAGCTGCCATCAAATCAGCGAGCGGATGCTTGCGATTAATGGGCATGATCATGTCGCGAAGCTCATCGTCGGGCGCATGAAGCGATACGGCAAGCGCCACGGGAACGGCTTGTGCGAGTTTATCCATTTGCAAGGTCAGCCCACAGGTGGAGACGGTCACTCGGCGACGACTTAAACCGTAGGCATTGTCATCGAGCATTAACTTTAATGCGGCAATCACGTTATCGAGATTTTGCAAAGGCTCGCCCATGCCCATTAACACCACGTTGCTGATGATGCGATCAGCAGGATCAGTCACGCCGGCATCCTCACGAAGCGTTTTTTCAGCATGCCAGAGCTGACCGATGATTTCAGCGGTGGTGAGGTTGCGGTTAAAACCTTGCTTACCCGTTGAGCAGAAAAGGCAGCCCATGGCGCAGCCTGCTTGCGTGGAAATGCAAAGCGTGCCGCGATCATCTTCCGGGATAAAAACGGTCTCTACAGCGTTACCCGAGCCAACATCAAAGAGCCACTTGCGGGTACCATCGGACGAGATTTTGTCTCGAATGGCCACGGGGCCTCGAATTTCGCAACTGGCTTCAAGCTTTGCTCGAAAGCTCTTGGCCAAGTCCGTCATCTTGTCAAAATCACCCACACAGTGCTTGTGCATCCAACGCAACAGTTGCACGGCACGGAAACGCTTTTCTCCCAAACTTTCGCAATAGGCAATCAACCCATCACGATCGAAATTCAGTAAATTGACGCGTTCGGAGTTCTCAGACATAACTTTGATAAAAAGACGGCTACAAAATTGAAAAAGAGTCACCGGAGGGCGACTCATTCAAACCGCGCGGGCAGAGCACTCAATCACTGCCCGCCGGTTTAGCGCGAAGAATTACTTACCGCAGCAGCAACCGCAGCACTTGCGTTCGCAAATAGCCAAGGTCGGGAAGAAGTAAGCGATTTCCACAGCAGCGGTTTCCGGAGCATCGGAACCGTGCACGGCGTTAGCGTCGATGCTTTGAGCGAAGTCAGCGCGGATCGTGCCCGGAGCAGCCTTCTTCGGGTCGGTAGCACCCATCAATTCACGGTTCTTAGCGATAGCGCCTTCACCTTCCAACACTTGAATCATCACGGGGCCGGAGGTCATGAAAGCTACCAAGTCCTTAAAGAAGGGACGTTCTTTGTGAACAGCATAGAAGCCTTCGGCTTCGGCTTGGGAGAGTTGACGCATTTGAGCGGCAACGATGCGCAAGCCGGCGTTTTCAAAACGCGTGTAGATTTGACCGATCACGTTCTTGGCAACGGCATCGGGTTTGATGATGGAAAGGGTGCGTTCAATAGCCATGATTTTTCCCTAAAAGAAAAGTGAATAAAACAAATATCGGGCCCGTTGCACAGCCTGCGGTCTCAAGCAGAGTCCACAGCGTTGTCATCGAGCCTGTCGTTGCGGGGCATTTTAGCAGAAAGCCGCACTGAAAACGCACTGATTTGTATGGAAATTTGACAGCTAAAGGCCATTGAAAATACGCCCTTTTAAGAACGTGTAAGTTAGTGGAAAATATTGTCCTTCATTGGACCGTACATTAAATCAATTTCCTGAAATTCTGAAGAACTGCAATTTTTCACCCTGACAATGGCAAACTGTTTCGCTATTGTGTTTCTCTTAACTTCTGTTTGTGATTACATCATTAACAAGGATTGTTTAACTAAGAATTCTAATGTTTTGAAAACGTTATTAGTTTACGGTCCTAACGCCTCTGGTAAAAGCAATCTTGGACTGGCCATTTTTGACATTGTTCAACATCTTTTTGATCATAAGACCGATCCCTCTGCTTACGCTTATTATTTGAACGCTGACAATCCTCAAGAGCCTGCATCGTTTTCCTATACCTTCAAGTTTGGAAAGACAGTTGTTCGATACGATTATTCAAAGCTTTCTTTTAAAAAGATTGTCGCTGAGGGACTCTACATCAACGACAAGTTGGTTTTCAGTTTAGATAAAAGAACGCAACAACAAGATTTCTCTCATTTGAAAGACTGGGGATTATCGTCTTTGAATAACTTGTTTAAAGACGAAGATATGTCTTTTCTTCGATATGCAGCCAATAATGCCAACCTGAAGGAAAATTCTGCGATTTTTAAACTCATGAATTTTGTCAGCTCAATGCTTTGGTTTAGAAGAGCAGATGCAGGAAATAAATTCATTGGCTTACATAATCGTATTGAGAATATTGACCAATATATTGTTGACAACGAGCTTCTTGAGAAATACGAGGCATTCTTGGGGCAGTACGGTGTTGACGAAAAATTGGAAGTAATTGAGCTTCCTGATAAAAAAGTTATTTACAGCAAACACAAGCAAAAATTACCCTTCTTCGCCATCATGTCGAGTGGGACGTCTGCATTATCGATTCTTTTCTATTGGTCATGCTTTTTTCAGCAAACAAGTTTTATTTTTATCGATGAGTTTGATGCCTTCTATCATGCAAAAGTATCAGAAGACGTATTTAAATTCTTAAAAACACTTAAACAACAAGTCGTTTTAACCACTCACAATACGAACCTGCTAGACAATAGCATAACTCGAGCGGACTGTTGCTTTGTACTTAGCAAAGGCGTTTTGAAGTCACTTGCCGACAGGACGAGTAGAGAAATTCGTGCAGGAAATAATATCGAAAAACTGTATTTGGCCGGAGAGTTTGATAGCGATGTCTAAAAAGGTTTTAGTAATTGCGGAAGGAGCGAATGACAAAAAGATTATTGGAAGGATTTTTTCTGCGTACGAAAAAAATATAGAGGTTTTTACATTCGAAATGGATGTTTACCAGTTATTTGCCATATATGACAAACAGGGGGCAGATTTCAGTGAACTCGACATCCAAAATACGCTCATAAATGAGCTTAAATTAACCCCAAAAGAGCGAGACATTCTTCTCAATAAATCTGTTGACATCTTTCTAATTTTTGATTTCGATCCACATGCTCACTTAGCTGATATCGAAAAATTGAAGAAACTTGCTAATCACAGATAAGCGAGCAGGA
>DCTK01000068.1:434-13972 GCA_002329575.1 Sutterella sp. UBA1442 | reverse complement strand
AATCGGCCGCATATGCGGCCGATTGAGTTGTGAAGAAAGCTTTCTATTAGGAGATCGTTCTCTTGCGACGCTCTTCTTCAATTTGTTTGTTAACGTACCATTGTTGCCAAATCGACAAGATGTTGTTCGTCAACCAGTAAAGCACCAAACCAGAAGCAAAGAAGAAGAACATCACACCGAAAACTACAGGCATGATTGCCATCATCTTAGCCTGCGTCGGATCAGCAGGTTTTGGGCTCAACTTCATTTGAATGATCATGGTGGCAACCATCAACAAAGGCAAAATGAAGTACGGATCAGGCGTTGCCAAATCATTGACCCAAAGCAGCCATTCAGACCCACGTAATTCAACCGTAGCAAGCAACACCCAATAAAGAGCCAAGAACACAGGTAATTGCAGGAGAATCGGGAAACAGCCGCCAGCCGGGTTGATCTTTTCACGACGATACAACTCCATCATGGCTTGATTCAAAGCTTGCTTGTCATCAGCATACTTCTCTTGGATCGCCTTTAAGCGCGGAGCCACATCACGCATACGTGCCATGGACTTGTAGCCGGAGGCTGAAATCGGATAGAGAATAGCCTTCACTAACACTGTCAACAAGACAATGGACCAACCCCAATTGCCCACAATGCTTTGTAAGAAAGCAAGCAAGCTATAGATGGGTTTAGCTAAGAACGTCAACCAACCGTAATCGACGACTAAATCAAGATTCGGCGCAATCATTTCCAAGCGGCGTTGATCTTGAGGACCTGCATACAAAGTGCTTTGCACGGACTTCGTTGTCCCAGGAGCCACTTCACCAGCTGCAACGATAGAACCGATGGCAAACAAATGCTCATCGAGCTGGCGAACATAGTTTTCACGGGAGGAGCCTTCAGCAGGAACCCAAGCAGTCAAGAAGTAGTGTTGCAACATAGCAACCCAACCTTCATTAGCTTTGGCCGGGAATTTCGCATCACCGTCTGCTACATCGTCGAAGGAAATCTTTTGGAAATTTTCCTCTTCGGTGTACATTGCCGGTCCCGTATAGGTGTTGTAGAAAGCACTGTCAGTACTCACCTTGCCATCATCACGCGTCAATTGCATGTACACGGACGGGGAAATAGCAACGTTACCCTTGTTGGTAATGTCGTATTGAACGTCAATACCGTAGTGATTTCGACGGAAAGTGTAAGTTTTTACCAATTCCACATTGCCTTGCGTAGCGCGGAATTTCACTTGCAACTCATCTTGACCCTCTTTCATGGTCAAGTTATCGCTGATCAACGAGAATGCAGTACGATGGTTGGGGAAGTTACCGCCTACCAAGCCGCTCTCAGCCTTATAGACTTGTTGAGCAGAAGTGTTAAAGAGCACTACATTGCCAGGATCTTGTTCATCCTTGCCAAAAATAAAGCTCAAGAAGCCTTGCTTTTTCCAATCAGGCGTTTCTTTTTCTTTGAGCAATTCCACACGAGCCACCGAAGCACCATTGGCATCGAGGGTCATTTTGAAATTGTCAGTTGTCACAACGACCGGCGAAGCGACGGTCACATTAACTTCAGAGGCAACAGCACGACTGTCTTGAACCGGCGTTTGCTCAGCCTCAGTTTGCGCAACATTTTGAGAAACTTGCTCTTCAATTTGTTGAGGCGTTCCGAAGAAGGATTCTTTGCCGTTGTGCACTTGCCATGCATCCCAAAGCATGAAAATTGCCAACAGGAAAATCATCCACAAAAAAGCTCGTTGTAAATCGCGTCCCATAGGGGCTCTCTTTTTCTATCGTTGTCAAAAAATATCAGTTCTTGTTGTCTCGCCAAGGAAACCAACAGAACTTTGACGGCACGGGATCATACCCATAACCGCCCCAGGGGTTGCACCGCACGATTCGTGCAATCATCAACCACCCACCCTTAATTGCTCCAAAACGCTTGATAGCTTCAATAGAGTAGTGTGAGCACGTTGGAAAAAAACGACACTCACGACCGATCCAAGGCGAAAGCGTGTGCTGATAAAGTTTAATCAAAGCGATTAAAAATTCAGACAGAACCGTCACGATCAGATCCTTTGGAGGACACTTTCCGAAGAAAGATATCCATGAGCTTATCAATATCGTTTCGAAGCAGTTCTTTACGGGCCTTCTTGTTCAACAAACCGTCGGAACAATCGGGCAACTTCCTTCTCAAACGCAAAGTAATGTCGAGACCAAACTCTTGATCACCGATCGCGTCTAAGATATGAAGACGGCTCGTACGGGCTTTTTCCCTTAAAAGCCGCTTAACTAATGCTCGCTCTACAGATAGACGAGCATTATGTTTACCTACAGTAAATCCGAACCGAATACGAGCTTTTGGGGATGTCTTTAATGCATTGATTGCAAAAAAATCCGAGAAAGCTCGAATGAGGTCTTGCTTATTTGCAGACAAAACCGCCCCGAACTCCGCTGATTTAATCAAACGGATACTTCGAGGCAGCCCATTCGGTTTATCAACCGTAGTATTCACGGCTGGTGTCCGCCGTGAGTCCCTCTGCAATTAGAGGGCGAGGACGTGACGGCCCTTGGCGCGGCGAGCAGCCAGGACACGACGACCGCCCTTGGTACGACTGCGAACCAAGAAGCCATGCGTGCGAGCGCGCTTGACCTTGGACGGTTGGTAAGTACGTTTGGTAGCCATGACTAATCCTTAATTTGAAAAATATTTGAAAATCAAATATTAGAAATTGATACAGAGGAACACCTGATTGGGCGCTCCCATTCACAAACGAAGGCTTGCAAAATTTCGATTGACGCCATCGATCCGTGAAAAACATGGTATTACACAACAAAAGCCTATGTTTTGTCAAGTCTTTTTGCCAAATCCCTCTTGAAATAACAAAAAATTAGTATTTCCAATAAGCACAACTAGAGACGTGTCAAAAAAGTACAAGGTTTAGATAAAAAAAATTTTTATCCAATATGTTGTGTTTCAAAAGTTGTGCATTGAAAGATTTTGAGCAGTCGAAATGGGTTTGCACAATTTTTAAGCAACCACCTTAAAACGATGCTCTTTTTTCTCAGTAGAATACACTTTGCTTCCCAAAAACTACGGAAGCTTTTTTGTCTACACGTGGGCGACTACGTTGAGCGCTCACTGCTATGTTTCTTACTTTGCGGCTCTTAGTAAAGCACCTTTTCATGTTGAGCCTTTTTTAGATCGTATGATCCCGACCGCTGTATTGATTTGTATTCAATCGATGTAAGTGTTCTAAGGATAGGGGAGTCATTCGAGGAGTTTTAAATGCAATTCTGGCAACAGTGCTTAGAAAAATTAGCGGCTACTCTCAACAGCGCCCAGGATTACAACCGTTGGATTGAGCCTTTACAGTGCTTGGATTGGGATGATGCTAATAAAACACTCGTATTGGGCCATGCGAGTTTGCCCAAACTTGAAACCGTAGAAAGCCAATTCGGCACTATCATCAGTACTATTGCATCTGAAATTTGCCAAGAAAACGTTACGGTTCAATACCGCCAAAGCGGAACCGACACTGAAGTAGAAGTCGGCCAGGAAACGCTTAACTTTACCCATAAAACCCCCACAGAGCAGGCTTATGCTTCTGGACTTCGGCCCCAACAAACATTTGAAAGTTTTGTGGCAGGATCTTCTAATCAATTAGCTTACGTTTCCGCTCAAAACGTAGGGGATAATCCGGGTAAAAACTACAACCCGCTTTTCATTTACGGTGGGGTAGGTTTAGGAAAAACGCACCTTATGCACGCTGTTGGCAATCGTATGTTAGCTAACAACCCGCAAGCTCGTGTGTTGTGCGTCGGTTCTCAAACTTTTATTAATGACTTCACTACGGCCGTTAGAGATAATAAGTACACTCAATTTGATCATAAATATCAAAATATTGACGCTTTATTCATTGATGACGTTCAATATTTGTCCGGCAAACGCCAAAGTCAACAAAAGCTTTTCGATATTTTTGAAAAGCTTGTTCCGCATGGCAAGCAAATCATTCTCACGAGTGATAGCTATAGCTTAAAAGATGTAGACGAACGTCTAGTTTCCAGATTTACTTCCGGGCTTTCTGTGGAAGTAGAGCCTCCTGAGCTTGAAACTCGTGTAGCCATTTTGCAGAAGAAGTCTCGCTCCAAAAATTATGATTTGCCGACTGACGTGGCCTACTTTATTGCTCGACACCTCAAGAGCAATGTTCGTGAACTCGAAGGGGCTCTAACCAGTGTCATAGCTTTTGCACAATTTAGAAATGACCAACGTTTGACAGTTGAAAAAGCTCGCGAAGCTTTACAGGGAATTTTGGTCGCATCAACAGCACAATTAACCGTCGAACGCATTCAAGGCGTTGTCGCCGAATACTTCAAAGTGTCATTAGCGGAGATGTACTCCAAGACGAGAGTTCGCACGGTGGCGGTCCCACGTCAGATTGCAATGTATTTGTCCAAAGAATTGACTCAAAGCAGTCTGGCTGAAATCGGGGAGAGGTTCGGTAAACGCGACCATACAACCGTAATGCATGCTTGCCGTACCATCGCGGAAAAAAGAAGTAAAGACAAGGATTTAAACTACCAAATCCATGCTTTGGAACAAATGCTAAAAAATTAACGAACAAACGGTGGAATTTACTCTGCAAACAACCCTAAATTTCACTAAAATTAGGGGGTTATGTTCAAATGGGCAGAGGCCCTTTGTGTTCTGATCTTATAAAAGGAAAAGGGAATGGACATCATTAAAAGTACGCGCGAAGCTTTTGCCACTCCGGTTCAAGCTGTCGGCGGCATTGTTGGCAAGCAACGTCAAACGTTACCGATCTTGTCAAACATTTTGATCAACAAGATCGGCACTCGTGTTGAATTTACCGCTACTGACATTGACATTGAAATTAAAACCTTTGCCGATATCGGAGCAGAAGGGCCGGATATTAGCGTAACCGTTGATGCTGCTAAGTTGCAGAGTCTCATCAGTGCCTTAAATCATGGTTCTGAAGTTGTATTGGCTCAGAATTCTCCTAGCGACTCCACGGTTGAGCTCAAGCAAGGTAAAAGTACATTCCGCTTAAATACGTTACCGGCAGACGAGTTTCCCAATCGAGAAGAATCAGAGTTCAAGCAAACTTTGATCATCGCCTCCAATCAATTGCGCCACTTGATGCAATTGGTTCATTTCTCTATGGCTCAACAAGATATCCGTTACTTCTTAAACGGAATGCTTTTGGCCATTGAAGGCAATACTATTCGCGTTGTGACGACCGATGGTCACCGACTGGCATATTGCGAAGCTCAGCTTGAGCAAGCGCTCGAAGAGCCGGTTCAATGCATTGTGCCTCGCCGTACCGTGCTTGAACTTTTGCGCTTGATTCCTGATTCTGAGGAAAATCTCACGGTTGAAATTTCGGATACAGAAATTCGTGTCTCTTGGGGCAATATCACGCTTTCTTCCAAGCTTGTTGAAGGTAAATTCCCTGATTACAACCGCGTGATTCCTACCAATAACAACAATATTTTCGTTTTGAAGCGCGAGCTGTTAATCGGAGCTCTCAAACGTACGGCTATCTTGGCCAATGCTAAATTACGCGGCGTCAAATGGACGCTGACGGCCAATGCGCTGACCGTGCAAAGCACGAACTCCGATCAAGAAGAAGCTAAAGACGTGTTGGATATTGACTACAACGGGATCGATATCGAGATCGGTTTCAACCTTCTTTACTTGCAAGACGTACTGAATAACTTGCGTAGTGAAGAAGTACAGTTTGCTTTGCAAAGCAACACTGGTGCCATGCTTGTGACGATGCCCGATAACAACTCCTTCAAGTATGTTGTTATGCCGATGCGCACCTAATGCGCACTCACTGAGCGAGCTTTGAAACACACCCGCCCTAGCATCAGTTAGAGCGGGTGTCGTATCAATTGAATGCTCGATTTCAGTCATTTAGGACAAGTGTTTTTTGAAAGAAAACGTCCTAAAAAATATTAAAAGTTTTATAAAGAAGAGTTTGAGTTCATGAGTGATGTAGAAAATAAAACCACAACTGGTAACGAATACGGTGCAGCTGCCATCGTCGTGTTAGAAGGTTTAGAAGCAGTCCGTAAACGCCCTGGGATGTACATCGGTGATACAGCCGATGGATCAGGCTTGCACCATTTGATTTACGAGGTTGTGGATAACTCCATTGACGAAGCTTTAGCCGGCTTTGCCAACGAAATTATCGTGACATTGCACACGGACGGCTCTGTGTCCATTGAAGATAACGGTCGAGGTATTCCTACCGACGTTAAAATGGACGATAAACACGAACCTAAACGTAGTGCGGCTGAAATTGCCTTAACTGAATTACACGCCGGCGGAAAATTCTCTGAAAATAGCTACAAAATTTCTGGCGGTTTGCACGGGGTTGGCGTGTCCTGCGTTAATGCATTGTCAACGTGGCTCAAACTGACTGTATACCGTAATCACAAAGCCTATCATCTTGAATTTTCTCGCGGTAAGTTAAATAATCGCCAAATCCAAACCGTTGAAACTGCTAACGGCCCCGTTGAAGTGTCTCCTATGATTGAACTGGGAGAAACCACCAAACAAGGAACCTTGGTTCACTTCTATCCGGATAAAGAAATTTTCACGGATATCACGTTTAGCTTTGAACGTCTCTCTGAGCGTTTGCGCGAATTATCGTTCTTGAATTCCGGCGTCAACATTCTTTTGCTAGATCAACGTACGGGGAAAGAGGAACGTTTTCATGCCCAAGGCGGTGTCCGCGGATTTGTTGAATTCATTAATCAAAATCGAGCCGTCTTACATAAAACGCCTTTTTATGCACTCAAGACCGTTGATTCTCAAGGTGTTCCAGTTACCGTGGAAGTCTCCATGCAATGGAACGATACGTATAACGAACGTTTAACGGCTTACACGAATAATATTCCCCAAAAGGACGGGGGTACGCACGTGACAGGTCTTCGCAGTGCAATGACGCGCGTGCTTAAAAACTATATTTCCAAAGAAGGGCTTGATAAAAAACTAAAATCCGACATTGACGGCGAAGATATGCGTGAAGGTTTAACCTGCATTTTGTCGGTCAAAGTCCCTCAACCGAAATTTAGTTCACAAACAAAAGACAAGCTTGTCTCTAGTGAAGTCAGACCGGCTGTCGAAGAAGTCATTAATACTGAACTAGCGACTTACTTAGACGAAAACCCCACTGAAGCACACGCAATTTGCGAAAAGATTGTAGCGGCATCGAGAGCCCGTGAAGCTGCTCGTAAAGCTCGAGACATGACTCGTAAATCCGTTTTAATGTCGGGATCTCTGCCTGGTAAGCTCGCAGACTGCCAAGAAAAAAATCCTGCCTTAAGCGAGCTATTCCTCGTGGAAGGTGATTCTGCAGGGGGATCAGCAAAATCCGGCCGTAACCGTAAAAATCAGGCTATTTTGCCATTACGCGGGAAAATTTTGAACGTTGAAAAAGCTTCCCACGAAAAGTTGCTCGATAGTGAGCAAGTTCGAACTTTGGCACTTGCTTTGGGTTGTAGCATTGGTAAAGACTTTGACATCGAGAAACTTCGCTACCACCGAATCATTATTATGACCGATGCTGACGTTGACGGTGCTCACATCTCGACGTTGCTCTTGACGTTCTTCTATCGTCAAATGACGCCTTTGATCGAGCGAGGTTATGTCTACATTGCTCAACCGCCTCTCTACAAAATCACGGTTGGTAAAAAAGATATCTACGTCAAAGATGACCACGAATACAACAAGGTCATTTTGGAGATCGCACTGCAAGACGCCGCCCTTTATCGTGACCAAGAGGCTTTTGATAAAGGAGATATGATTCGTGGCTCGGAGCTTGAAAGTCTTTCTGACAGCTACATTGCCAGCTCAGAAGTGCTTCAACGTCTCAGCCTTTTAATCGATCGCTCTGTACTGTTGGCGGTTGCTTCCGGTGTCACACTGGATTTATCCGATATGGCTCATGCAGAAGAATCAGCTCGCGCCTTAAACGAACAAATCAAAGATAAGCAGCTGAAGATCACAGCGTGCAAAGAAGCGGAATCAGATCGCATCTATTTGAGCATTGAACGCACAGTTTACGGAAATATCCGCCGTTCAAGATTGGATTCCCATTTCTTGAATACGGCCGATTACGCCACCTTGGTAACTACTGCCCAAACTCTTAAGGGTGTGGTTGGAGAAGGAGCAAAAGTTGTCCGTGGCAAAAAATCTGCTCCGGTTAAAAACTTCGAAGAAGCCATTCAATGGCTAATGAATGAAGCCGGTTCAGGTCTTACACGACAACGCTACAAAGGGTTGGGGGAAATGAACGCCGAACAATTGGCCGAAACCACCATGCAACCTGAAAATCGCCGTTTATTGCGGGTTCGCTTGGAAGATGCTGCTAGCTCTGACAACGTATTTTCCATGCTGATGGGTGACAATGTTGAACCTCGCCGTCGATTTATTGAAGACAACGCATTGCTAGTCAGCAATATTGACATTTAACCTGTCGGCCTTTTAACAATCTGGATTTCGAAGTCGTTGTTTCGACAGCGGCTTCGAAACATTACGATAGAGGCCAGTATGCAACAATTAAAACCCGAACAATTAGTCGTTGCGGTTTCCTCTCGAGCATTGTTTGACTTAGAAGCCGAACATAGTATCTTTGAACAAGAGGGGATTGAGGCGTACCGCGACTATCAAATACAACACGCTCAAACGCCTTTAGCTCCCGGGGTTGCTTTTCCTTTTATCCGGCGGCTACTTAGCCTGAACGAATACTTCCCAAAAGAAGAACCACCATTTCGTGTAATAGTACTGTCTAGAAACAGTCCGGAGTCCGGACAACGCTTCTTTTACTCCTGTAAGCACTACAAATTACCCATTCGAGGCGGTGCATTTACTTCCGGTCAACCGACTTTTCCCTATATGAAAGCATATGGGGCATCATTATTTTTAAGTGCTAACAGTCAAAGTGTTTTAGAAGCAACTCAACTAGGCTACCCGGCTGGTCTCGTACTTCCCACTCAAGTCAAAGATGACGAATCAGATCATGGGCTACGCATTGCTTTTGACTTTGATGGTGTAGTCATTGACGATGACAGCGAAAAGCAATTCAAAAAAGCCGGGTTAGAAGGATTTCAGGAGTACGAATCCAGCTTGGTGAATTCTCCTCATAATGCTGGCCCACTAACGGAGCTTTTCAAAAAGTTGGCCTATTTCCAACAACTGGATATGGAAAAGCGCGGGCATAACGATCCTTACTACGAACCTGTCATTCGTATATCTATTGTGACTGCTCGAGGGGCTCCGAGTGAAGAACGTTTGATCACAACCCTTAAAAGTTGGGGGATGAATGCTGCTGAACTTTTCTTAATGGACGGAATGCCTAAAAAATACGTTTTAGAGCAACTACGGCCTCATATTTTCTTTGATGATCAGATTCAACATCTTCAATCGACAGCCGATGCTGTACCCAGTGTTTTAATTCCGTTTGGAATTACTAAAGAAAGTTCTATTTCGGCTTTAATCAACCAATACGAGTCTCTCTAATCCGACTGAAAGCGATATCTGTTCAAATCAACGAACGGGTATCGCTTTATCCTTCTAAGACTTTCCACTTTATGCACAAAGTTATCCACATTTTTTACCCCTCTTTCAAGCACTGAAAAGATGGGGTTTTTTGTTTAAAACTCAGGATATTGAGTGTTATCTGGATAAAGAAAAATGTTTTAAAATCAACAAGATAGTTAAAACTCTCATAATAATGCGAGTTAATTCTTTTTTCTTGTTAGAACAGTCACTTGCAGAACAATCCAAACTTTATCCCCAAAGTTATCCACAATTTCCACTTCTCAATTTTGTTATCTTAGAAACTATTCATTGGTTAGGTAATTTCATTGAGCCGGGTTTTCACTATTAACTTCTTTATTTATATTTAAATTTAATCGTAATAATAATAAGTCTAAAAAAATCTGTGGATAAGTTAGATTTTATTTTATAAATCAAATAGATAGGTTGTTAGAAAGTTGTGGATAAAATCGTTGGTAAACCTTGGGATTACTTGTGAATTATTGTGGATAACTTTTGAGCTTTTTCCACATTTCTGAGTTATCCACAAACCGCTTGTTGTTATCCACTGGTTTGTTCAGATCTTTTCCACATAGGTTTTAATGACGCAGAAATGTTTTTAAATATAAAAATTAACGTTTAAAGGATTTAACACGGGCTATACTGTTAAAAGTTTTAGTAAGGAGCGTAGATATGCGCGTAAAGACTTTTTTAATAGTGCTCTCAGCTGCGGCCATTGGTTCGGTAAGTTTAACAGCATGTGTACCATTGGTCGTGGGCGGAGCGGTTGGTACAACAGCCTTGGTGACAACTGATCGACGTACAACGGGTGCTCAGATGGCTGATAACGTAATGGAAAGTCGGGTGCATTACGAGATTACTCAGCAAATCAAAGACAATATTCACTTAACCGTGACGAGCTACAACAGGCGTATTTTGCTCACTGGTGAAGTCGCTACTGAAGCGGATAAGCAACTTGCGGGTCAGATCGCACGCAATAGCCTTGAAGTCTCTAGCGTAATTAACGAACTTTGGGTTGGCCCTGTAACGACCTTAACTCAAAGAATGTCTGATTCGACTTTAGCTGGGAAGGTTCGCTCTCAAATTATTGCCACGGGCGACATTTCACTTAACCAAATGAAAGTGACCGTGGATCGAGATATCGTTTATCTGATGGGTTTAGTGACGTCTCAAGAAGCTGCTAAGACCGCTAATATAGCTTCTCGAGTTTCTGGCGTTAGAGGTGTTGTGACAGCTTTTGAAATCCTCTCACAAGCAGAGGTTGATGAGCGTATGAAGTTGGTAACGAGTCCAGCTGCGCAACACACTTCTGAGTCGGCATTAACAACAAATAATGTTGAGACAACTGGGACAACAGAGGTTCGTCTACAATAGCTAAAGCTGATTTTATTGTGTTAGACAAGGGTTAATATGCTCCCAGAGCATTAGCCCTTGTTTTTTATAGACTGAACCAACGAAGATAGGCGTGAATAATGGCGCCTAACGTAAGCGTCAGGGCGAAAAGTACCTCTAGTTTAACTGTGGCAAATAAAGTGCCATTGAGCTCAAGTCCATCTTTGTTGGCGAGATCTTTCGGTAATTTCAACGCTATCGGCAAGGTTACCCAACTTAATAAATACGGATAGCGGCTGGAGTCCAGTGCTACGATGCATAACATCAATCCATAGGGGACGTATAGCATCATTTTGTAGGCGAGGATGGATAGCTCTTTACCAAGTACAACTGCCATCGTATAACGCTCAATGGACTCGTCATGTTTACGATCGCGGTAGTTATTTACACATAACACAGCCGCTGCCATCAGCCCCAACGCACAACCGACAATAGTCACAGTCATGGAGACATCGGAGAGCTGTAGATAATAGGTGCCGCAGACCGCTGTTAGTCCAAAGAAGATAAAAACAACAATTTCTCCGTAAGGCGAATATGCGATGGGCTTAGGTCCTCCCATGTAGAGGTAGGCTGCGGCAATGGAAGCAACGGTTATTAAAAGAAACACCCAGTGTGTGATGTAGATGAAATAGCCTGTAATGGCAAGCGCAATAAGTCCCGTAAGTTTAATGGCTAACTCAACCTCAGGAACCGACAACAACCCAAGAGAGGTCGCACGTGGTAAGCCTTTTCGATTTCCTCGCTCGGCCTTACGTTTGCTATAGCCAGCATCATTTTCCATGTTGGTGATGGCTTGCATTAATATTGCTAAAAGTGCCGTTAAAACGGCTACAAGCACATTAATTTTGCCGGTATCGGATAAGGTTACAGCCAATGCTGCTATAACAGGCGAGACAGCAACACCAAAAGTTTTTGGACGAATGGCTAATAGCCAAGCTGCAGGCGAGCCGGGTTTGATGTCATCGAGATTCACGATTAGAGCACCACTTTGACCATCGGATGGTGTGTTAAGGCCATATAAATTGAGTCTAGTTGTTCACGGCTAGTCGCATGAACGACCACTTGCAGGGCTTGGTAGTGACCTTGGCGACTATCTCGAACGGTGATGGTCTCAGGGTTAAACGTTGGGTCAAATTCTTTAATAACTTGACCGATAGTTTCAGCGAAAGTGTCCTGTTTAAGTCCCATCACTTTGATCGGAAACTCACAAGGAAAGGTTAATAACTCTTTTTCTTGATTATCGTTCATGGGATTTCTCAATTTAGTGCATGCCGAAAATAGCTTTAATACGTTGCCATTGGCGGCGCCAAAAGTTAGATTGTTGAACATCGTGCAAAGACACAAGCTGGGCCTCTGCCACCGGTTTTTCATTGAAATATACCGTCATGTCGCCGATTTTTTCATCCTTTTTAATCGGAGCGACAAGGGGATCTAATCGCGAAACTTTCACAGAAAAACCTTTTGCGCCCTTTTGTAATATTGCATCTCGCGGCAAGGTCACATAAACGCTTTCCTTAACACCAACTCTGACACGAGCCCCATTAGTTAATTCAACTGGAATACGATCGATTGTATCGTAGGCTTGATAAAGCATGAGAGTTTTGTAGTTATCTGCTCCCCAATTAACAAGCTTCATTGTGTCAGTCGTATTATGTTCAGCTTTATCAAACCCCATTGTTACTGTCAGAAGTTCTCGAGAAAAGCGAGTGTCTCCCTCAAGATAATCACGTGAGAAATACACTACGCTTGTCCAATTTTTCATTTGGAATTCTGATGTGTGTAAACCACGAATAGCATCGGTTCGCCACAAAAATGGGTTACTGTTGGCGTGTTTAAAAAGCCCATTACTAATATCGGGTTGAGTCCAAACATTCAATAATTCAGGGCAATCGTTCAAAAGTGTATCGGCCAAGATAAGTGTGTCACGAGCACTAGAATATTGACCTTTGTTAGAACTGCCGATAACAGATGTGTAGTGAGTATTTTTCATGCCGAGCGATGCTGCATTTTCATTCATCATCTCGACAAAATTTTCAAGCGTACGACCGATTCCCTCTGCCAGTGCGACTGCTGCATCGTTGGCAGCCATGATAGCAACAGCTTTTTGCAATTCTGCGACTGTGACCGGTTTATTGGGCTCAACATAAAAACGTGCAGCATTTAAAGGAGGCACACTGAGCGCATCGTTATTGACTGTAATTTTGGTATTGCGATTAACGATGTTGTCTTCGATAGCTTTTTCAGCAGTGTATAACACCATCAGCAACACACTGTTGCCGGGATTGACACGCTTATCAGCATTCGATGAAGCTAAAACGGTATCCGTCAGACGGTCTACTTGGATCCAAGATTGAGCACGCATAACAGGCGCCTTTTGGGCCATAACGGCATTAGGAAACGCTAGACAGAGCGTGACGTATAAAAGAATAAAAAACTGTTTTATCATTCTGGAGAAACTCTGTCTCAAACAGAGCACTTTAGGGTCGCAATTGGAAGTTCATCAAATTTTAGAATAACCTGCGAATTCTAAAGAATTTTTTCAAGTTTTGTTACCCATTTTCACAGATAAGCGAGCAGGA
>DCTK01000068.1:0-407 GCA_002329575.1 Sutterella sp. UBA1442 | reverse complement strand
ACATTAATGAGTTAACCAAATTATTAGCCCCGACAGAGTGCAAAGTTCAGTGTGTGGAGCAAACAGGTTCTACCAATACAGATTTATTGATAGCAGCAAGAGCGGGGGATGTGGACCGTCCTATTTTGCGATACGCCCAAGTACAGACTGCCGGACGTGGAACGCGCGGCAGATCTTGGACATCCCACGAGGGCTGCATAACGATGTCGGTTGCTGTACCGATAGGGGATAGTTTGAATGCTTTTGCTGGAGCATCTTTAGCTATTGGAGCTCATATCGTTGAGCGTCTGCGTCACTTCGGTTTTGATGCCTGCATCAAGTGGCCAAACGATATTTTGTTGGGTAATGGGAAACTCGCCGGCATTTTGGTAGAAAGTGCAAAAACACCCGATCATCAATGGGTGTTG
>DCTK01000088.1 GCA_002329575.1 Sutterella sp. UBA1442 | reverse complement strand
CGTTGAGGTTACTCAACGGCGTGATTTTCTCCATCAAGTACGTTCTGTGAAAAATCGAAAGATGCGTTTAGGCAAATAAGTCACTTCACCCGGAGGCGAACCGGTAGGAAAGCCCACGTGACCGCCTTCTGCGGGTTGATCCAACCAAACGTTCTCAGAGACATCGGCCAGCGTCGGCAACGCCCACTCAGGCAAAAACGGATCGTTTTTAGCATTCATGAGCAAAAACGGCACCTTAATGTACTTCAACCAAGGCTTAGCCGAACATGTTGTCCAGTACTCCATTGCGCTTTTAAAGCCATGGGCCGGCGCAGTGTAAATCGAATCAAAGTCGTAGAAATTTTTGCATTTACGAACGGCGTTGACGTCAATTTTGGCAGCAAGCTCGGGCATTGTCTTACACTTTTGAAGCACTTTCGGAATAAGGCTATTTAAAAAGACCGACGAGTAAACACGATTGAAGCCGTACCGCAAGAGATTGCTGCCCGCAACCAAGTCCACAGGAGCAGCGATGCTTGCAGCTGCCGTCAGTAATGAAGCCGCCTTATCGGCCCTTTTCCCGCAAAACAGTGACAGTTGGTTACCACCGAGCGAAACCCCGACAGCATACAAAGGCGCCTGCGGATAGCGGGCTTTAACCGTTTCAAGCACCCACTGTACTTCATCAATATCACCAGCGTAATACGCCCTGGCCTTCCGATTTATTTCACCCGAGCAACTTCTGAAGTGTGCCACGCAACCGCGCCAGCCGCGCGAAGCAGTCTCGTGCATTAAAGCTAATGCATAGTGACTACGGGAGCTACCCTCAAGTCCGTGGAAATGCACAAGCACGGAGGCCTTAGGGTCGGCCGGCTCCGGCGTAGCCCAATCCACATCAATGAAATCGTCATCGGGCGTTTCCCAACGCTCACGACGGTACGTCATTTTCGGTTTTTTACAAATTTTGGCCGCAACGATTGTTTGCAACTGCGGGCCCGAAAGCCAATGCGGCGCAACATAATCGGGTTGAACGAGGGGCATTTTAGTTCTTCTCCACCTTCACGGTCGGCATCTTCAAACTCATGTCCTTGGCCGTTTTTGCAATGGCACAGGCCGCCTTAATGGCGATATCGCGATAAATCTTCGCGGCTTCGCTCTCAGGCTCGCCAATTACCGTCGGTTCTCCCGAGTCCGCTTTCTCACGAATGGACGTCTGTAACGGCAAGTGCCCCAATACTTCACACCCATAGGTGCGACTTAATCGCTCAGCGCCACCTTGACCAAAAATATGTTCCAAATGACCGCACTTCGGACAAACAAACATCGCCATGTTTTCCACAACACCCAAGACGGGAACGTTGACTTTATTGAACATGCGAAGGCCTTTTTGGGCATCCAAAAGCGCAATGTCTTGCGGCGTGGTCACGATCACCGCGCCGGTCACCGGCACAGTTTGAGAAAGCGTTAATTGAATATCCCCCGTACCCGGCGGCATATCAATAACCAAATAGTCCAAATCGCCCCATTTGGTTTGCATTAAAAGTTGCGTTAAGGCTTGCGCAACCAAAGGACCGCGCCAAATCATCGGTTCATCGGCATCAATGAGAAAACCGATGGAATTGATCTCCAGACCGAGGGATACGACCGGAAACATGTTTTGACCGTCATTGGAGATGGGACGACCTTGAGCACCCAACATCATCGGTTGACTCGGTCCGTAAATATCAGCGTCCAACACACCAACCTTGGCTCCTTGAGCAGACAATGCCAATGCCAAATTAGCCGCAACCGTGCTTTTACCCACACCGCCTTTGCCACTGGCAACTGCAATGATATTTTTAACGTTAGGCAAGACCTTTAAAGTGCGTTGCACGGCATGCGCCACAATGTGTTGCTTCACATCCAATTTAACGACAAGACCAGCTTTGTCGAAAGCGGCCTGAACCTGTGCTCTGACTTCATCAATCACGTTTTTGGCCGGATAGCCCAAAAGAATTTGCGCCTCTTGAGCATCGTCAGATACCTTAACCATGCGTGCAGAAACGTAATCGCAACCGAGTCGCGGATCAACGACTGTTTTTAAAATTTCGAGAATTTGTTCTTTAGTATTCACTGTATGCTCCTGGATAACGTAGAAGCATATTGTCCGATTTTTTGCGTTTAAGCTCAAGCTAAAAGGGACTAATTTCAAAACTATCATCCCTGAAACAAAATCAAAACACCTATCATTGGACAGGTACATAGCCGGAATTACAACGTTGTTATAACTCATTTATCACCGGTGCTTACTTTCATTTTACTTTTGGGCTTCATCAGTCTTTTTTTCGAACATAATGTTGAAAATACCTCATATCTGCGTGGGGAAGGTACTTTGCGAATAAAAGCTTTCTGTCATAGTTACTGTTTCAATAGCCAACCAACTTTTACCATCTACTTTATATCACCAGTACCTAAATACGAACAAAACAACGGGGTCGAAATTTTCAAAACCAATCTTCTCGTTCAGCGTTCTTCGAGCCTTTGAACGATTAACCCTGCTATAGCGACTTTTGCTCAGCTAAGTCATGATTGCATTTGCTAAAATTCTTTTTTTTGTTTCACTTACTTTGCTATTGAGCGACAAAATCATGCAAAAACGCCAAATTTTCGTCACGACCGCTTTGCCCTATGCTAACGGGCATTTCCATATTGGTCATATTATGGAATACATTCAAGCCGACATCTGGGTGCGTGCGCAACGCATGTACGGTCACACCGTACACTTTGTCGGCGCTGACGATACACACGGCGCACCGATGATGATTGCTGCTCAAAAAGAAGGCATCACTCCACAGGAATTCGTGGCACGCATTGCCGCCGGTCGCAAACAATACTTGGACGGCTTTCACATCAAATTCGACCACTGGTACTCGACCGACAGCGAAGAAAACGTTGAACTGTCTCAAGACATCTACCGTCGCTTAAAAGCCGCCGGTTTGATTTATACAAAAGACATCGAACAGTTCTACGATCCGGTCAAAGAAATGTTCTTGGCTGACCGTTTCATCAAGGGGACGTGTCCTAAGTGTGGCGCCGAAGACCAATAGGGCGACAACTGTGAAAAATGCGGTGCCGTTTATTCGCCCACCGAGCTCATTAATCCCTTCTCGGCCTTATCCGGTGCCAAGCCCGAACTTCGCACCTCGACGCACTATTTCTTCCGCTTGTCGGATCCGGCCTGCGTGGCCTTCCTTCGTGACTGGGTTCACGGTCAAGGCAAAAGCGGTGTCGATCGTGTTCAACCGGAAATTCGCGCCAAGGACGAAGAATGGTTGGCTGACGGTAAATTAGGCGACTGGGATATCTCTCGTGATGCCCCTTACTTCGGCATCCCCATTCCTGATGCTCCGGGCAAGTATTTCTACGTGTGGTTAGATGCCCCGGTAGGCTACTTGGCCAGTTTGAAGAACTACGCTGCCAAAGTTGGTTTTGATTTCTGGAAATTCCTCAGCGAAGAAAAGACCGAACAAATTCACTTTATCGGCAAAGATATCGTGTACTTCCACACGCTTTTCTGGCCTGCCATGCTTCACTTTGCCGGTCAACCGTACCGAGTGCCCGATAACGTCTTTGTGCACGGCTTCATGACGGTTGACGGTCGCAAAATGAGTAAGAGCCGCGGCACGGGTATCAGCCCCTTGAAATACTTGGAGCTGGGCATGAACCCTGAATGGCTGCGCTACTACTTGGCCGCCAAGATGGGCCGCACCAATGATGACGTCGACTTCAGCAAAAACGACTTCTTGGCTCGTGTGAATTCCGATTTGATCGGTAAATACGTCAACATCGCCAGCCGTGCCGCCGGATTCATTTTCAAGCGTTTCGAAGGTCGTGTCGCCGACGGTATTGCCGATGATGCCATCGTCACCACGCTTCGCGACAAAGTGGCCGAAGTCGCCTCGCTTTTCAATGATCGCGAATATGCCAAGGCGCTTCGCATCGTCATGGACTTGACCGATGTTGTTAACGAATACGTTGATCGTGAAAAACCTTGGGAATTGGCCAAGTCTGAAGATAAGAAGACCGATTTGCACCGCGTTTGCTCCGTTGCACTTGAAGCATTCCGTCTTTTGACCTTGATGCTCAAGCCCGTGTTGCCGGCAACAGCTGCCAATGTTGAGGCATTCTTAAATTGCGGAGAACTCACCTGGGATACGGCCGATCGCGTGTTATCCCCCGAATCTCCGATTTCTGCCTTCAAGCACTTAATGCAACGTGCCGATATCAAGCAACTCGATGCACTGGTACCGGGCGCGCCGGAAGTCAAGCCCGAAGAAAAACCGTTGCCAGGTGGCGAAGCCATCGCCGAAACGGTCACGATTGATGACTTTAACAAACTCGATCTTCGGGTTGCCAAGATCGTGAAATGTGAGGCCGTTGAAGGTTCTGACAAGCTTTTGCGTTTGACGGTCGATATCGGCGAAGGACGTACGCGCAATATCTTCTCGGGTATTAAAGCTTGGTATGATCCGAAGGACTTGGAAGGCAAACTTACTGTCGTCATTGCCAACCTTGCTCCTCGCAAGATGCGCTTTGGCGTCAGTGAAGGCATGCTTTTGTCAGCCAGTGACGCCTCGGAGAAAAAAGGACTCTATATCCTTGAACCTCAGACCGGTGCCGAACCCGGGATGCGTTTACACTAACATTTCATTACAATACGCTCGGCACTTTTAGTATTAAAAACAGTTGGCTGATCAGCCAACTGTTTTTTGCCATTTTGAAATCGGTGTTTACACGTTAGAAACAACTCTTTCTCGAAAAGAAAATGTCCATCGTCCAACGTCTCAAATCTGCGCTGCACAATGCTCCGTTTGAGCCTTTTCACCCAGCCAGTTTCGACTTAATCGGTCACTACAACGGTAAAAATCTTGCCCGCGACATCAGTTCTGGCTTAACTGTCGGCATGGTGGCCCTGCCGCTGGCTATGGCTTTTGCCATTGCTTCGGGTGTTACGCCTGAAGCCGGTATTTACACGTCAATCATTGCCGGCTTTTTGATTGCCATTTTAGGCGGTTGTCGTGTTCAAATCGGCGGTCCAGCCGGCGCTTTTATCGTTATTATTTACGGCATTATCGCCAACTACGGTCTGGCCAATTTGATGATTGCCACAATCGGTAGCGGGATCTTGCTTTTCCTGATGGGGTTGCTAAAAATCGGTAATCTCATTCGTTTTATTCCGATTTCCATCGTGATCGGTTTCACAAACGGTATTGCCGTACTCATCGGCCTGTCGCAGGTTAAGGATTTCCTCGGTTTGCAAATCGATAAGATGCCGGCAGACTTTTTCGGACAAATGGATGCGATCTACCATCACATCCACACCGTTAACTGGTATGCGCTAAGCATTGCCTTATTCTCCTTTGCCATTGTTAAGTTCTGGCCTAATAACACCTCGACGCGCGTTGCTCAATGGCGTCGTTGGTTGGCGAAAATTCCGGGAACAGTGATAGTTTTGGCGCTCTCGACGATTGCCGTCACAAGCTTTAACCTCCCGGTCGAAACAATCGGCAGCAAATTCGGCGGCATTCCGCAAACCTTGCCTGATTTGCAAGTGCCCACATTTGACTGGCAAAACATTCGCAATCTCGTCGGCCCGATGATCACCATTGCTCTTTTAGGCGCGATTGAATCTTTGCTGTGCGCACGCGTGGCTGACACTTTGACCGACGATCGCCACAACCCCAACCAAGAACTTATGGGGCAAGGGGTTGCCAACATCATCGTTCCGTTCTTCGGCGGCATTCCAGCCACTGGCACGATTGCTCGTACGGTTACCAATATTAAAAGCGGTGCCGTCTCACCGATTTCCGGCGTCGTGCACGCAATCACATTGCTTGTCATCGTGCTGATAGCTGCCCCATTGGCCTCGAACATCCCGTTAGCTGCGCTTTCTGCGATCTTGTTCTTTGTGGCCTCCAACATGGGTAACTGGGCTGAATTCAAGCGCTTGCGCCATATGACGATGTCCTACAAGGTCACGTTGCTTGCCACGTTCTTCCTGACGGTTATCTTTGACTTGACGGTAGCCGTCGAAGTGGGGTTACTCATCTCGTGCTTGTTCTTCATCTATCGTATGAATACGCTCACGAAGGTCACCCCCATGACGTTATCGGCTGATTGCCCTGAAGGCATTGAAGCATGGCGCTTACAAGGTTCGCTTTTCTTCGGTTCTGTCTCCAAGCTCAATCATGTGACCGATCCGAAGCGCATCACGGCTCACAATGCCAACAAAGTGGTGATCTTTAACTGCACAAGCCTCATGAATATCGATAACTCCGCCATGGATATCATCTCTACCTACATGCGCGCTTTAAAACGTCGTAATTTTGAGTTGATCATTTGCGGTGCAACCGATCACACCCTGCGTCAATTGCAACGCACGGGTATTGCTCAAACACTCGGTCGCAACATGGTCGATAACATGTTTGAGGCGGAAAAACTGGCTCGAGAATTGTTGAGAAATATTCATTAATATCTCGATCTTCTATATTCGAAAACGCTCGAAGCATTGTGCTTCGGGCGTTTTCTTTTGTTTCATAATCAGTGAGAAATTTCTTTTGGAGTCTATGTCATGATCGTTGAACAAAAACTGGCCGAAATGGGATTAGAACTGCCCGCCGTGGCTGAACCTGCAGGTCTTTACACCTTTTGTCGTCGCGTCGGCAATCTTATTTGGGTTTCGGGCCAAACGCCTGATATCAATAGCGAGTTGCAGATTGCCGGTATCGTTGGTGATACGTTAACACTCGAAGAGGGCCAGCGCGCCGCACAACTGAGTGCCTTAAATGTGCTCGCCGTTTTAAAGCGTGAATTGGGCGACTTGGATCGAATTAAACAGTTTGTTCATTTGACAGGTTTTGTCCGTTGCACGCAAAACTTTGGCATGCATCCGCAAGTCATTAACGGGGCGAGCGGTTTATTTAAAGCTCTTTATGGCGAAGCCGGTGTCGGCACCCGCATTGCCTTGGGCGCGTACGATTTGCCCGAAGGCGCTGCTACAGAAATTACCTGTGTAGTAGAAGTAACCGACTAAAAATGCAAAGCGGGATGAGTTCGAAAAATCTCATCCCGCTTACTTATTCTCGAATCAAATTAAAGCAATTCAATCACTTTATCGATTGTCTCTTCGCTAGTGGCCCAACTCGTGCACAAACGCACGGCGGTGTGAGTGTCATCGACTTTTGCCCAACGACTTACAGCCACTTGCTCTTCAAGTTTTGCCAATTGTGCATTCTCTAAAATGACAAATTGTTGGTTTGAGGGGCTTTCAGCATAGAATTGATACCCTTTCGCTTTGAGCGCCTCTTTCAACTTCATGGCCATGGCCACAGCATGGCGACTAATTTCGAAGTAGAGATTGTCGGTAAAGAGCACGTCAAATTGGATACCCAACATGCGACCTTTAGCGAGTACTGCGCCGCTTTGCTTTTGAATCGTAAAGAAGTTGCGTGTAAGCGTCTTGTTGGTAAAGACCACGGCTTCACCAAACATGGCGCCCACTTTCGTACCTCCGATATAGAAAACATCCGTCAAGCGTGCCAAGTCTGCCAAGGTCATATCACTGCCTTCACTCGCCAAGGCATAACCCAAACGAGCACCGTCAACAAACAACACCATGTTGTGCTTGCGACAGACTTCTGAGATGGCGGTCATTTCGGCTAACGTGTAGACAGATCCCGTTTCAGTCGCTTGAGAGACGTAAACCATGGCAGGAATGACGGAATGATTCCAAGCATCGTCAGCGAAAGTATCTTGAATGTATTGATCGAGTTCTTGAGGGCACATCTTGCCATCGTGTGCAGCAATGGTGAGCACCTTGTGGCCGCCCGCTTCAATAGCGCCGCCTTCGTGTCCGTTGATATGGCCGCTCTTAACAGCAATCACGCCCTCACAAGGACGAAGAATGGAGCGAATGACTGTGGCATTCGTTTGTGTGCCGCCCACTAACAAGAAGACCTCTGCATCAGGAGCTTGACAAGCTTCGCGAATCTTAGCCTTAGCGCTTTCACAATAAGCGTCGAAACCATAGCCGACCGTACTTTCCATATTGGTCTGAATGAGCTTTTCCAAAATTTTGGGATGACAACCTTCTTGATAATCGCAGGCCAAACGAATCATGACATAAACTCCTTTAGAGATACAGAACCCATAGTGACACCAAGTAATTGGCGCTGGAAAGGATGATTGTAGCGCTGGGAAATTTTTCGCGTTTAATCAATTTGTCATATTTCTGTCACTTTTCGGTCATGCCCTGCTCGTAGACTTCGCCCAAACTGTTTGTAATGGCTAACTACTTGTCACTCTTGAGGAGTTTTCGGGATGTCTGAATTGACTGCACCGACTAAACTTGAAGTCAAAAACTTCAATTTCTACTACGGCGCTTTTCACGCGCTTAAAAATATCAACTTGTCGATTGCTGAAAATAAAGTGACGGCGTTCATCGGCCCGTCGGGCTGCGGCAAGTCCACGCTACTGCGCACCTTTAACCGCATGTATGAGCTCTATCCGGAGCAACGCGCCGAGGGTGAAATTTGGCTCGACGGCGAAAACATTGTGACCAAAACCGAAGGCGTTGATCGCTTGCGCTCTAAGGTCGGTATGGTGTTCCAACGACCGACCCCCTTCCCGATGTCGATCTATGACAACATCGCCTACGGAGTACGCTTGTTTGAAAAACTCCCGAAATCAGAATTAGATGACCGTGTCGAATGGGCTCTTCGTCAAGCCGCCCTTTGGAGTGATGTTAAGGACAAGTTGCAAGAATCCGGCTTCGCACTCTCCGGCGGTCAACAACAGCGCTTATGTATTGCCCGCGCCATTGCGGTCAAACCTGAAGTGCTCTTACTCGATGAACCCTGCTCGGCTCTTGACCCGATTTCTACCGCTAAGATCGAAAACTTAATTGACGAGTTAAAGAAAGACTACACGGTGGTTATCGTTACTCACAGCATGCAACAAGCCGCTCGTATTTCCGACTTTACCGCTTACATGTATTTGGGCGAACTTATCGAATTCGGTACCACGGAAGTCATGTTTACCAAGCCCACGCGTAAAGAGACGGAAGACTACATTACGGGTCGCTTCGGTTAATCTGCAGGAGATTAAAAAATGATTATGTCTGCACAATCGCATTTGGTGCACCAGTTTGATGAAGATTTGGACGAATTACGACACTTGCTCTACGGCATGGGCGATCTGGTCCTGGAACAAATTACCAACGCCGGGAAAGCTTTCCGCAACGGAGACATTGATTTAGCCCAAAGCGTTCGAGATCGCGACTCTGCCATTAACGCCTTGGAAGTCTCCACTGACCGCGCCATCACGCTTTTGATTGCTAAGCATCAGCCGGCTGCCAAAGACTTGCGCTTAGTATTCGGGATGGCAAAAATGTCCACCGACTTTGAGCGTATGGGTGACCAGGCCCGCAACATCGCACGTGAATGTAAGGCTCAAGTTCCTGATGAATTGATCAAAATTGTTGCCGACTCTGGCATCGTAGAGTCGAGCACCAAAGTGGTTAACATGGCAATGTTAGCGCTCAAAAATATGAGCGAAACGGCCGCAGTGAACACACTTCGTGCCGATAAAGAAGTGGATCAGTGTTTCCACAGCGGCATTAAGGAAATCACAAAGTTCTTACAGCAACACCCTGAAAAAACCGATGTCGCGCTCTCATGTTTGAACATTCTGAAATGCTATGAACGACTCGGCGACCATGCCACCAACATTGCCGAGCATGTCATTTTTGTGCTCGACGGTGAGGATATTCGTCATTTGAGGCTTGATGCGTTACCTGAAAATCTAGCCAATTTGCCGTGATAATTAACCTTCGTCAAATAGACGAAGGTTTATCCTTTGGTGCACATATTTTCGCTTATCATGAATATAGGACTTTTCAGGAGGTCGCATGAGCGACAACGAAATTAAATCTGCCCGCATCTTGATTGTTGAAGACGAAGCGCCGATTCGCACACTGATTTCTTTTGCTTGCGCAGGCGCTGGCTTTGAAGTCGAGTGCACCGACAGCGCCGTGACGGCTCAGCGAATTGTCGAAGAAAACCGCCCTGACTTGGTTTTGCTCGACTACATGCTCCCTGAGCTCTCGGGTGTTGAGTGGTTAGAGAAGTTACACGCCGATCCCAAAACGAAGGATCTGCCGGTGATTATGCTCACGGCTCGTGGCAGTGAATCGGATCGCGTTAAAGGACTTAACGCCGGGGCCGATGACTATGTTGTCAAGCCGTTCATGCCTCGTGAGTTAATAGCGCGCATTCAGGCCGTGCTTCGTCGCTATCGCATTCAAAGTCAAAATAGGGGCGGAACCGATGATGTAGTTGTGTGCGGACCTTTGACCATGAATGAGTCAAGCTTTGAAGCCAAAGTCGATGATGTGCCTCTGTCACTCTCGGCTAAAGAATTCAAGCTACTCTTGGTGTTTGCAAAGAATCCCGAGCGCGTCTACAGTCGCGAAATGCTTTTGCAGCTCGTCTGGGACAATGCCAATGTCGATGAACGGACAGTTGACGTGCACATGCTTCGTTTGCGCAAACAACTACAAGGCACAAAGGCTGAAAACCTCCTGCAAACCGTTCGCGGTTTGGGCTATCGAGCCCACGTCGAGTAGTACTTTTGCCTTGGAGGGCTAGCCATGCCGGCTAAAGATTTAAATGCCAAGCAGCGCTGTTTGTTAGGCCTTACTCTTGTTGCGATCCTTGCCACTGTGATGTTCTTGTCCAGTCCGCTTATAGTGGCAATGGGCGTCACGTTGGCTGCGCTTGCACTTTTGGTCGTATACATTGTTTTCAATCTTTCCGTGCATTGGGTGGATGTGGCCGAGGCCATTGATTATCGCCAAACACAAAATCGCTACACGGCCCGTATCGATCGTTATCGCTTGTCATTATCTGCTTTGCCCGAAGGCGTTGTACTTTTCAGGCAAGGTAACACGTTGGAATGGTGTAACCCTGCCGCAGAACGTCACCTTGGAATCAAATTAACGGAACATTTGGGTAAAGGCCTGCGAGAAGTTTTCTCTAATGAAGCATTGGTCAGCTATCTCGAAGCCGGCGACTTTGCCAAGCCCATCGAGGTGACGTCAAAACTCACGGGCGGCATTTTATCTCTCTCGGCTGTCGTTGCAGACCAAACCCACTTTATCGTGACAACGCGTGATGTGACCGAACAACGCCGTATCGAACAGATGCGTAAAGACTTCGTCGCCAATGTCAGCCACGAACTTCGCACTCCCTTGACCGTTATTCGAGGCTTCTTGGACATGATTTTGGCCGACGACAACATCGATCCCAAAATTATCAGAGAGCAACTTGAACTCATGCAAGCGGAAGCTTCTCGTATGCACAATCTAGTCAATGACTTGCTTTCGCTCTCTCGCCTCGAAAATAAGGACGACACCAAAAACGATCTGCCAGAGGTTGTCAACATGAGTAAGCTTGTGGCGGCTTTAGCCGAAGACGCAGTGATGCTTTCAAATGGCAGACACACCATCAACACCGATATCACGACACAAAAAGCCGTGATGGGCTTTGTCGATGAGATCAAAAGCGCCTGCTTGAATCTTGTCAGTAACGCTATACGCTACACGCCTGAAGGCGGCAAGATTGACATCAGTTGGCGAGTCAACGATGATGGATCTGCGGTGTTCTCTGTGGCTGACACCGGTATTGGCATTGCGCCGCAAGATATTCCTCGCTTGACTGAGCGCTTTTACCGCGTCGATAAGAGCCGCTCTCGTGATACGGGCGGTACGGGTCTAGGACTTGCTATTGTCAAGCACGTTGCCATCCGCCATCAATGCCAATTAAAGATCGATTCAGAACCCGGAAAAGGCTCAACTTTCAGCCTTATCTTTGCACCGGAAAATGTCATTGATTAACTTTCTGTCATACATTTCTCAACAACAAAGGCCGCGAGGCCTTTTTTGTTGGGATAAATGGTAGTACATTGGTTGGATACGCACTGATAAAAGGAATTCAATCATCATGACAACAAGAAAGAAATCTCGCTCAGAAAATCAAACTGAAACCAAAGGCAATATTCTGTCCGATCAAGAACTTCACGCTCAAACCGAAGCGTTGCGCTCTATCTTGGAAAAAGAGCCTCCGTTTGATCGCTTGCGTATTCTCAAACTCTTGACAAAAGAAGCAGAGCTGAGCGTTGGCCCCGCTCCCGGTGAAGGTGATGACGATGAACTCGTTGAAAATTGGGAAAAAGCCGACTATCCCTACAAGCACAACATGAATAAAAAGCGCTACAACCTTGAAAAATATGCGCTTCAAGTTGAGCTATTGAAACTTCAGAAATGGGTCAAAGAAACCGGTCGCAAAGTGATGATTATCTTTGAAGGTCGAGACGCAGCCGGCAAGGGCGGCACGATCCGCACCTTTATGGAAAACATGAATCCTCGCGGTTGCCGCGTTGCAGCCTTACCAAAACCCAACGAACAAGAAAAGGGACAATGGTATTTCCAACGCTATGTTGCTCATCTGCCTAGCCCCGGTGAAATCGTTTTATTTGACCGTTCGTGGTACAACCGCGCCGGTGTTGAACGCGTGATGGGCTTTTGCACGGACGATCAATATGTGGAATTCTTGCGTGAATGCCCGGGTTTTGAAGAAAATCTGATTCGCTCGGACACTATCTTGATTAAGTTCTGGCTGTCGGTTTCCCAGGAAGAACAACGTCGTCGCTTCAAAGAACGTCGCATTGATCCGTTAAAACGCTGGAAACTCTCCCCGATTGACATTGCCTCTTTAGACAAATGGGATGACTATTCCCGAGCCGCCGAGGTCATGTTCTTCTCAACCAATACGAACACGAGCCCCTGGATTGTGGTTAAGAGCGATGACAAGATGCGCGCACGCCTTAACGCCATGCGATACGTTCTCTCGATGATTGATTATGAAGGTCGTGATCTTGACCGTATCGGCAAAGTTGACCCATTAGTGCTCTCTCGCGCTAATGTCGATAATCGATTCACGGCTATGCTCAAAGAAAAAACAAAAGACAAAGACTCTAAAAAGAAGAAAAAAGACAACTAACGCGCAATCTCCATAAACATAATCCCCGGAAAGAGAACTTCAACTTTCCGGGGATTATGTTTGGAGGATGTGACCAAATTACGCTTTCTTTTGGGTGATAAGCTCAATAATCTTANNCTCACGTCAAGCGAAGCAACGAAGCTGTCAATCGGCATGAATTCTGCATAGCCGTGCGGATTATGCGCCCCGGTGAAGTAGTTAGGCGTAACCAAACCGCGAGCCGTCAATGCCGAGCCATCAGTGCCGCCTCGCATGGCAACAGTATTGTCCTTAATACCCAACGCGGCCAAAGCTTCGTACATTAAATCAATCGGCAAGCGGTCTTCACCCAAGCTTCCCGAAATATTGCTGTAAATATCATCGATGGTGGCTTCAATCTTTGCTTTTGGATAGCGTTGACGCAGCACTTCCAACACCGATCTCACATAGGCTTTACGCTCTTCAAAACGCTTATTGTCAAAGTCGCGAATATTGAGTTGAACACTTGCTCGAGCAGGATTGCCTTGCATGTTCTTAAACCAGAAATACCCATCACGCTCATCGGTATTTTCCGGCGTCTCCAGACGACTGAAGTTATTGATGAGATCCGTAACAATCAAAAGCGGGTTAACTAAAACGCCTTTAGCCGCACAAGGGTGTGTCGTGACACCGACGATATCAAAGTGCACTTCAGCTGCGTTATAGGTCTCGTAAACAAGTTCTCCTAAACAGCCGCCATCAATCGTATAAGCGAAATCGGGTTTAAATCGTTCAAGATCCAAGAGTTTTGCGCCACGCAACCCCGTTTCTTCATCGGGAACAAAGGCGATATAAATGTCACCATGCGGGACCTTTTCTGTGATCAAGATTTCCAGCATCGTCATCACGTTGGTCACGCCGGCCTTGTTATCAGCACCCAACACGCTCGTGCCGTCGGTGAAAATAATGTCCTGCCCCTTGTACTGAGCCAATTCCGGATGATCTGCCAAACGAATCCAAATGTCTTTTTCAGCATTTAAGCAGACATCTCCGCCTTTGTATTCAATTACTTGGGGATGAATTTCAGGCGACAACCCCACATCAACCGTATCCATATGAGCTACAAAGCCCACTGACGGGACTCCTTTGACAGTACCGGGCAAGAAACCTGTTACATTAGCGTGTTCATCGACATGCACGTTTTCAAGCCCAAAATGACGAAGACCGGCTTCCAAAACACGAGCCATATTCCACTGACCTTCGGTGCTCGGGATTGTCTTCACTTTGGGATCGCTTTGGCTTGTAATGGCCAAATAACTTAAGAAACGTTCCACCAACGCTTGAGCTTTTTGATGCTGATCCATGTCACCCTCCTAAAGACTTTTGAACATGCACACAAGGACTAGTGTATTCCCAATTTCAGGCGTTGTCATGATTTTGACACGGCTTTTACATGTGCATATTTGTTATATTTTCAGTTGTTTTCATAATATTGTCTGAGTACATCTTAAATAGATGCTATTTGTGATAAAAGGTTGGGATATATCTTTTACAATGGACAATGGACATTATCCATTAGAACAAATCGAGGATCTCATGAAATCTACATTAGCGATTGATTTGGGTGGTCGTTATACCGGCGTGGTTTCTTATACTTCTGAGTTTGGCTTGCCTTCGGCTGATAGTCTTAAAGCCTATGTCATTAATACTCCAAACAATGACGAGCTAACCGTTAGTGTCAAGTCGAGAACTCAAGTGCGTCATCGTTTGCGTTCTCAAAAACGATTTAAATTGGCACGTCAATTAATGACTCTGATTGTTCAGCATAAAGTGGCTCGCAATCTAAGTAATAGTGAGAAAGAAGCTCTTTTTGGACTACTGAAGCGACGCGGATATTCTCGTTATGATTCTGAATTAGATCTTTCATGCCTACAGTCTATTGAAACCGAACCTTTTCAATCTTTTATCCCAGAAATTTCAGAAGATGAATCCTTACTGACCCAATGGGAAAGTTTTAAGGCCGGTTACTCAACAGGAAACGTAGACTGTATCAACATTGTCCGTTCTTTTGCTAGTCTCCTGGATGCAAAGCAATTTAAAGAACATCTGAAACAGTACTCACTGAGCAAAGAAGAGGTCAAAGACTATCTAACAGCTTTATCTGTGCTTCGAGAAGATGCCCTGTTAGTTGAACAACAAAGTTTATTCGGACACAAACATAGAACACAATTCTTTGACGATATTTATGGTGATATTCCGAAAGACTCTCGATTAAAGACTATCGTCAATGACTTCGGTGGCCTTGAGCCTTTCTATCGAACGATTGGCAATATTTGCAATCTGCAACTTAGAGCTCTTCGTTGGTACTTCAACGATCCTTCAATGAAGAATCCTTATTATGATGACAAGCGACTGAAAAGTGTACTTTCCAGAGCTTATCATTTCTTTCACTATCCAAAAGAAGAACTCGAGAAATGCCGTGACATCTTAAGTGCCATCGAAAGTGCTGATAGCGCACTCGCCTTTTTGGCTTCTTTCGATCCCAAAAAGACAATTCCACCCTATGAGGATCAAAATAACCGCAAGCCTCCTCTTGATCAAACTCTGTTGTTAAATCCTCGCGCACTGGATCTCCGATATGGTTCTCGCTGGGAACTTTGGGTAAATAATTTACTTAGAGCTCCTCAGTCCAAAGGCATTGATGATCAACTGGATGTTATTCTCGCCAGCACAGACCGCAAGTCTCGTCTACAAGAACGCCAATCCGGCCAAATTGTGCACTACACCAGCAAAAAGCTATACAACGCCTACGTACTTCACAGGCTCTTGGACAGAACTCTTGATAATGATCCGTACTCTCTGCGCCTCATTAGCAAAGAACGCATTGGCCAATCCAATGATATTCATGAAGCGATGAGTCGTTTAACCAAAGACTTGGGTTCTCAGCACTTAAAAGAATTCCTTGAATTTGCACGCAATTACTACAACGAGGTTGAGCTCGCTAAAAGAGGTTTGTGGTCCATTGTTCAGACTCCTCTTTTAGAACGTGCTGACATTCATCCTCCAATGAAAAAAGGCACCATTATTTCGCGATTAATCAACAACGTTTTGTGCACGGAGAATGTGTCTATTTCACAGTTCTGGCATCTTCGCGTAAAGGGAACGAGTACAGTAAAAAGTATTTGCGCAAGTATCGAACGAACACGCAAAGAATATGGGAATTTCTTTAATGCCGAATACAAAAAAGCTCTCGCAAAACATCGCGTGAAAGAAAAGTTAGATGCACAAGACAAAGAATTCATAAAAATTGCTGACAATGTTCAATTAACGAGTCAACGCATTGCTCAAGCACTGAATTTATCGGAAGAGCAACGAGAAAAATTTGCGAATCCCTTCTCGTTAGCTCAACTCTATACGATCATAGAAACAGAGCCTAACGGTTTCATTAAAACGTCTGTTGCAGTTAACGACGAGAATGCTTGGCGTACAAATCTAGCTGGCCATGCTCGTTGTGTCCGACTCTGTTCCGATACGGTCAGACCGTTTGACGGAGCAGTGAAAAAAACTCTTGAAAGGCAAGCCTATGAACTAGCCAAGTTGAAGTTCAGTGAGTTACAAAATAGCGTCAAAAATGACTGCACAGTCGACGTGACGCTATTGATTGAAAGTAATGAATTTGCATTTACCTCTTCAATGGCAGAAATTAAAAAAAGCGATAAGGCCAAAGCAATCCGTAACAAAGCTGATCGTGCTATGAAGCGACAAGATCAACGCTGGCAAAACAAAAATAATCGAATTAAGACTGCTAGCCGAGGATTGTGCCCCTATACGGGCCAACCGCTTGGAGATAACGGCGAAATTGACCACATCGTTTCTAGAAGTGCGAGCTTGATGCTTTACGGGGACATTTTGAATTCAGAACCGAATTTAATTTATTGCTCGCAAAAAGGTAACCAACTCAAATCGAACCGAATTAAAACTATCCAAGATCTTGCGTCCAATTATCTTGAAAAAGTTTTTGGTACCTCGAATTTCTCTGCTGTCGAGGAACTCATTTGCAGTACGGTGAGCCGTCTTTCGGACAATGATATCGTTCAATTTGATTCACTAACCCAGCAAGAGCAAGACGCTGTCCGCCACAGTTTATTTCTTAATTCTGCCAATCCTGTCAACAGGAGAGTGCGTCAGGCTCTAGCCAAACAATTCAAATCTCGCGTTAATGGGACCCAAGCTTGGTTTGCCCGCCAATTTATCAAAACGCTCCAGGAACTAAGCGCCAATTGGTGTAAAACTAACAACATCTCTCTGACGTTTGACGTTTATCGACTACCGTCTCAGAGTGTACAAGGTGATTATCGGGCGAAAATCGCGACTTCCGCTCCGGAGCTGGCTAAACCCGACAGTGCCCAACCTATCGGCTCTCACGCTATAGACGCTTTGTGTGTATTTGGTGCTGCGCTTGATAATCAAAAAATTGCAAAACGAATGGGATTGGACAATCTGACATTGTCTGATTCACTTGAGCATCTCACTGCCCTTTTGCCGCAAAGCGTTGATATCATCAACATCAAGCGCAAATCATTATTTGATAAGGACGACCTGCAGTCTATCAGCTGGTTTAAAGAGACCATTTATGCTGAGGAATTTTTGCCCATTATGGTCAAAAAAGATGAAACGCGTATTGGCTTTAGTTGGAATGATCAATACTCGTTAAAAGTCAAACACGGAGATATCCTCATCAAAACTCTTTCTAGCTTTTTAAACGAGGCTAAACCAGTTCGTGAATACGAAATTCAGACTTTCACGATTAATCGAGAAAAAGCCTTTGAGCTTCTACACAAAGTTTTTACGGCACCCTGTACGTCTGAAGAATGTCAAATTGCGGACCTACTGGAAGGCATGAGTTATGTCACGCAAAAAACTCCCATCAGCGACTTCTTCGATGAAAAATCTCGTTCCTTTAAATTAAATAAGGCCGATAAGCTTTTCTCTATCAAAATTAAACTTGACCGCCGGTTTGGTGCTTCAGGGACCATTTTCTTGCCCTGCCAGAAAGATTGGGAAAATGAAATCAAAAAAATAAATCAATTTACTGGTCAACTTAGCAATTCTCAAAACGGACAAGACGTTGTTTTGAGCATGAAGAAGAATCTCAAGCGTTCTGCTTTGAAGCATAGACGGACTAGAAGAGTTTGGAGTATGCCTATCGTTCCTTCTGGTCTCAGTGCTGCCATCAGACTTAATCGCAAGAGTCATGATGGACGCAACATCTATCAGCTGCAAATGATCAAAAATGCCAAATATAAGGGACTTTGCGTTGACAACGAGGGGCAAATCGACTGGAACCAACTATTGGTTGCGGACATCTACAAACAAAACTCATTAACTTTAAGAGCCGAACGCTATCTTGACAGCCAAAAATTCATTTCGATGGATCATTGGCTTGATATTGATATTGGAATTCCTGAAGTTAAGGTTCGTATGAGTCCTGGGGAAGCCAATCGTCGGCATATTTGCATCACACAAAGTCGACAACAATTTGAAAATTGGATTGGATGCACCTTGGGCTCAATGTGGACTATGCCGGCAACGAAAAAACTCAATGAGGAGGAGCTGGCCAACTTTATTAAAAATGCAAACTCACCAATTCTGGGCTCTCCGCGAGATGGCGTAATCAAATTCGCACGACTTGGAGAAACTATTACGTACTACTACTGCTCTCAAAGTGCTAATGCTCAGATGAAGAATGCCTATCAAAAGGCTTACCTTGCGTCATTGGCGAAATGAGGCACATCACCATTTCCAATTACGGTTCGTTCCTCGGATTATCCGGGGAACGACTCGTAATTCGGGAACAAGATCATATTATCCGCGAGGTGGCCCTCTCTAGATTGCGGTCAATATCTATTGCTAAAAAGGGAATCAGCCTTTCTTCTGACTTAGTCCAAGCCTGTGCTTATCGAGGTATCAGAATCTTCTTTCTTGACTGGAGAGCACGAAACGTCAGTGCACTAATCGGAATGAATCAAGATGCCGTTGTGGCCCTGAGAAAACAACAATTCGCTTTCGTGCAATCTCCTCATCTTCCACGTACTGTCGCTGAACTCATTTCTTCGAAAATTATCAACCAACGTGCTGTCCTACTTTACTTTGCGAAAATGCTGAAATCCTCAGTTCCGCAACGAAGTTTTACCTTACGACGTACTGCTGAACATCTCGACGTAATTATTCAAGATCTAAAAAATACGTTACCAGAAAACCACTGGCGAGCTCGCCTCTTAGGTGCAGAAGGCAGTGCAGCCAAACTTTACTGGGATGCTTTATCTCATACGCAACTATTTTCTGCAAGCTTTTCCAACCGTCAAGGACGTGGAGCAACTGAAATCACCAATCAACTACTGAACTATGGCTACACAATTCTGCAATCTTACGTTTGGAGCGCACTCGACAATGCTGGATTAGAAGTCTATTGCGGTTTTTATCATACGGATCGCCCAGGGAAACCATCATTGGTTCTCGATACTATGGAGGAGTACCGAGCATGGGTCGTAGATCGCAACGTTATAAAGCTACGCCACGGACTTTCTAAGGACGACCAATTAAGTCCTGCTTTGAAAAAACGATTGACTGACGAAATTCACCAAACGATGGCAACCATTTATCCCTACCGCGGGAAAAAACTCCGATTAGAAAGTATCCTGCAACGACAGGTTTATCGACTCTGCTCGACAATTGTTGATCAAAAGCATTACAGGGGCTTTCACTTTAAGTGGTAAAGATATGGGGTTATATACACGGTACATCGTCTGCTATGACGTAGAGAACGATAAAACTCGATCGAAATTTTTCGATTTTTTAAAGGATTTAGGACTCGAGCCTATCCAAAAGTCGGTGTTTTATGGGCAACTGACTCGAGCTGAAATTCGCTGCCTAAAAAATAAAGCTCATGAATTGCTGAATAAGGACTCTGATTGTTGCCTGTGGCTTGTTTGTCCATTAAACCCAGAAGATTTTAAAGATTTTGTTGGCTATCAAAGTCTTAGTATTACAGAGGCAGAGGGCTATGAGACCATTTAGTGTTCCAGTGTCACTACTTCGACAATATTGTTTTTGCCCACGGATTCCCTTTTTTTACCTTGTCAAAGATATTAAGCCTGTCGCAAAACCATGGGAAAAACAAGGGGTAATTTTTCATAAAAGACAATGTTTTTTAAACGCTCGAAGACGTATGACAAGATTTGGGCTGTCAGATGCTACCATGAGGTCCAATCAATTAGTTTCTTCCGAACTGCTCTATCTACATGGTGTTTGTGACTCAATTTTATTTTCTGGAGACTCTCCCGTTGCCATTGTTGAATTCAAAAGTCGAGACGTTGCCTGCACCACTCCAGGCAGTCTGATTCAGTTGACGGCATATTCAATGATTTTGGAAGATCTGTACAACATAACCCTTCGACAAGGATTCTTCCTGTGTGGAGAACGAGGTAAAGTTCATCAAATTGACATCACTAACGAAAGGAAAGAGCAAGTCTTACTTGTCAGGGATTCAATTTATCGAGACTGTGAAAGAAGTTTACTTCCTCACTCATGCGCAAGCGAATTTCAATGCGGTCAATGTGAATTTATAAATTTTTGTGCGGATCGGTAGCGCAAAAAACGGATGGCTGGACATCAGTCCAGCCAGTAGCCGTTATCAACCTTGATTTTTGATGATTTCAGCTCGCTTCGAAAAGCGACTTCAATCCCTTAACTAGTGCAGGATCTATTTTATCACAAAATTTAAATGAAACAAGATTGTTGCTCATTTACTTTCGAAAAATATCCCCTTTTTACCGCAAACAGCATACTTGCGAAAATTTTCTGGATTGGCATAAAGCCAAAACCTGAAAACCTTGAGCATTCGGTGCCGTTTCAATTATGCACTAGCAAAGGATTTCACTGAAACTCATCAAAGACATTTGCATAGCCTTCGGAAGAGCATGTTTCAATTATGCACTAGCAAAGGATTTCACTGAAACTACGTGAAACTTTACGACGCTTACGCATAAACCACCTCGTTTCAATTATGCACTAGCAAAGGATTTCACTGAAACCCAATCCAGGGCAAAGCTTTTTGGCCACGATCAATGTTTCAATTATGCACTAGCAAAGGATCCACTGAAGCTACAGCATTGAGCGATCGCAACTGCAGTTAATGCAAATCCAATTGTGCACGATCAGACATTCTAAACAAAACTAGCGTACCAAAACAAACGTACAAAACGCTGTGCATCTACACCTGTGAACAACATCAAGAGCATTCACACAATCGGAAATATCAACGCAAAAAAGCGCGGTTTCCCGCGCTTTTCCTGCATTTTACGAAGGTTGCTTAAGTCTAATGACGAGCAATCTTTCGCTGTGCACGTTGACGAATGAAAAGCGCCACCGTGTTTAAAGACAAAACCATCAAAACCAACAAGAAGGCCGTAGCGTATTGAATCGGACGAGTGGCTTCAACATCAACACTGGATGTTGCCAACACATACACGTGATACGGCAAACTCATCACAGGGTCGAGAATAGAAGCACTCATCTCGGGCGTATAGAACACCGCCGCCGTGTACATGATTGCAGCCGTTTCACCTGCCACACGAGACAAGGCCAAAATGTTACCCGTGAGGATACCGGGCATGGCCGCCGGCAAAATGATCTTAAAGATCGTTTCTTTTTTCGAAGCACCCAAGGCTAAAGAGGCTTCGCGCCAAGCTTGCGGTACTTGGTTTAAGGCTGCTTCGGTCGTGTTAATCACGATCGGCAAAGCCAACACGGCCAATGTGAGAATCCCGGAAATGAGGCTAACGCCAAATCCGCAAATCGTCACAAAGAACGTTAAACCGAACAAACCGAAAATCACGGACGGCACACCGGAAAGGTTTGACACCGCCAAACGAATGGCGCTTACGTAGCGGCCGCTTCCACCATACTCAGTCAAGTACAAAGCAGTACACACACCCAAAGGCAAAGCAATGACGGTTGCTCCCACGGCTAACCAGAAAGTACCGACTAAGCACGGCCAGATGCCACCTGCGGTCATCATCTCACGTGGAGAATCAAACACGAAGTCCCATGAGAGGGCCGGCAATGCATTGTCAATTAAGTACAACAAGATCGCCACGATCACGCCGGCGTTGATGACGGTAGCAATACGCATCATCCAAATCCCGATGCTTTGAGACAGATAACGCCAAAACGGATTTCTTTCAACTGACATTTCTACGTTCTCCGTTCTTAGTGTTTGCCGCCGATCTGATACTTCTTGGTGAAGTAGAAGGCTGTTGCATTAAAAATAAATGTCGTCACAAAAAGCACCAAACCCGTTGCAAACAATGCATGGTAGTGCGTCGAGCCTACGGCGGCTTCAGCCATTTCTGCCGCAATGGAGGCAGTCATGGGACGCAAGGGGTCAAAGAAGCTTTCCGGAATGATTGCAGCACCACCTGCTACCATCAAAACCACCATGGTTTCACCCAAAGCGCGGGAAATACCGAGCATAATGGCGGTACCGATGCCCCCCAAAGCATAACGGAATTGAACCTTGCAGAGCGTTTCCCAACGCGTTGCTCCCAATGCTAAAGAAGCTTCAGATAAAGCCACGGGAACGTTACGCAAAGCATCTTCAGAAATGGAGCAGATAAAGGGAATGCACATCAGGCTTAACATCACGGAAGCATTCATCCAGTTAAGACCCGAATCCAACCCCATCGTTTCTTGCAGCCACGGAGCCACAAGTACCATACCCAAGAAACCGATAATCACAGAAGGTAAAGCCGCCAGCAATTCAATGGCNNAAGAAATCATGGTCGTGGTCGCCGCAACGGCTAAAGATGCGACTAACAGTGCCCCGATTTCATAATCGGGGTTACTGCCTGTCGGATACCACTCCGTGCCGAAGAAGAAACTAAACATCGGCACTTCGCTTATCAGCGGCAGAGCTTGAGAGAGTAAGAACAACAAGATGGCAGCGAGAGCTACGATCGAGAGCGTAGCAATCACTGCCAACTGTACTTCAAACCCCTTGCCCTGTTTGGCAATCGAAATTGTCATAAAGGAATCTCTTCAGGGGTTAAAGCCCTATTATTTAGCAACCGGCACGAAACCGACTTCCTTCACAGATACTTGACCTTCGGCAGACAACGCGAAGTCAATCAAAGCCTTCGTGTCACCGGCGGGTTTGCCGTTCGTGAAGAGGTAGAGTTCGCGTGACAAGGGCCAGGTGCGCGTTTCAGCCGTCTTCATCGTGGCCTTCACACCACCGATGTCCAAAGCCTTAATGTCTTTGACCAAGTAGCCCAAACCGACATAACCGATAGCGTTCGGGTTCTTGGCTACGGTTTGGAGTACAGCACCGTTGGATGCTTGCAAAAGAGCACGTTGTTGAACACGTTCACCCTTCATCACAAGGCTTTCCCACGTTTCAAACGTGCCGGAAGAAGAGTCGCGGCTAACCACCGTGATACGGGCATCGGCACCACCGACTTCTTTCCAGTTTGTGATACGACCAGCATAAATGTCACGAATTTGATCCAAGCTCAAGTCCTTGACTGCATTTTTCGGGTGGACAACCGGAACAATAGCGTCGATAGCAACCACGTAGCGAACAGCTTCACCGCCCGTCTTCTTCACATTTTCAGCTTCAGCCGGCTTAATGTCGCGGCTGGACATGGCCACGTCCGTCGTCTTGTCCATCAAAGCCTTGATACCGTGGCCGGAACCACCGCCGGAGATAGAGACCTTAATGTCGGAATTCTTCTTCATGAAGTTTTCAGAAATCTTTTGCATAGCGGGCAACACCGTCGTAGAACCATTCACAACAACGGTACCGGCGCTGGCAGCCACAGAGGCCAAACCGACAGCAGAGGCCAACAACACGGAGATCAAAGTACGTTTCATTTTTAACCTTCCTTTGTAAAAAAGAGAATGATGTTTTCGTCTTTAGGTTTGAAGCGTATTGTGAAACTGCACTGTGAAGTCGACGTGACGGTTGTATGACATTTCTGTGAACAAAAACGCCCGAGAGAATTTCTCGGGCGATATGGAAAATGCAAGTGTGGAGTTACTAACTGATACCGAAAACCTGCATGACAACCCAAATCCAGAAGGGAATCGTAGCAATGGCAGCGAGCGTATGCGCTGTTGTAATGCCTGCCAACAAAGGTGCATTGCCGCCCATGCTTGCCGTCATCACATAGCAAGATTGAGCTGTCGGCAACATCGCAAATATCATTAAGGCTCCCATAGCAGGACCTTCAAGGCCGAAGACTAAGCAAAAGAGCATTGCCACAAAAGGCACTGCCATCAAACGTTCAAAAGTATTGGCAATCACTAAGCCCATTTGTTCACGCATACCAGCCAAACGAAGTCCTGCACCGATGCACAACAAGCCCATCGCCAACGAAGCGTTACCGAGCGATTTAAAGAACGTCATCGCGATTTGTGGCACGGGAATTTGGCAAAGATTAACAATCAAACCGGCCGTTGTGGCAATAATCAAGGGGTTCGTAATAATAGCTTTGATGGTGCTCTTTAAAACTGACGTCTTTTTACCCTCTCCTTGGTTTTGTCGGGCAACAGCACCTGCCAGCACAGCAACGGCAATCGAATTGCTGATAGGAACCCAGAAAGCAATCAAAAGAGACATCAATGCCAAACCTTCTTGACCGAACAGGCGGCTAACCACGGCAAAGCCGACATACGTGTTGAAACGGAAGCCGCAGTGAAAAGCCGAAGCATGCGTCACTTCATCGGCCTTAACCACGAAGCGAATTAAAAAGCTCATGAGTACTGCGCACATCATCGCAGCGATGGCGACGCCCAAGAAAAGCCCGGNNAAGCGGCGGAAAGAGTACATAGAAAACGAGTTTTTCTGCACCATGCCAAAATCCATCGTTGAAAATCGACGGCGTGATGTGGTTTCTGAGTAAGTATCCGACAAGAATAATCAGGAAGTCAGGGAGAACTAAAAACACCGTCAACATAGTTCTACTCTTTATAGAAAGTTATTTTGTTCATCTTAAGCTCAAGTGCTTTTATTGACAATTGTTTCGTACACCTCTTTTGATAGGCCTCAAATGTCACCGACTGACATTTGACTCAAAAATTCCATTTGTTTTTGATATTTTTTCACGCGTGCCAGATCTTTATCTGTCGGATTTGCAATTCGTGTCAAATCACTGTTGTGCGAAAGATCGGCTAGTTTCACCAATCTGGCAATAGGATTTCTTGCGATAGCGCTGAAATATTCTTCCTCTGTTTCGCCTTTTTTAGTCAGTAACCACACTGCTTCAATGACCCACTCGGGAAACCCTCGTTGCGTAAGACTTTGTCTGGTTTCCCCACAATCCTCAATTGCATCGTGAAGTAACGCCACAACCTTACAAGGGCTTTCTGAACACTTTTCCGCAACGGCCATAGGATGCAAAATGTAGTCATGACCACCTTTGTCTTTTTGACCTCGATGACACTCTTTCGCAGTTTCCAACGCAAGAGTGATTAATGCATTTACTTCTTTCTCTGATATTTGCACAGATTTTTTCTCCTAGTTAATTCTTCACAGATAAGCGAGCAGGAAGC
>DCTK01000113.1 GCA_002329575.1 Sutterella sp. UBA1442 | reverse complement strand
TTTTTATACGAATTTTTAGCCGCACAATCGGTCAACGTCGATCACCTCCGAATCGATAGCGAAGCGGCAAGCGGTCATACGTTTATTCAAGTGACGCCTGAAGCGGAAAACTGCATTCTTTACTATGCGGGCACTAATCACATGATCACAACTGAGCTCATCGATGAGGCCTTAGCCGATTTTGGAAAAGGAGATGTGTTGGTTGTTCAAAATGAAGTCAATGCAGTGCCTGACATTGTCACAGCGGCCAAAGCCCGAGGCTTGATCACGGTCTTTAATCCCGCACCGTTTGATGACTCGGTTTGCCACTATCCGTTCGAGTGCGTTGACGTGTTGATTGTCAATCAAACGGAAGCGGCCGGCATCATCGGCAAAAACGCAAGCGACACGGGTCTCATGACAGCACTCAATGAACGCTTCCCCAACCAAGTCATTCTTCTGACGCTTGGCGCCGAGGGTGTGCTTTACCGCTTGCCGGGCCTGGAAGTAGAAGCCATTGCGGGCTTTAAGGTCAACGCTGTGGACACGACGGGCGCAGGCGACACCTTTGTGGGCTTTGCCATGAAAGCCGTGGCCGATTACTTTGCCCATCGTGATGCCGCTCGCTTTAAAGCGCTTTTAAGACAAGCCGTCGCCGCAGCAGCACTCTCTGTCACCCAAGACGGAGCCGTAGCCTCCATCCCTACGATGGACGCTGTTGAATCATTTTTAAGCCAACGATAAAAAGGTAGTGATCATGGAAAAACAAAAAATCATCATTGACTGCGACCCGGGCTACGATGATGCCGTTGCGCTGCTCTTGGCCGCAGGAGCCCCCAATATTGATCTTTTGGGTGTGACGACGGTTGCAGGCAACCAAAGCATTGAAAAAGTCACCCGCAATGCGCTTCGCATCTTAAAGCTCTTAGGGCGAGACGATATTGCGGTGGCGCAAGGTGCCTATCGACCGCTTTTGCGCGGAGAAGCTGTAGCCTGCCCGGAAATTCACGGCGAAAGCGGCTTAGACGGTACAACGCTGCCTGAGGCCGACTATAAGCTTGATAGCCGCTGCGCCGCACAGTTTATTGTTGATACGATCATGCGCGAGCCCGCAGGCACCGTCACCTTGGTGCCGATCGGTCCCTTAACAAACATTGCCCTTGCCGCCCGCTTGGAGCCCCGAATCGTTGAACGCGTTAAAGAAATCGTTTTGATGGGTGGCGGTTATCACATTGGCAATATTCGCCCGATGGCAGAATTTAACATCGAAAACGATCCCGAAGCGGCTCATATTGTCTTTGAAGAACCGTGGAAGATCGTCATGGTGGGATTAGATCTCACCTACCAAGCGCGCGCCATACCTGAAATTCGAGAGCGATTGGCAAAAATCACTTCCCCTGCTGGTGTTTTCTTAGGGCAAGTCTTGGAGCAATTCGGGGCGAAGTATCGTGCCTCCAAGGGCTTTGATGCGCCGCCCGTTCACGATGCCTGTGCCGTGGCCTATGTGATTGATCCCGCTGTCATAGATATTCGTCAGGCGCCCGTTCACGTGGAGTATCGCGGTTTATACACAAGCGGCATGACAGTGACCGATCTTCGCAAGAAAGCCCCCGAAGACNNCACGCACTTACACCAAGATCGCTTCTGGGATCTTGTCGATGAAACGATTAGACGACTCTAAGCGCTAAAAACTGGCTTTTAACCTCTCATTGCCCGATACCGAATTCGTGTGTCGGGCAATTTCTTTTGCGCTTTTATCCTCCCGAACCTCCCCTTGAATCCCCCTTGCCTACACTTTGCGACAAATTTCAGATCTCAACATCACCTTTTAGGCGTAGGATATGGATGAATCCTAACAATCATCGATATCAAGAAAGCGACTTACTATGGCCACAAAAATAAAAATTGAAGAAAAACTTCGGGAGCTGAAAGACCAAGTTAAAAAGAAACAGGCGGAGCTGACTGCCGAATGGCAAGACACCAAGCGCGAACTCAAGGCTCGTCAACGCCTTTTAAAGGGCGAATTTAAGAGTAAGCAAGAGGAATTTTTGCTCGAGTGGGATGACGTTGAAGAAAAAACGCGTCAAGCCTTTGACAGCTGGCTGGAAAAATTTGACGTCAAAGAACTTCAAGCGATGCTTGATCGCTACAAAGAGGAAAATGAACCTCTGGAGCCCTTGCCACCCGATGCAGTAATTCGAAAACTGCCGGCACCGGCTCCCATGAAAATGCCGTTAGATGAGGCGCTCATGAAACGGCGCTCGCTTCGAGATTACTCAGGTGAACCCATCGCCGAAGAGCATTTGGCGGCGCTACTTTGGGCAGCCGACGGCATCAATCGGAAAAATCTCAAACGCACGACACCCTCGACTATGAATTGGCAAGAAATCGCCATTTATGTCGTGCAGGCAAACGGCATCTGGAAGTATCTGCCCAAACGTCACGCACTGCTTTTTATCGAAGGCAAAGATCAGCGCGAACACTTCGGGGAAATTAAGACCTGGATGAAACTCGCTAGCCAACACTTGGTTTTCGTAAGCGACACAAGAAAAACCGACACCTTGGCCACTAAACTTTTGCATAAGAGCTTTAAGGTGGATTTGTCCGAAGGAGAACTCGCTATTCGCTCACAAGCCATCGATGTCGGCGCCAAAGTACAAGCGGTCTATATGGCCGCTGCCGCCCTAGGGCTCGGTTGCACGTGCCGCTTGATTGTCAATGAGGACAAACCTCGCGAGCTTATGAAACTGGCACCCNNCTCAGTAGGCGAGCGGCCGGCCTCGTTGTTTGATCATGTCATTTAGCCTTTTATACCAACACTCGAGGAATTTTCATAGGATTTTCCCCGAGTGTCGTCTGCTTTTTCTCAACGTACAATAGCTAAGGCTTTTTACTTAAATTTCTTTTTTGGATTCTGAAAGGAGTCTCTCCCATGTGCACTACCGTTATTGTCGGCAAAGCCGTCTCTAAAACCGGTCGCGTCATTGTCGGTCACACCGAAGACGCGGGCGGCCGTGTCATGCATCAACAATTTTTTGTGCCAGGCGGCACTCATGCTGCTGGCTCCGTTCTCGTTGCAGAACCAGGCCGCGCTCAAGTGCCCGAAGCCGACACGACGCTTGCGACCTACTGGTCCAACATGCTTCAAATCGACGGTTCGTCCTTTGACCAAGGCTTTGCCAACGAGGCCGGTCTGGTCATTTGCTCCAATGGCGGCGGCTCTTCCTACGACGCCGATCAATACAGTGACGAAGAAATGGGACTCAAAGAAGGTGGCGTCGGCTTTCTACTTCGCCGTATCATGGCCGAGCGCGGTCGCACGGCCCGCGAAGCCATTGAAATCGGTGCCAAGCTCTTAGATGAATACGGCTACTTCGGTAGCGCCCGCAACTACACCGTGGCCGACAAAAACGAAGCTTGGGTGTTAAACGTGGTCAAGGGCCATCACTACGTTGCCAAACGCGTGCCTGATGACCAAGTGATGTTGATCTCCAACATGCTGGCCATCCGTCACGTGGACTTAAATGACCATGAAAACGTCATTGCACCGGCCGACTTAATCGAGTACGCCATTGCGCAAGGCCGCTACACTCCGGCCGTTGAAGGCGACTACAGCGACTTTGACTTTGCCATGGCTTATCAAAGCGATGAAAATCGCCACGCTCCCACCAAGAGCGTACGCATGCGTTTGGGCTGGTGGGCGATCACGGGTGACTACTACAAAGACGAACTTCACTATCCAGAAATTCTGCCGCCGGCCGCGCCTATGGGCGTTGAAGACGTCAAACACATTCTGCGCCTTTGCTGCTACGACAGCTTGGCCAATCGCGGCGACGGTCGTGAAGACGCCTTCCACGTCTCAGCCCGTGATATCTCCCGCTCGCAAACTCGCGAAGCTTGGGTGATGGACTTAGCTGAAAAGCCTCTCTTTAACACCTTGTGGCGTTGCACGAGCTACCAAGAGACCGGTGTCTTTATTCCGTGGTTCCCGATGTCGGAGAAAATCCCCGAAGGCTACCAATGGATGACGCTTGAAGAAGCCCGCAAGAACCACTTTGCGCTCGAGCCCCATTACTTGGATTTCGATCTCGACAAGAGCTTCTTTATCTACTCCACGATCGGCGAGCTCTGTAACTTTAACCGTGGCCTGTTGCCCGGTGTGCTTCGCACGCAAAAGCACTACGAAGCAGCCTTGGCAGGTCGCTACGAAGCTTTGATGCAAAAGGTTGAAGGCTTGCCTGAGGCCGAAGCGAAAGTTGCTTTGGGTGACTTTACGTGCCAAGAATGCGCTCAATTGGATGAACTCTATGAAGGCGTGCTTCGTAAGATCAACACGCGTTTGATGAGTGTTCAAGCCGATGAAATCAGTGTAAGCGCAGCAGGCACGGTGGAAGTGGTTCTTTTCGGTACGCCAGAATTTGACGTTCAAGAGCTCGACATGGACACGGTCTACTGGAGCTTGGGCTTTACCGGTAAGAAAGAATCCGTCAACGCCCCTGCTCACCCGATTGCACACCGTTTTGAAGACGTAGACAATGACGGTATTACCGATTGCGTTCTCACCTTTAATGTGCACGACGTGGCCCAATTTGCCATTGCCGGCACTGAAACGGACACCTACTTGCGCGGTCTTTGCGGCTTGATGCGCTTTGTGGCGATGGACACGGTGAGCTTTATCGCTTAATCTTTGAATTTAGCTAAACAGTCAGAGATTGTTTGCCGCCCGATCCCTGCTTGGTCTGCCGAGCAGGGATTTATTTTTTGGCCATTTTGACCATTAAATAGTTAATCAATTCTTCGCTGTTTCGCTTAACGGTCTGTTCTTTTAGAACAACAAACCCCATCGACTCAAAGAAAGGTTTGGCGGTAATAGAAGCGAAAGTCTGAAGCATTTCACCATCGAAAGCCTCTTTAATGGCTTGGCACAAAGCTCGTCCCACTCCCCGTCTCTGGAAATCCTTATGAACAAATAGATGATCAAGCACACCTTCGTGGGTTAAATCGGCAAAGCCCACAATCGATCCATCCATTTCAGCAACAAGGGCGATTTTGGCCGATGTCAGTTTTGCGTGCCAGACAGAAGGCTCGGTATTGCCGGCCGTCCACGCGGCAAGTTGTTCAGCCGTGTAATCTCGGGCATTAATCGTGCGAACCGTGCCGAGAAAAAGTTGCGCAATCGCTTCGGCGTCCTCAGTCTTGTAGTGTCTAATGTGCATAGTGATTTCAAAATATTGAGGGGCTATTTTAGAACGAGACAACTCTAAAAATATTAACGCCGCGCAAGCCCGATATGCCGCGCGGCGTTGTGCTAACAATCAGACAGGATATGATTAGCTGATGAAGTACAAGAAGAGCATCACACCGATATTCACTGGCAACGAGCGCTTAATCACTTCAATTGGCGAGACTTGAGCGATACCGGCAATAATGATCACACCAGCAGCGATCGGCGAAGACACACGGCCCAAGGTTGCAGACACGATGGCAATGTAGCCCAAGTCAGGAATTGTCATGCCGAATTCAGGAGCGTGCGGAGTAACAGCTTCGTTGAAAGCGAAACCAGCAGCGTCACCGGAACCGANNCGGTCATGATACCTAAGAGCATCGGACCGATGGCAGCACCGAGCTTGGCCACTTCAGAGGAGTGCTTCAAGTATTCCACGAAGACGTCGATCACACCGCATTCACGAAGACCAGCAGCAAAGACGCCAGCGGCGATGATCAAACCTAAGATATTGCCGTAACCGCGGCCCATACCGTCAAAGAACTTCTTGATCAAATCGGTGGGGTTGGCACGCGTCACGATCAACGTGTAGATGAAGCCGAACAACATGGCCGTAGCCACACTGATCTTAATGCTCGGGAACCAGAAAGCAATCACAAAGAGTAAAACAACCGGCAACAACGGAGCGAAAGCCCAAAGCACGTTCGGGTTTTCAGGCAATTCAACATCGGTTTGGTTTACGCCTTCATTGGCAAAGCCGCCCTTTTTGAAGTCACCGTAGACCACGCACACAACCATCAACAAAGCGATACAAACGACGGAAATCAAAAGCGTGCGCATACTCGTGTATGTCACAAAGTCCATCACGGACCAATTGGCTAATTGAGCCACAAAACCGTTGTGAGAAGAACCCGGAGACCAGAACGAGGGCAAGGTCGAAGCAATCACCGTGGCGGCAGCCATAGCGGGCTTAAAGCCAGCACGAATCATCAATGCAACAATCGTCGGACCGATGGCAGCACACATCCCCGAGAGCGAGGAAATGGCCAAAGAGGTAATACCAGTAACGATCATGCAGCACGGCAACAACAGGATACCGAGCTTATTCAAAGGTTTCGTCAAAAGCGAAACCAAGTGCAAGTCACACTTCGTGATGTTCATCACAGCAGCAAAACCCATCGAGGAGCAGATCACGATGATCAACGAGCTACTCGTCATGGACTTATCGAACTGTTGGAACGCAGCGAAGGGATCCATCGACAACACGCACATAATCAAACCGCTCGTGAGCAACACGAGACGCGTTTCATAGCGCTTAATTAAGGCATAGACCGTTCCAATCACAACGATCAAAGCGGCCCACATAATCCAAGTCATGGGACTTCTCCTAAAACAGATTAGTTGAGAATTATTTCTTTTGTGTTCTCACGTGTATCGCGTGCGTAGGGAGCGCAAAAGACTGAGCACATTCTAAGCAGGGACACCTAAGACATAAAGAGTAAAAACCCTACTGGGTAGGGTTTGTGATAATGAATCTTGACAATTCGCAAATTCCTTTATTTTCAGGCTTTTGTCGACCATTTCAAGTCGATAGAATGCCCCCTGACTTTCGCCAATCTGATTAAGGAGATTCTCCAATGTTAAAGCACAACTATTACGGCAACCTCGGCGAAGAAGGTTTTTCGAAACTTCCGCTCGTGTTGCAACGCTTCTTGTCCTATACCCAATACAACACCACCTCTGACCCCAAGAGCACGACGGCTCCTTCGACGCCCTTTCAAGTCGAATATGCCAAGATGCTCAAAGAAGAATTGGAAAGCGTGGGCTTGACCGATGTCGTTGTCACGGACAAAGCGGTGGTCATGGCCACGTTACCGGCGACACCGGGCTACGAAGAGTGCCCCGCCATGGGCTTTATTGCTCACATGGACACGTCTCCGGAAGCCTCGGGCGATCCCGTGCGTTGGCAAGTGCTTGACTATCAAGGCGGCGACATCGTTTTAAATCCTGAAAAGAATATTGTTTTAACGCTTGACCGTTTCCCCAATGTCGGAAAATACGCCGGTGAAAAATTGGTGGTCACCGACGGCACGACGCTTTTGGGCGCTGATGATAAGGCCGGTATTGCCATCATCGTTGAAACGGCTCGCTACTTCATTGAGCACCCCGAAGTGCCGCACGCCAAACTCTGCTTTGCCATCACACCCGATGAAGAAGTGGGCCGCGGTACGGAAAACTTTGACATCCCCGCCTTTGGCGCCGATTATGCTTACACCTTTGACGGCGATGAATTAGGCGGCTTTGAGACCGAAACGTTTAATGCCGCGATGGTAAACGTTCACTTTGAAGGTTTGAATACGCACCCGGGTTCTGCCAAGAACAAGATGATTAACGCCATTCGCATGGCCATGGACTTCATCGATCGTTTCCCGGCTGAAAGCGTGCCGGAAAAAACCGAAGATCACGAAGGGTTCTTCCACCCGATCGGTATCAACGGTGCCGTGCGCGGCGTCGACATTCGCATGCTCATTCGCGACCACGACAATGCGAAATTTGAAGACCGCATGCAATACGTTCGTAAGGTTGTTGAAGAAATGAACCGCGTCTGGGGCAATCGTGTGACTGCGGACATCCGTGTTCAATACCATAATCTGAAAAACTACTTGGACAACCATCCTGTTGTCTGTGACATCGCTCGCGAAGCGTATCGTCGCTTAGGCATTGAATTGCACGAAAAACCGGTGCGCGGCGGCACAGACGGTGCTCGCTTGTCGGCCATGGGTCTTCCGACTCCCAACCTCTGCACAGGCGGCATGAACTATCACGGCATCTTTGAATGCCTGTCAGTGACCGGTATCGAGCGCTCGCTTGAACTGGGTATTGAACTTGGCAAGATGTCAGCTGAAGTGAAATCTTTGTCCAAATAAACTTAACCAATCACCAGGTCTTTAGATTTGCCCGAAGGTGTATGCCTTCGGGCTTTTTTGCGCCTGTCGGCTACAATTACTCTAGTTGTTTTTGAATGGCTCAACATGTCACTTTTCTCCTGTCCTGCCCGCGAGGCCGTCACCGACCGCATTGTGCTCGATAATCCGTGTTTGATTTCGGATTTGCATTTAAGCGCCGAAGAGTCTTTTCATGCAGAGTGTTTCGAACGTTTCTTGAATACAAAGGCCAAGGACTATCGTGAACTCGTCATTCTCGGGGACTTTTTTGACTACTGGGTAGGTGATGATGCCATCGGTACCGTGCAACACATTGTGGATGCTCTTAAAACCTATGCGAAGACCCACAAGGTGTTCGTCATGCACGGCAACCGTGACTTTATGTTAGGCAACCGTTTTGCCCAAACCTGTGGGGCAACGCTTCTTGCCGATCCGTGTGTCGCGACTGTCGGCAATGAGACCGTGCTTTTGTCTCATGGCGACATCTGGTGCACACACGATCCCGATTATCAAACCGTGAGAAATCGTGTCAGAAGTTTTTGGTGGCAGTGGTTGATTTTGCGCTTGCCGCTTACCAAGCGTTTATCCATTGCGCGCAACGCACGCGAGAAATCCAAAAAGAAAAAGACACAAAAAGAAGCCTACAAGATGGACGTTGCACAAGAGGCAATTGACAGTGCAATCCGCTCTTTCAGCGCTTCAAGCATTATTCACGGGCACACTCACAAGCCAGGCACATATTCCTTGCCCGATTCCGATTGCGTTCGTATTGTGTTGCCTGATTGGCGCTTTGGAGAAAACTCCCATCTTGAAGCGGGCTTTCTAGCTCGAGACAATGGCGCTTGGTCTCTGTCACGGTTTGTTTAGTTTTTTTCACCGCCAAACGTGCGCTCATAACAGATTTTGCTTAGAATGCAGTCTGAAATACGATTGAATTCAAGGACTTTCTGTGGCTGACACCCGTCGTTTTAACCTCATTAAATCTTGTCTGACCGCTTTGGCAGTCACGGTTGCTGCTGTGGCTGTTACGGGGTGTGCATCGCCTACGGTCAGCACTCACCTCTCGGTCTCGTCTCGCCTGTCGATGACGCCTGATTTACACGCAAGCCTTCGACCGATGCCTGACTGGGGCGACAAGATGGCAGTGGTTCCTGCCAACGCTTCGTTAGCCGCTGACAGTATGTGGCCCACAATTAAGCAACAACTTGAAGTGATGCTTCAGACAGCAAACTTTGAGACTGTCGCTAAAGGTCAGGGGGAAAAGTACCGAGTCGTGGCTGACTGGTCGATTCAACCCTCACGCAAAATCCAGCGCTCAGAAATGGTACCGGTAACAGTCTATGCACCGGTGCATCGCCCGCCACCTCCTCCTCCGCGTTTTCACGGTCATAGACCGCCCGCTCGCCATCACTTCGGAGTGGGTTTTGGCGTCGGAGTGGGTTACGCTCCCCGCGTTGCCTATGCCGAGCGCTACTACACTGTGCAACTTTACCGTCGGGCGTTAAAAGTGAGCCTGCAAGAAATGCACGGCAGCAAAGCCACAACCGTCTTCACCGCTACGGTGCAACACGAATCGAGTTGCAAACGCATCGATGACATCATGCCCTACATGGTGCACAATGCCATCAATAGCCTGTATTCGGCTGACGGTACCTCAACCACTGTAACGCTGCCGCAAACAACGGCCATTTGCCGATGAGCGAACTCGTAAAAAAAGACATTTCCAAGCCCTTGGCAGTCATTACCGGTGCCACCGGGGGCTTGGGCGAAATTTTTGCAAGATTATTAGCCCAACGAGGTTTTGATCTTCTCTTAGTCGGTCGCAACCGAGAAAAGCTTGAAAGTCTTGCGGCCCTATTTAACAAGAACTTTAAGGTTTCTGCATCGCCCATCGTGAGCGATCTGAGCTCTGAGACTGAACTCAGAAAGCTTTGCACCTTTCTCAAGACACTGCCTCAGACGCCTCACGTTCTCATTAATAATGCCGGTTTTGGGTTTGTAGGCAATGCGCTCTCCATGGCGCCTGAAAAAGCCCAAGAGATGATTAACGTTAATGTCAAAGCGCTTACGGCTTTAACGCTTGCGTTAGCCCCTCAAATGAAGGAGAAAGGCGTAGGCCGCATTCTCAACGTTGCCTCCATAGCCGCCTTTATGCCCTGTCCTACTATGGCCGTTTACGCAAGCACAAAAGCTTATGTCTTAAGTTTTAGCGAAGCGCTTAATACGGAACTCAAAGGCACGGGCGTGACCGTCAGTGCACTCTGTCCGGGGCCTTTGGCAACGGCATTCTGGGATCGTGCAGGCTTAGAGAGTACGTATTCGTTAAATACCTGGATGACTTCCACTGAAAGCGCAGCTCAAGCCGGTATTGATGCCTTGTTTTCCGGCACACCGGTGACTACGCCCGGCATAGCTAATCGCTTGCTGACTGTGACCGCGTGCATGGCTCCACGCAGCTGGACTCGTTACATTACTCATCTTTGGCTTAAAAAGTTTTTAAACCAAAAATAACTGGATTTCTTTGGAAATCAATCGGTTAAAATTTAAACGCTCGATGATTGAAAAATTTTTAAGAAAAAAGCTTGCAATCTTTAAAAAAGGCATGCATAATACCGTTCTCACGCGCCGGTAGCTCAGTTGGATA
>DCTK01000072.1 GCA_002329575.1 Sutterella sp. UBA1442 | reverse complement strand
GTCGCGGGTTGTTTACTGCTTTCCTCCCCTCTTCTTTTTTATCGCACCAAATCTGTGGATTTTGAAAGAGATACCTTGTGCCGAACGCTCAAGATAGCACCGCTAACGGACACAAAAACGCCCAAAATGGCCAAGTTTTGAATTCCCGTTAAGTTGGCACTTAATCCCAAAAGACCACCGGCAACTGCAGCAAACATCCAATAACGCTCGTTAAAACGGGACTTTTTCATCAAAAGCGTCACCAATAATGGCGCGGCAACGCCGGGTACGAAGAAGCTGTATGCGATCAAAAGCAGACGAATAATGTCTCCCGAAACAAAAACGACTGAGGCACACATCAATCCGATAAAAACCACCAAAAGTCGCACGGCAGGCAGACGATTCTTACCAAAAATATCTCGCTCGGCAATCGTTGCGGCAGACAGCAATACCGTATCCGCCGAACCGCACAATGCACTGATTAACCCCAAGGCCAGTGCCGCTTTCAAAAGCCATGGCATGGGGCTATTCGGAGACAGCCAGCCCGCAATGGGAGAAGCCGCCTCAACATTGGCCAATGCTAAATACGTGATCGTTATGCCAAAGATTACGAGTAAAGGCGAAGCAATCCATGCCGCACGTCGAGCTGAAGAGGCATCTTTAGCAGCAAAGGATCGGGAGAACATATCCGGGCCCACGATATAAGTGATGCCGACAAGCAGCATTAATGTCGCCCAATCTACGACACCGAATTTTTCGTTAAAGGGAATCCAATTGACGTTTTCCGCTGGCACCGAACCTACACACCACCAAGCTGCGACAATGAAGCCGCCTAATAAAAGAATGGCTTGCAACGCATCCGTTTTTATGACGGCTCGTTGTCCTCCCATCGCGGTATGAAGAATGACTGCTAAAGCTATTGCACCGTAAAAAATCATGGCAATCGAAGCAGACATCAGACTATTTAACAAAGACCATAACGCGACAAACTGGGCAGCAGTCACCGCAACCCAGGATACGGCAATGATGACAGCGCTCCATAATTTTGCCTTCTCGCCCACTCGAACACTGGCGACTTCCGGCAACGTCATTGCAGGCATATTACGGATCTGCGGAGCAATCACCCAACCGTGAACAATCAGCCCCAGAGCTCCGACGCCCAGCCACCAAAATGCTGCCTCACCGACCTTTTGTGCCAACGCTCCCATCCCTAGGGTTGCCGAGCCTCCGATGATGGTACTGACAAGCGACAATGCACATAAAAGACTACCCATGGAACCGCCTGCCGTTGCAAAGTCTTGAAGACCTTTAGTGCGGTGATGGTCAGACAAACTTAAGTACGTCAGTGCCAATAAAAAGGCAATGATGAGATACGATAGGGCATTCATAGGGATTTTTTTCTTTGTCGGTTAATACTGACCGGTGAAAAATTCTTTAGCAAATCGCTTCATGCGATTGACCAAAGAATCGTCCGTCGCCGTGCTTTCTTCCTCGTCGCCTTCTTGGAATCGCTTGGCCATGTATGAGATCATGCCCATAACTGCACTTTCTTTCGGTGAGTTAAGTCCGATACAGGCATCTCCGCTGTAACGCGAACGACCTAAACGAGCACTGAATGTGTAAGCCTTGGCTCCAGGCACGTCAAACATTTCCGTAATGCCGATTAACAGGGCCGTACCCCCCGTCACCACAATACCACCGGGGAGTTTGTTGTACGGATTGCCTTGATCATCAACATCAAACCAGCCCTCATGGAACAAATCCCGACCGATAGCATCAATAAGTGTCGTTAACTCGCCGACAGCCACTTGAGAAATGTCGTACTTGGAAAATTTGCGTCCGCCTTCTTCAATAGGCGTTTTAAACAAAATAACGTCTTTGTGCTCCGGCAGACAACGCAAGTCAAGTCGTGGTTTTAACGCCTCTGCTTCAAAATTGGTGCAATGCAGAAAACCGGCAATTTTTTTCGTAATTAACTCGCCGCCGAATTGATACGTTTTGGTGTAGCGAGGTTTATCGTTTAAAAATACGACAACATCGGTCGTTCCGGCGCCGACATCAATTAACAGCACACCGTTTTGGCGTTCATCTTCAGTCAAAGCGGCGTAACCGCTTGCCCAACCTTCTGGAATATAAATTTCCGGCGTTACACCGGCTCGAATGAGAGTCTTCATTCGATTTGTCGTTGAAAGATGACCGGCCACGGCCGAATGCATATAAGCAGCAATGCGTGAGCATTGAATTCCCTCGGGATTGAGGCTACCGGTACCTTCGAGCTGACCGTCGATCGTATAGTACAAAAGCTCAGACTTAACCTGAACTTCATCATCGCGCATATCGACAGCATCTTTAGCCATCTTTTGAACCGAAGCCATATCCTCAAGCGTTACGTAACGCCCTTTGATCGGCATCTCAGACCTTGAATCGACTCCTCGAACTGATTTGGCGGAGACATTGGTGGCTACTTCGGCCACTTTAGCAGTGCCTGCAATTTGAGAAGCTTCGTCAAGGGCCGCCTTCACAGCCATCTGCGCCTCGGGCACGTCGCCTACAATGCCGTTTGCCACAGCCCGAGAGTCCGCCCGGCCTTGGCCGAGCACTCGGAATGTGCCGTCTTTGTACACTTCAGCAACCACGACCAACACCTTACTTGAACCGAGGTCAATCGCGGCTACGGTTTTCTTAATCTCTTTCATTGTGCGCGGTTAGATTCTGCAATCGACTCGGCTACCCTACGACGAGTCTCTTCAGAGCGATAACGCTTTAAACTCTTTTCCGGTAACGTGGCCGAAAAAGCCAGCTCATAGCGCGCGTCAATACTCGAGGGCGGCCCTTTCATTAATTTCACAACATCGGGGTATTGTACGATAACAACCCCGAATCGGTCTTCAAGTGTCCAATCTTCTTGTTCGACTCCCAACTCTATGCGAGTCGGCGGAATATTTTTCCCGGCGATGGCAACAGCCCAACTGTCACGCTCGGTTACGCTGATCTCCGTGACACGTGCGTCAAGTTTGACGGTCTCAAGCATCTTATTGAAGCGCTTGTAGCGTCTCGTCACTTCTTTGGCCATATCAGCTCGACCGAAAAACTCCGGTAAAGCCATTGGATTATCAACCTCTTCAGGGTTGGCCGCAAAAAGCTCACCATCAACGGAGACCAATCGACCATCTTCCCAAAGTGCCAAGGCCTTATATTCCACGATTTCGATGTTGAGCCGATCCGGCCAAACTCGCCGGACAAAAACGTCTTTAACCCATGGAGCCTTTAGAGCCGCTTCACGTACAGCAGATAAATCGACATCGAAAAATGTGCCGTCTGTCGTGTCTCCCAAAGCGCGTCTGAAATGCAATGACGAAATGTGATCGACTTCGCCAGAAAGCTCCACGGCACGAATTTTGAAAAAATGTCCGAAGTAAGACGGAAAACTGCTCACGGCAACCGCAGCAATCAAAAGCGCTACTGCGATGCCAATAAGCATCAGTTTTAAAACACGTCTCATACGGCCGTTATTTGCGGGCATTTGTCCTTGCGATTAACGATCAGCCGTATCAAGCGATGCAGAAGCTGCCACTTGAAGCACCAACTCTTCATAGCTCATGCCGGCATTTTTTGCCGCCAAAGGCACCAACGAGTGAGCAGTCATCCCAGGCGAGGTATTCATTTCCAACAACACAAAACGGCCATCCTCGGCAAGCATCACGTCAATGCGACTCCAACCCCGAGCTCCCAATGCTCGATAGGCACGTAAGCAAGCCGTTGAAATATCGTCACGAAGCTCTTCAGACAAGTCTGCCGGACATTCATAGCGTACGACGTCCGTGAAGTATTTATTTTGGTAATCGTAGTCACCATCGGGAGCCACAATTTCAATAATCGGCAGCACGCGTGCGTCCAGCCCTTCGCCTAAAATTGCGACGGTTAACTCGCGCCCGTAAATGCGCTCTTCGACAAGTACTTGGGGGTCAAGCTGGGAAGCCTTCTCCACGGCTTCGCGCAACGTTTGTACATTGGCGTATTCAAGCTTTGTTAAGCCGATGCTGGAGCCTTCTCGAGAAGGCTTAACCACGAGGTTGACACCTAACTCTTGAATGACAAAACTCATGTCACTGTCTTTAGTCACAAGCATGCCATTAGGCGTCGGAATTTGGCGTTCACGCCAAACTAATTTCGTTAAATTTTTGTCGATAGCGATAGCACTTGCGCGAACGCCAGGACCCGTATACGGGATGTTGAGATATTCGAGTACACCTTGAATTGTGCCGTCTTCACCAAAGCGGCCGTGTAAAGAAATCACGGCGCGATCGTAGTCTCCTTTTTCAAGTTCAGAGAGCGGTTGCTCTTGGGGATCAAAACGGGTGACATCAACACCGGCTCCTTGCAGGGCATCAAANNTCAAACACTCCCTTGCCACTCATCAGCGAAACTTCGCGCTCGCTCGAGCGACCACCCAACAGCAACACCACCTTGCCCAAAGACTTCGGATCGATCGACTTTTGTGCTTTATCCATTTTTAAAAATCCTTCCAACTATTATTGACCGGCTCGAGCCTTCAAGCGAGCCGGCACTGCGCCGACGCTACCGGCACCCATTGTTACCACGACATCACCATCGCGGGCGATTTTCATGACAGCATCATCAATTTCTGTCGGTTTATCCACGAAAACCAATTCCGTTTGACCGACGATACGAATGGCCCGCGCAAGCGCACGACCGTCTGCCCCCACAATCGGAGTTTCGCCCGCTGGATACACGTCAGCAAGCACCAAAGCTTCAACACCTGAGAGTACTTTGACGAAATCTTCAAAGCAGTCTCGCGTTCTCGTATAACGATGGGGTTGGAAAGCCACTAACAATCGACGTCCCGGATAAGCTCCGCGCACGGCAGCAATCGTTGCAGCCATTTCATGGGGATGATGTCCGTAGTCGTCAATTAAGGTGAAATGTCCGCCATCGGGCAATGCAATATCACCATATTGACTAAAGCGACGACCGACACCGGTAAAGTTTTCCAACGCCTTAACGATACTGGCATCATCGACTTCTGCCATCGTCGCAATGGCAATGGCTGCTAATGAATTACAAACATTATGCATGCCGGGCAGATTTAATCGCACAGGCAAAGGCTCGCGACCTTCTCGCAACACCGTAAAATGCATCTGCGTACCCACAGCTCGCACATCAACGGCGCGCACATCAGCTTCTTCACTTAAACCGTAAGTCACCACAGACCGAGGCACGCGAGAGATAATCGAGCGGACGTTCTCGTCGTCATAGCAAAGCACGGCTTTGCCATAAAACGGCAATCGCGTTAAAAACGCAACGAATGCATCTTTGAGTTTTTCAAAGTCGTGACCGTAGGTGTCCATATGATCGGCATCAATATTGGTCACAGCAGCAATGACGGGCGAAAGGTATAAAAATGATGCGTCAGACTCATCGGCTTCAGCCACCAAAAATTCACCGCGTCCCAAACGGGCATTGGCGCCGGCCGAATTCAATCGCCCACCGATCACAAACGTAGGATCTAAGCCGCCTGCACCCAACACACTGGCGACCAACGAAGTGGTCGTTGTTTTGCCGTGAGCACCGGCAATAGCAATGCCGCTTCTAAAACGCATGAGCTCGGCCAACATCACTGCACGAGGAACAACAGGAATGCGCGCTTCCCGTGCTGCCACTACTTCCGGATTGTCAGCTTTAATCGCCGAAGAAATCACAACGACATCGGCGCCTTTCACATTTTCAGCGCTATGCTCGCGAAAAATTTCCACACCCAAGCCTTTTNNTTGTGTTGCCGCATTATCGGCCATGTCGGAACCCGTTACGTGATATCCAAGCGTTACGAGCACTTCAGCAATACCGTTCATCCCAGTGCCGCCGATACCGACAAAATGAATCTTGTTAACAGCAAATTTCATAGCTCTTGCCCAAAACAAAAAGCATAAAAGATGAAGTTTAAAGCATTAGGCACACAACCGCTCGATGGCATCAGCCACTGTTTTTGCAGCATCACGTTTAGCCAACGCTCGAGCATTTTGAGCGATGGTGATTAACTGCGGGCGGTCAAGCTCAGAGAGTTTGTTGTACAGGTTTTGAGCCGTTAAATGCTTTTGTTCGAGCAAAATACCCGCCGAATGACTCTCAAGATAACGAGCATTACCCAATTGGTGTTCAGTAGTCGAGACGACAAAAGGCACCAAAATGGCCGCCACACCGGCAGCTGTCAATTCGCTTACCGTCGTGGCGCCAGCGCGGCACACAACAACATCCGCACGAGCATAGGCAGAAGCCATGTTATCGATAAAGGACACAACGTTAGCTTCTATGCCCAACTCTTCATATCGAGCTTTCACCGCAGAAAGCTGCTTTTGGCCGCACTGATGCGTCACAATCGGACGAGTTGTTGGATCAAATTTTGCCAACGCCTCGGGCAATGTTTCATTGAGTACCTGAGCGCCCAAAGAACCGCCAAAAACCAATAAATTCAGGCGTCCACTACGTCCTTCGTAGCGTTTAGAAGGCTCGGGCAACGCCAGGATATCCTCACGCACAGGGTTGCCGGACACAATGGCCTTCGCCCCTGCTCGATGCGCACACTCACCATCGAAGCCACACATCACGGCCTGAGCCCATGGCATGACAGCACGAACACTCATTAAGCTACCGGCGTCACAGTTCATCATGACAAGGGCCTTCGCATTAGCGCGAGCGCCAAACGCAGCGGGCACAGCGATGTAACCACCGGTCGAAAATACCGCATCAGCGTGGCGATCCGAGACAAGGGACTTCGCTTTAAAGCATGCCCCAACTAGTTTCACAGCGCCTTTGACTGCATGAACCAAACCCTTACCACGCATACCGGTAAAGTCCAACGCATCAAAAGCGATATTGCGGCTGACAACCAATCGTGATTCCATACCTACTTCGGTTCCGATCCAAGAGACGGTCCATCCGCGTTTTTTCATTTCGTCGGCCACAGCCAACCCCGGCATCACGTGTCCACCGGTTCCCGCAGCCGCAATGATCAAATGTTTCGATGTCACTATCTTTTCCTCTTTCCACGCATCAACAGGCGGTTTTCATAATCAACTCTTAGTAATAACGCCAGTGCTGCAAGCGTAATAACGATTGAAGAGCCCCCGTAACTGACCAGAGGCAGGGTCAATCCTTTAGTGGGCAAAAGCCCTAAAGCTACGCCGATATTAATCAAAGCTTGCACGCCAATCCAAAGCCCGACACCTTGTGCAACAAGGCCGGCAAACACCGATTCCAAACGCACGGCCTGGCGACCAATTTCAAAAGAGCGACGCACGAGCCAATAAAATAGAGCCAACACTAACGTAAAACCTACCAATCCCAGCTCTTCACCAATCACAGCCAAAATAAAGTCTGTGTGCGCTTCAGGCAAATAGTGCATTTTTTCAACACTTGCCCCCAAACCGACACCGAACAATTCGCCTCGACCGAAGGCAATGAGCGAGTGCGTCAACTGATAGGCCTTACCGAGCTGGTTTTCAATATCCCACGGATTTAAATAGGCAAACACACGTGCAGTACGCCACGGTGACAAAACAATGGAGGAAATAATGGCTATGCCTAAGGCTACAGCCAACGGAATAATCACACGCCAGCGTAAACCACCCAAAAATGCCACCCCCAACACAATGGCACTAATCACAACTGTCGCACCCAAGTCTGGCTGCAGAGACAAAAGCCCCGCTACTAAGCCGATATAGAGCATCACCGGGATCAAGCCGCGCGTGTAAGAGTGCATGTAGTACTGGCGATTAACGACAAAGCGCGCAATCACAAGTACAGACACATATTTAACGATTTCAGAAACCTGGACGTTGATAGGTCCCAGTCCAATCCAACGCACGGAGCCGTTAACCGTTACCCCCAGCCCAGGAATAAAAACTGCGCCCAAAAGCAAAATACCGAATACACCGAGAATATAAGAGAACCGATACCAAGTATCGATCGGCACTTTAAAGAGGACAGCTGATGCAAAAAGACCTATCAAAATAAAAATGGCTTGACGTGTGGCGAAATACCCTTCCGAAGTGTTGTATTTTGGTGAATCACCGAGCGAAATCGAAGCCGAATACACCATCACGAGCCCGATAATTAACAGAGCTAACCCACAGGCAATCACGCTGTAATCAATGGGTGCAATGGTACCGAAAGACGAGCGCCGACCTAAGCTATCTTCTTGCTTACGACCAAATGGAAGAAACGATAAAAATCGGCTGATGTCGATCATTACACTCATTTACTCCGACCGCTCAGTAGAGTTTTCTGCTAAAGCGCGTGCACTATCGATGAAAATTTGCGAGCGCTCTGCATAGTCTCGGAACATATCCCAGCTTGCGCAAGCGGGCGACAAAAGCACAGCATCGCCAGCCTTGGCCATCTTGGCACACTTTTGAACCGCCTCGGGCAAAGTCTTTGCGTGTTCAATCGGATATGCGGCTCCTGCAAGTGCCTTTTCAATATACGGAGCGTCTCGTCCGATTAAGACAGCCGCGCGAGCATGTCGTGCCATCGCCTCAGCAATGGGTGAGAAATCTTGACCTTTGCCGTCTCCACCCAAAATAATGACAATTTTCGTCCCATCGGCGCCGAGACCGTCTAATGCCGCTACCGTAGCACCAACATTAGTTCCTTTACTATCATCGATGTAATCCACACCGTCAACAGTCATCACATACTGCACTCGATGCGGCTCGCCCTTATATTGTGAAAGTGCGCGCAACGCGTCGGCCATAGGCAAGCCAGCCGCATGGATAAGAGCCAAGGCCGCCAATGCATTCATCGCGTTGTGCTGACCTCGAATATGTAGCGCAGCTACAGGCATCAGTCGTTGCGTAAGGTGCCCTTGCAAAACTTTGCGTTTAGATAACGACACCGAATCGTCCTCATTGAAAGCCAGCCACACAAGACCGTCTTCTCTCACCAACCCCCAGTCGTTAGCAATGGTAGGGGCCGAGGCACCAAACGTGCAGGCTTTAGCGCCTTCACTTAAAAAGGTCATGACGCTGGCATCATCGCGGTTTAGTACACGCACGGTTTTATCGTGCATGAAGATGCGACCTTTGGCTTCGCAATAGCCTTGCATGGAGCCGTGCCAATCTAGATGATCTTGGGTGATGTTAAGAATGGTGGCCGCATCAGGTTGCAAACTTGACGTCGTTTGCAACTGAAAACTCGAAAGCTCCAGCACCCACACTTGAGGTAATTCATCTTTTTCTAAGTAACGATCAAGCTCCGTGACCGCATTAGGCCCAATGTTGCCGGCAGCTACAGCTTTTCTGCCTCCGGCAGCCGCCATCAATGAAGTTAACACCGTAGTTGTGGTCTTCCCATTCGTACCGGTAATTGCAATCACTTTGGGATCATATCCACGCTCAGCTTTAAGGTGGGCCAATTCTCGAGCAAAAAGCTCAATTTCACCTACAACATCTACACCATCTTTACGTGCTTGTTCCACTAACGGAGCAACCGGCGAATGAAAAGGCGAGATGCCCGGCGAGAGCACTAAAATCGAGGCACCTTCAAGGGCTTCGGCGGCTTGAGCAAACGGACAAAATGAAAAATGATCGACTCCTTGCAACTTTGATAAAGCAGGAGGCGCTTCGCGAGTATCGGTAGCTATCACCGTCCAATGACGTCGCAAAAGAAAACGGGCGCAGGCTTCTCCCGATGCGCCTAACCCTACAATCAATGCTTTCTTTTCCATTTGTGCTACCCCTAGTGCTACGCACTAACGAATCTTCAACGTTGAAAGACCGATCAAAACGAGAATGAACGTGATGATCCAAAAACGCGTCACAACTTGAGTTTCTTTCCAGCCTTTTAATTCAAAGTGATGATGGATTGGCGCCATCAAGAAAATACGTTTGCCACCTGAGAGGCGGAAGTACACCGTTTGAATCATGACCGAAAGCGTTTCAACAACAAAGACGCCGCCCATGATGGCAAGCACGAATTCTTGACGTGTAATAACGGCCACGGTTCCTAACGCTCCTCCTAAGGCCAGCGCACCGACATCGCCCATAAAGACTTGAGCCGGATGAGCGTTAAACCACAAAAAGGCTAGACCTGCTCCAGCTAAGGCCGCACAAATCACAACCAGTTCGCCTGCACCCGGAATGTAAGGGAAGAATAAATAGTGCGCGAAGTCCACACGACCCTCAACGTAGGCGAAGATCCCCAATGCACTGCCGACCATTGCCGCAGGCAAAATCGCCAACCCATCTAATCCGTCCGTAAGATTCACGGCATTACTCGTACCCACAATAACGATAAAAGTCAGCGCAATAAAGCCGAAAATCCCCAAAGGATAAGCGAAGTGTTTAAAGAAAGGAATAATGAGGTCGGCATGAGAGGGTAACTGCATCGGAAAGCCCGATTGAACCCAACTGATCACCATCTCCCAAACGCTCATATTGGCCGGCATACTGATGGCAAAAGCCAGATAAACGGAGGCCACTAATCCGATTAAGGTTTGCCAACCGAATTTTTCTTTAGCACTCATTCCTTTGGGATCGTGGCGTACAACTTTACGATAATCATCAACCCAACCAATCCAGCCGAACCCCAAAGTCACAAAAAGAACAACCCATACGTAACGATTGCTCAAATCCATCCACAACAATGTCGAAAGCGCAATAGCAATCAAAATGAGCACGCCGCCCATCGTCGGTGTACCGTCTTTGACGTAGTGTGTTTTCGGTCCGTCAGTGCGAACGGCTTGCCCCATTTTCATCCTGCGCAAATAACGGATGGTGGCGGGACCTGCGAAAAAGCCCACGAAAAGAGCAGTCAGCGCTGCTAAAACCGCTCGCAGACTTAAGTAGTTAAAGACCAGGAACTCAGGATATTCCTGCCCCATCCAACGGAAAAATTCCAATAACATCTCGGGCGTCCTTCGATACTAATACTTGCGCACTCTAAAAATTAATCTTCCAGGGCGGTCAGTGCCGTCACCACTTGGTTGAGCTTATAAAAATTCGAGCCTTTGACCGCTATTGTGTGCACAGACTTAGAGCGCTCCAGTACCGCTTCCATAAAGCGTTTGCGATTGGCTTCGAATAAAGATTCTTTACCTCCGTTGGCTTTATAAGCGTCAATTGCAAACTGCATATCTTCGCCAGTCGCGATCACCGTCTCAATACCGCGTTCTGCAGCATATGCTCCGATTTCCTCGTGATATTGACGGCTTTTGTCGCCAAGTTCACGCATATCCGCCAAAATCAACAAATGCGGACCTGGATAAGAAGCCAACACATCAATGCAGGCTCTCATACTATCAGGGTTGGCATTATAAGCATCATCAATTACGGTGAAATGCTTAAGGTTGTAAATCTTTCCGCGACCGGCAATTGGCTCAAAAGCTTCCAACCCCTTGGCGATATGTTCTAGCGAAATATTCATCGCACAAGCAACCGCCGTTGTAGCCAACGCATTACGAAGGTTATGTTCTCCGTTGACCTTCAGTGTCACGTCCATTGAANNATCCATTGAACCGACCGGAGTTTTAATTCGTGCAGTCATCTTCCCTTGCTTGCCAGAGATGACTTTACCGGTAACATCCGCATGATCACTCAAACCGAAGGTCAAGACATTACAGTGACCTGCCATCTCAAGCCAAATGTCTTTGCAGGCATCATCAATTGCAATGACCGCCGTTCCTTGACTAGGCAATGCTTTGAATACCTGCCCGTTTTCCCGTGCTGTCGCTTCTACCGTTTGCAAAAATTCTTGATGTTCGCGTTGGGCATTGGTGACCACAGCAACGGTCGGCTGAACAAGACCGGCTAAATATTGCATTTCGCCGGGATGATTCATTCCGGTTTCGATTACGGCTGCTTCATGCGTATCACGCAAACGCCACAACATTAATGGCACGCCAATATCGTTATTAAAATTACCCTTCGTTGCCAACGCTTTTTCGCCATAACGGGCTTCAAGAACGGCTNNGCTGCAATGGGCATTGTGCGATGTCGACGCCAATAAGCAGCGCTAGCACCCAGTGCAAGCTTGACGTCTTTGACGATAATCTGAGGCAAGGGGCAATACACTTCGTGATCGACAACAATTGCAGCAGCACCGGCTCGCATTGCTTGCATGACAAAGTTATGCCCGTCGAAACGCTCGCCTTTTAAGGCAAAAAATAAAGCTCCTTCTTTAACTTCACGCGTATCGGTGCACACGCTTGTAAATGCGACATCGCTACCCAAATATTTAGAGCCTGGCAACAACTTCGATAACAGTTGCGAACTCATTAACGTGTCATTTAGAGGAACTTTCTTCCATTGTGCATTGCGCGCTTCAATCAAATCACTGAAAGGATGTTTTACTCCATCAATCTCTTGATAGAGTTCGTGTCCTTTACCGGCAATGAGCACGATATCTTCAGAAGCAGCTTCAGACATTGCTTGAGCAATTGCTTTTCTGCGATCTTCCACACAATCTGCGGCTTGTCGATTAGCCAAGCCCTGAAGCATATGACCAAGGATAACTTGCGGATCTTCCGTGCGCGGATTATCACTAGTGAGAACCACCCGATCGGCAAATTTTTCTGCCACTTCTGCCATCATCGGGCGCTTGCCGGCATCTCGATCGCCGCCAGCTCCCACCACAATCCAGAGCTTTCCACGACGAGCTTGCGCAACAGGGCGAAGCGCAACGAGCGCATTTTTAACCGCATCAGGCGTATGACTGTAGTCCACTACGGCCAATGCGCATCCGGCGTGAGAGACCAATTGCATACGACCGGCAGGCGGCACCAACTGTGGCAAAAATTGCACAATATCTGCCAACGCATAACCTTTAACCAAAGCGACACCAACAACGCCCAACAAGTTGGAAATATTAAATTCGCCAAAAATGGGCATTTTCACACGATGTCGCTCGGCGCCGAAGCAAAGATCAAATTGCATGCTTTCGGGCAAGGCTCGAATGTTTTGAGCACTCAACGCAAATGAGCCGGCCAAAGCAATGGCACCCTTTGTCGTTGTGACAACGGTGTGAAGTCCACGATGAACGGCTCGCCCTGCCATTCGCACACCCGCCTCATCATCGATATTAATGACAGCACTCTTTAGCCCCGGCCAATCAAAAAGAATGGCTTTGGCCCGTTCGTAAGAAGCCATGTCGCCGTGATAGTCCAAATGATCTCGAGTGAGATTGGTAAAGAGCGCCACCTCCAGCTCTAAGGCCTGCATACGATCCTGAACAAGACCGATAGAGCTTGCTTCAAGCGCAAATGAGCTCGCCTTTGCTTGACGAAGCCGGGAAAGAAGATCCTGCAGGGAGACTGCATCGGGCGTCGTCAGCGATCCCTCCTCAAACGGCTTACCCTCAAACATGCAGCCGATCGTACCGATGGCTGCACACGGCTCTCCTAAAAGAGTTAGAAGCTGACTAATCCAGTGAGAAGACGTTGTCTTACCATTTGTCCCTGTAATGGCAACGCCTGACATGCTCGCACTCGGATTGCGATAAAAGAATGCAGCAAAACGACCGAGATAGCGACTTAAATTAGGAACGGCAATGGCCGGCACTCCAAACGTGCGCCGCACGCCATCATCTTCATAAACGACTGCACATGCCTTCTGTGCGGCTTTTTCCAAGAATTGCCTACCGTCAACATGCAACCCAGGAACGGCAATAAATACATCGCCTTCTTTGACTTTACGAGAGTCCAATACCAAACGTTCGGCCTCTGGGGCCAAACGTTTTAAAAGGTCAACATAGGATTTGATGTTTTCGGTCATTCTTTCTCCAATCTCGCAAAGACCGATCAGAAATAAAGACAATGCGTGAATCAGTGCACGGACTTCGTCAAGAGTCCGCCACCCNNAGACTTCGTCAAAAGTCCGCCGCCGGCCACCATCATCGGATCATCAGGATTGACTAACAACGTGCGAAGTGCCGCTTCAACAACTTCTCCAAAAACCGGCGCAGCCACAACACCGCCCACGTGACCAGCGTCCTTGGGCTCATCAATCATGACCGCAACCACCAAGCGAGGCTGTGTGGCAGGTGCCACCCCTACGAAGGAAGCGACGTAATCCTTCACATATTCACCATTTTTGACTTTATAAACGGTGCCTGTTTTACCGGCAACTGTGTAACCGGTCACCTTCAAGCGCGAGGCCGTACCTCCTCGGTGCACTGTTGTCATCATCATGGCACGCATTTGTCGGGCCACTTCAGGACGATAGACCTGTTCACCTGCGGCCGGATGCGTGCGCTTCATAAGCGTTAAAGGAATCACGTCGCCGTTGCGTGCAAAGACCGTATACGCTTGAGCGATTTGCATCAAAGAAGCCGAGAGGCCATAGCCGTACGAAATCGTTGCCTGCTCCACAGGGCCCCAAGTCTTAGCCGGGCGCAAACGACCTGCGACAGCACCCGGGAATCCCACTTGAGGAGCTTGACCAAAACCCAATCGACTATATGTCTCCCACAACGTTTGGGCTGGAATTTGCAATGCAATTTTGACGGTGCCAACGTTCGAAGATTTTGCAATCACTTGCGAAACGGTCAACAGACCGAAGTCACGCGTATCACTGATGGTGCGATCAGCAACGGTAATTTTGCCCGGTGCCGTCTGAATCAAGCTGTCAGGACGTACAATGCCCATATCGAGCGCCTTAGCAATTGCAAAGGGCTTCATAATGGAACCGGGCTCATACGTATCTGTCACCACGCGATTGCGGATCTTTTCAAATGCAAAAGTACTCCNNGATCTTTTCAAATGCGAAGGTGCTGCGATCATTGGGATCAAAACCCGGCCAACTGACCAACGCTAAAATTTCGCCCGTAATAGAGTCTGCAACAACGACCGCGCCTGCTTTAGCTTGGTGCTTTTCTACGGCATTCTTTACTGCGCTGTAAGCAATGTATTGAATACGAGAGTCGATCGAAAGATGCAAATCCTGTCCGGGCACAGGTTCTTGCGTCCAGATTTCTTCAATAATATGACCAAGACGGTCTCGAATCACACGACGTTCTCCGTTTTTACCGGTCAACGTCTTGTCATTGGCAAGTTCCATGCCCTCTTGACCGCGATCCTCGCGATTATTAAAGCCCACAATGTGTGCAGAAACTTCACCCCCCGGGTAGTGACGCTTCACATCAGGCGTAAAAGTCAGCCCTTCAATATGCATAGCCTGCACTTGACGCACTACGTCCATTTCCACCTGACGAGCCAAATTCACAAAAGCATTGGGGCGAGACAAACGCTTTTGCAATGTTCGTTCAGACACACCTAAAAGAGCGGACAATTGAGCAATTTGCTGATCAGTAACATCCGTTAAATTGGTTGTTGCCCAAATGCTTCGAGCCGGCAGTGAAGAGGCCAGAACGACACCGTTTCTGTCATAAATTTCACCACGACCGGCTGCAATTTCAAGTGTTCTCGCGTAACGGACTTCACCTTGTTTTTGCAAAAATTCCGTATTGAAGCACTGCAAGTAACCAGCACGTAAAAACACACATACGAAAACGGCAACCATACATGCCAATACCATGTGCGAGCGCTTTTGACTGACTTCCAATGCACGCCATTCTTTTTCGCGATCGACGTCACGCAAAGGTTCACGAGGCGAAGTATCCTCGGCCCAGAACTCCCTACCCCGAGCCTTACACCACTGAACAATCATGGCAAAGAAGGACACTTTATTCATTGTCATCCTCCTTGGCTTCACGACTGACAAACCTCGGCACAGGCTTAGGTTGCAAAATTACGGTATTTTCATTGCGAGCGACTTCAAGCCCCAATTCTCTAGCACCTTGAACAACGTAGCCCGGCAACGTTACCTTCGCTAACTCAATGCTGATTTCACGATGATCATCCTGAAGACGACGTGCAACCTCTTGTTCGTGCTCGATTTCAACCGTCAGAGATCTTACCGTGTACTGATTGGTCACTATCGTTAATGCCACAAGCACAACTGCAGCCGTCAACACGGCAATCAACACCGGTTCATTATGTGTTTGAATGAACTTCAGGAGCCCTAGTTTCATGCTTGGACTCCTTTGCGCGAACGAGTTGCAATTCGCAATATCGCACTACGTGCACGGGGATTGACGCTGCATTCTGCATCGTCTGGCAATACACGCTGAATATCAACGAGTTCGGGGGCGGGCATTTGGTCTGCGCGCAAAGGAAGACGTGAATCAAAGGCACGCTCTGGATGAGCCTTGTCATCGAAGAACCGTTTCACAATTCTGTCTTCCAACGAATGGAATGTGATAACTGCAATGCGAGCACCGTCTTGACACAAATCCATAGCGGCATCAAGTGCCTTTTGCAGTTCATCGAGCTCGGCATTAACGTGAATACGAATAGCTTGGAACGTTCTGGTTGCAGGATTTTGCGTCGGATCTTTCTTATTAACTGGCACACACGCAGCAACAATCGATGCCAATTGTTTTGTTGTCGTGATCGGCGCTTTTGTTCGTTCGTTAACGATGGCACGGGCGATCTTGCGAGCAAAACGCTCTTCGCCATAAAGATCAATTACTCTGGCGATGTCTCGTTCGTCGGCACTGTTAATCCATTCGGCAGCAGTCATCCCGCGCGTTGTATCCATGCGCATGTCCAGAGGCCCGTCATTTCTGAAGGAAAAGCCCCTGGAGGCATCGTCGATTTGGGGGCTCGATACTCCAACGTCCATGAAGATACCGGTCACTTTATCAATGCCCAAATCAGCCAAACGCTCTTTCATTTCAGAAAAAGGTGCGTGGACAATTGAGAATCGGGGGTCCGTAATGGATTGCGCACTTTCAACGGCCTGAGGATCGCGATCAAAAGCAATTAGACGACCGTCCGAGCCTAACAATCTAAGAATTTCTCGTGAGTGACCGCCCCTGCCGAAAGTCGCATCGACATAAATACCACTGGGATTCGTGACTAACTCACAAGGAGCTCTCTTAGCCAAAACGGAGAGATGCGTGAAATTTGTCTGCATTCACCTCCCCTTATAGTCTCAGAGAGTCAACTTCAGCAGGCAATCCTTTCGCGAGTTCAGCTTTTTCGAATTCAACGTACTTGACCTGATCCCACAACTCAAAACGATTACCTAAACCGACCAAAGCCACGTCACGGCCTAAGCCGCATAAGTTGCGTAATTCACTCGGAATCAACAGACGCCCGGAACTATCTGCACTGACGTCTACTGCACTACCTAACAAAATGCGTTGCAACGCTCTGGCTGAATACGGCAATTGCGCCAATTGCGGACGCAATTCATACCAAACAGCGCGAGGATAAATTAATACGCAGCCGTCCGGGTGCCTTGTCAAGGTTACGTCACCCTGACAAGACAACAAAAGGCTCTCCCGATACCGACTGGGTAACGAGAGTCTTCCTTTTGCGTCAAGCGCTAGTAAAGACGTACCTTGAAACATTGTGGTTAAACCCAATTAATGCAACACTGCGGACAAAAACGGACTTTATGCAATTTTACGCCACATTTATCCACTTTTTCCCACTTTCTTACACTGAAATTTAAAGTGATAAATCCACTTAGTCAAGGCTTTTTAAACAATTTCCGATAGTTAGGAAGTTTTCTCTATTGACCTCTATATCTAGTAGTTATTAAAGGACTCCCTTAAGATCTCTTATTTGCTATATTATTGAACTAAAAAAAGCCCGAAGACTTACACCTTCGGGCTTTGCTAAGTATGTTTGTTAACTTAGCTGACAGAATGTGTCATTAGGCCAATTGTGCGCGAGCTTTTTCCATATCCACTTTGACACGACCGTCAACGGCAATACCCTCACCGTTTTTCTCGCTCACAATAAGCGGATTGATATCCAGTTCCGTAATGCACGGGAAATCGGTCACCAATTGAGAGATGCGAAGCAAACAATCTCGCAATTGATCCATTTGTGCGGGAGTTGTACCGCGCGCGCCTTCCAAAAGCTTATACGCTTTGACGCCACGGATCATTTCCTCAGCATCGACATCTGTCAAAGGAGCCAAACGGAAAATCACGTCCTTTAAGACTTCAATGAAAACGCCGCCCAAACCGAACATGACCATATGACCATATTGGGGATCGCTGGCGATACCGCAAACCATTTCTCGACTGCCTTTGACCATTTCTTGAATGATCACGCCTTCAAGACCCTCTAAAAGATCTCTGGCCTTAAGCTTTTCGACAAGATCTCGGTACTGAGCGCGCAGCTCATCGGCACTTTGAATATTGACACGAACGCCCCCCACATCACTCTTGTGAGAGGTCGTCTTAGAGGTCATCTTCATAACGACCGGGTAACCGATGCGGTCAGCGATGGCAACAGCCTCTTGCTCATCCACTGCAAAGCCGGATTGGCAGACTCGCACACCGTAGGCTTCCAACACATCAATGCTCTCGCGAGTTGTCAACTGCTCCCGCCCTTGGTCAATGCTTTCACGAATGATGGCTCGAGCGCGATCTTTATCAACGGAGAAGGTCGGAATCTGACCGACGGGTTTATTGACCCAAAGACGCTGTTGATTGAGTCGATTTAAACCGTCAACCGCTTGCTCGGCGTACATGAAGAAAGGCACCGTCACTTTCATTTCCGACAACTGAGCAAAGAAGCTGTTGGTTGTCATAAAGACACCAACGATAGGCTTTTCCGGATGACGCTCTTTGATATCCATTACGGCGCGAGCAACATCGATATCCTTAAGCCCTAAGAAGGGCAAATAGATAACAACGATCATGTCAACATTTTCATCAGCAATGACCGTCTCAAGCGTTTGTTTGTAATGCTCAATGGGAGCCGATGCAATCATATCAACAGGATTTTTAACCGAAGCGGCAGCAGGCAAGAAACTACGCAGTGTCTCTTTCGTTGCGTCGGACAACTGGGCCATTTGCATACCGTACTCGCACACGGCGTCGGTTGCCATAATGCCCGGGCCGCCGGAATTGGTGATAATGGCTACGCGGTCACCTTTAGGAATTGGACAGTTGGCAAACACTTTGGCTGTCGCAAAGAGATTTTCCAATGAATATTCGCGAATGACGCCACTTTGCATCAAAAGAGCATTCGCCGCTTTGTCGGCACCGGCTAAAGAACCTGTGTGAGAGGAAGCGGCACTTGCGCCCGCAGCACTTCGGCCGGCCTTCAAAGCCAAAATCGGTTTTTTCTTTGAAATCCGAGAAGCCAACGCACGGAAGTTAGCCGGATTTTGAATGGATTCCATGTAAAGCAAAATCTGCTTCACATCATCTTCATTTTCCCAATACTCCATCGCCGTCTCGGCGTTGACATCGGCTTGATTGCCAATGGAGATAAATTGTGCGAAACCTAAATTCAAGTCTTTCAAAATATTGAGGATGCCGCCACCGAGAGCGCCGGATTGAGACACAAAACCGATATCTCCGCGTTCGGGCAAGCTTTCGGCAAAGCAGCCGTCCATACGTACACCCGGGTGCGTATTAACAACGCCCAAGCAATTCGGCCCCACACAACGCATGTTGTATTCTCGAACCTTGGCCAACAGAGCACGCTCAAGTTCTGCGCCTTGAGCTCCGGTTTCCTTGAACCCGGCCGAGATCACGCACAAACCGCCCACACCTTTTTCATGGCACTGATCAATGGTGTCAAGTACGAATTTTGCATTGACCACAATTATCGCCAAATCAACATCGCCTTCGATCTCAAGCACGTTGCGATAGACCTTAAGACCTAAAATTTCACCGCCCTTAGGATTGACAGGATAGATCGGACCGGTAAAACCGTAATCGGTCAACCGTTTCATAATATCCGAGCCAATGGTGTGCTCTTTAGTGGAGGCTCCGATCACGGCAATGGAGCGAGGCTTCATAACTTTATCTAAACCGGACATGGATTCGATTCCTTCTATATAAAAGAGATACCCGCAGGCGGGAGAAAACTCTCCTATCATACCGAGTACAAATACTTTTTGGCGTACTCAAAAATACCCTTTTGTCCACTTTAACAAATAGCCCGCCTCATCCTATCCTTGCTTTACAGATACAGGACTGTAAGGTAAACTGCCTGCTCCATTTTATTGTTTTTATTAGTGATTCCTGATGTCTGAACAACCACTGCAAACCCCGGAGTCTGCCATAACATCTGTTATGCAATCGATCACGGGGCTTTTTGGTCAAGAATTTTTTCAATTGAGTTTCTGGTTCCAATTAGGTCTTATCGCGTTTGCCATTTTAATTGCTGCTTATTGCTCAAGCTCCTTTGGCAAATCGCTCTCAGTGTGGAGCAAACATATTAAATTAACGAGTTGGCTGGATCACGTCTGGCGTTTCGCTCTGGCGCTCAGCGCTCGCTTGGTTTTCTCTTTGGTGGCCGCAAGCGTATTGGCGTTAAGCGTTTACGTTGTGCAAGCCATTCACATCCTGCCTGCCGACAGTAAGCTCACCGTTATTCGTATCGGCTACAGTATCTTCTACGCTTGGGCCATCCTTGTCGTTTTGATCGAAATTTTTGCTGTGCTGATGGGGACCAAACAATTCTCGCCACGCATACGCAAAATTTTCTACACGATCTTCTGGGCACTGGCTACTCTGAATATTTTTGGTATTCTGCCCGATATCGTCGAGACCATGAAGTCGATTCAATTGCCCATCGGCAGTGACAAACTTAACCTTTGGACGCTGACTAACGGCTTAATTACCGTCGTTCTGTCCATTATCGTTGCCCGGTGGCTTGCCTCGTTAATCGATAAGACCATTCAGTCTGCTCAGGACTTTGAACCCAACCTCAAAGTAGTGCTTTCTCGTCTGACTTACATCGGTTTGATCACCCTGGCGATTCTCTTTTCACTATCGTCAGTCGGCATCGACTTGACCATTCTCTCGGTCTTCGGCGGTGCTGTCGGTGTGGGCTTGGGTTTCGGTTTACAAAAAATTGCCTCAAATTACATCTCGGGTTTCATTATCTTATTTGATAAGTCCGTGAAAATCGGCGACATGATTGAAGTAAGCGGATTCTCGGGCAAGATCTCTCAAATCAACACTCGCTANNGCGAAGAAATGATTATCCCGAATGAAACACTTGTGACTTCTAATGTTAAAAACTTCTCGCGTACCGAACGTGCTGTATCGCATTTTGTGGAAGTGGCTATCGGCTACGAGTGTGACGTCGAACAGGCTTGTAAGATCATGGTTGAAATTGTCTCGGGGATGTCACGTATTGACCCCATCCGCAAACCGACTGCTGTTATGACCGGTTTCGGGGCCGACGGAGTTAATTTGCGTGTCAGTTTCTGGGTGCTTGACCCTGAAAACGGTGTCAGTGTTCTGAAGTCAACCATCATGAAAGAAATTCTGACGCGATTTAATGAAGAAAACATTTCTATCCCGTACGCCATCAGAGATATTCATATGAGCGGTGAGTTGACGGTTAAATCCACAAATTAAATTGAGAATTATTGCCAAATCATTCTTTTCAGTTAATGGATCGACTTCAGTCGGTCCGTTAACTTATTCAAGTTAATAGAAAAATCACTAAAATTTCATTTTTAAAAAGATTAAANNTCTTTTGACTTAAATCAAGTTAAAGATTCTCATTAACTTTTGCCTATAAACCTCATTCATTCAGGCTATTATCTTTATTTTTCAATTAATTACAGAGTTTTAATCTTTTTCGACTTAATGAAATATACGTATTTTCATATTCTTGTTATTGATAACGCTTCTTATTAACATTCTCTTACTGAAAAACTAAACAGGAGTTTGCTCCTGATTTCTATGGAAAAAAAGAATATGTCTCAACTGCGTCCTTTGACTGAAATTGCACTCGACAGCCCGGTTACCGTCGTCAAGATCAAGTTACCCGCTGACGAATCTGAGCGCCTGTTTCAGCTCGGTTTGATGCGAGGCAGTTCTGTCAAGGTTCTTCACTGCGCGTTCAATGAGCCGCTGCTGCTTGCCGTGGGTGACAGCCGCATCGGGGTTAACTACCAGCTTGCTGAACGCATCTATGTCTATTGATTAAAGGTTTGTCCATGCAATTTAAAGACCTTCCTATCGGTGCCAAGTGCCGCATTAAAGCCTTCAAGGCCGGCTCTGCCGAATATCGTCGCCGCCTTTTGATGCTTGGTATCTCTCCGGGATGCACGCTTGAAGTAGTACGTATTGCTCCCTTGGGAGACCCCATTGAAGTGCGTGTGCGCGGTTGCTTGATTTCCGTTCGTAAAGACGAAGCGGAAATTCTTGACATCGAACCTATGCCGTAAAGATTGCTGAGGAATTCAACATGAGTCAACACACTATTGCCTTAATCGGCAATCCCAATTGCGGGAAAACAACCTTATTTAACGCCCTCACAGGCTCTCGTCAACGAGTCGGTAACTGGCCCGGTGTTACGGTTGATAAAAAGACGGGCAACTTCTCTCACGAAGGCACTGACTTTGAAGTCGTGGACTTACCCGGCATTTACTCTGTCACTCCGTCTTCGATTTCCGGTGAAGATGAAATCGTCGCCCGTGATTATCTGCTGAGCGGTCAAGCCGACGCGATTGTTAATATTGTCGATGCCTCTAACCTCGAGCGTAACCTCTATCTCACGGCACAATTGACCGAAATGCACGTGCCGATGATCGTAGTATTAAACATGCTCGATATCGCTCGTCACCACAAAATCCGCGTTGATATCGAAACTCTTGAAAAGGAACTCGGCTGCCCCGTGATCGGTGTGGTTGCCAATCGAGAAAAAGGCGTTAAAGAACTCAAGAGCGCACTTGCTCGCTTTGTTGCAGCTCCTAAAGTTGCTCCCTGCCAAGTTCAATTCGATGAGCACATTTCTGAAGCCGTTAAGGCCATTGCCCAAGAATTGCCGACCGAGCGTGATGAACAAAAGGCTTGGTTTGCCGTTCAATTCTTAGAGCACGCTCCCGGCATTGAAGAAAAATTCCCGCAAGTGGATTTATCAAAGGTTCACGGCATTGTCGCTGATGTAGACAAACACTTTGATGAAAACACCGATATTGAAATTGCTAACGCTCGCTACGAACTTGTCGGACGCATTGCTGAGAAAGCTCTTGTCCGAGAAGGTGATGCGACCGCTACGCTGACAGACCGTATCGACCGCGTGGTTTTGCACCGCTGGTTGGGTTTGCCCATTTTCTTGCTGATCATGTACATCACGTTCTTGTTCACGCAAAATTTCGGTGCTGTCTTTATCGACTTCTTTGACATTTTGGTCGGCGGTATTTTCGTTGACGGGTTGGGCCAACTTTTAAGTTCTTGGCACTTCCCGGAATGGTTGACCGTATTCCTCTCAAGCGGCATCGGCGGTGGCTTACAAACGATTTCAACCTTCATCCCGGTTGTCTTCTTCATGTTCTTGTTCTTGGCCATTTTGGAAGAGTCCGGCTACATGGCTCGTGCGGCCTTCGTAATGGACCGTTTAATGCGTGCCTTAGGCTTGCCGGGTAAAGCATTCGTTCCGCTTCTTGTCGGTTTCGGTTGTAACGTGCCTGCCATTATGGCTACTCGTACCATGGACCGCGCCACCGACCGCATCATCACGGTTATGATGACGCCTTTCATGAGCTGCGGCGCGCGCTTACCTGTCTATGTGCTCTTTGCAACGGCTTTCTGGCCCTCCAACGGTCAAAATTTGGTCTTTGGTCTCTACCTCATCGGTATTGCCGCGGCCATTTTCACGGGCTTTCTCTTAAAGCGCACGGCACTACCTGGTGCAGCGGGCGCTTTCGTGATGGAAATGCCTCCGTACCACCTACCCACACTCAAAGGTGTCATGACCCGCACCTGGGATCGTGTACGCACCTTTATGTTCCGTGCCGGTAAAGTCATCGTCGTCATTGTCGGTTGCTTGGCATTCTTGAACTCCATGGGCACCGACGGTTCGTTCGGTAACGAAGACACGGAAAAATCCGTTCTCTCGCAAATCGGTAAGACGATTGTCCCGGTCTTTGAACCGATGGGCATCCAAGAAGAAAACTGGCCGGCTGCCGTTGGCGTGTTCACCGGCATTTTCGCTAAGGAAGCTGTAGTCGGAACCTTAAATTCGCTCTACGACACAATGGCAGTTAATGAAGCTGCTGCCGCCGCTACTGAAGGTGACGGTGCTGAAGAAACCGCGGCCGAAGAAGAAGGTGGATTCTCTCTGGCTGCTACCTTCTCTGAAGCCGTCGGCACGATCGGTGAAAACTTCGCAGGCCTTACGGGAGCGTTCGGAGACCCCTTGGGTATCGCCGTCGATGACTTGTCTGACAGCGCTGCGGCTGCAGAAGAACAAGGAGTGTCGTTAGGAACAATTGCAACGATTCAAACATTGTTTGGCTCAACCTCTGCAGTCTTTGCTTACCTCTTGATGGTTCTGCTTTATGTGCCGTGTGTAGCTGCCGTAGCTGCCATTTATCGTGAAGTAGGCACCAAGTGGACAATCTTTGCTTGCGCATGGACATTGGCATTGGGCTACAGTGCCGCTACGATCTTCTATCGCGTTGCAAACTTTGCTCAAGCCCCGGTTTACTCTACCGTCTGCATCCTTGCTTCGCTGGGTATTCTCTTCGGCATGTACTGCTGGATGAAGACCTTCGCGAAGAAAGACGCAGGCAAAGGCCCGAGAATTATCCCAATCATTCCTGTGGCTTAAGTTTCCTAAGTCCCGAGCGGCTCTACGGCACCGAGCCGCTCAATTTCGCCGCGAAACTTTTGTTTTGCGGCTTTTTTTCGGTCTTAAAAATGGAGTTGTTCAATCTCTTTGTGAGATAAAAAGAGAAAGGAAAAAGATAAGAAGACAAAGTTCGCCGATAAGCCGGATTCTGTTTCGCACTCGGATTGAATGCGACCGACAATCATTCATCTAGAACGTAACTCGCGCTACGCCTCAAGCCATCTACCCGCAACCTCCCCGAGCAGGATCAGCGGTTGCCTATTTGATGTTGCTCCCCGTAGAGATTGCCCGTTTCACCCGACCCGTAGTCGGCTCGTCTCTGTTGCTCTAATCCGTACCTTGCGGCAGGCAGTCGTTAACTGCTACGGCGCTCTGTGGAGTCCGGACTTTCCTCGTGCATCCTTACGGATTCCCGCGATTGTCGTGGCGAACTTTATCCGGCAAGCATTGTAACGTTTTGACAGCAAAGTAGCCAAAACGTGCTAAGATTTTTTGGCTTATTCTCAAGCTCAAAGCACCCAAGCAGAAAGGAGCTTACCGTGATTTCTATTAAACAGTTTATGGTCGCAACCTGCCTAACATCAGCAGTATCCGTTGCGCAGGCAGGTTTTGTGGATTCTTTTGTTGAAACGTTACCGGGCGGTTGGTCTCCATACCCCGATGCTGGTTTTATCGGTAACCAACTCAACGGCATGCATGACATCATTGAAAACGGTCGTACGGGTATCTTTCTGCCGTTTTATACCAATCACCCCAGTTGGGACTATGACAACCGTTACGAGCAAAATGCGTTTCCTGGTGGTGCTGGTCTCGTGCGCACCATCATTGATGAACGCGGTAATGAACGCATGGTCTACGCAATGCTCTTCCGCGACTCCAACTATGAGCCTGAACCCATCTTCGGCTATGCATGGGTCGCTCGCTTTCCGATTGCTCAAACGGGTTTGCATGTTGGTGCAGGCTACACAGCCAGCATCACGTTCCGCAATGACATGATGTGGTTACCGATTCCCGTACCGCTTCCTTTGGTCAGTGCCGGAACGGATAAATTCAATGTCTATATGACGTACATTCCGGTCAGTAATGTCTTTTTCTTCTTCTCGAAATTTGAATTCGATGATAAGGCTCGACGCATGGCCCCCTTGCCTGAAGGTACGCCATGGCGCAATAACACGGAAATTTATGCTCAAGGCTCTTGGGTGAAAACCGACCTCTCGGACGGCGATGGTGACTATCGTCAAGACTATACCTTCCGCTCCGCAGAAGGGTTCAAAATCGGCCTACGTCACTTCTTTTACCGTCACTGGGCTCTTGACTTAAGCTACCAAGAAAGCGATCACGACTTACGCTTAAGTGGCCATCGTAAAGGCAGTTTTGAGTTAAGCAACGTCAATCTTATGTTGCAATACCACTTTGAAGTGCTCGACAATACTCGCTTGCATGTGGGTGCCGGCGCGGCATACTCTGTGCTCAATTCCGAAGAGTATGACTATCGCGACAGCACGGTTAACGTTGTGTTGCAGACCGGCTTTACGTGGGCTGTGACTGATCATTTGCGAGTGATGGGAGATGTTACGGTCAACTTCCCGCATTTCCACGATGTCCCCTTGGATGCTGATACAAGAATCGGCGATCGTTTTACGCCGGCTAACACGAGCTTTAACTTAGGCCTCGGCTACGCTTTCTAAAGAGAAAGGATTTGAGAATGGATACCAATGACATTTTGTTTGAACGTGCCCGTCAAAGCATTCCTGGCGGAGTAAATTCTCCCGTGCGTGCTTTTGGCAGCGTGGGCGGCTCGCCCCGCTTTATGAAAAAAGCACAAGGCGCCTACATGTGGGATGAAGACGGTAAGCGCTACGTTGACTACATCGGCTCTTGGGGCCCCATGATTTTGGGTCACAATCACCCCGAAGTAATTCGTGCCGTTCATGATGCTGTCGATCAAGGCTTAACGTTCGGTTGCGCTACGCAACGCGAAATTCTCATTGCAGAAGAAATCCGTCGCATTATCCCGAGCATTGAAGAGGTGCGATTGGTCAGCTCCGGCACCGAAGCGGGCATGAGCGCCATTCGCTTAGCTCGAGGTTACACCGGCCGCAACAAAATCATTAAATTCGAAGGCTGCTACCATGGCCACAGTGACAGTTTGCTAGTCAAAGCTGGCTCCGGCATGCTCACGTTCGGCAATCCGAGCTCGGCAGGTGTGCCGGCAAGCGTCACCGAACACACTTTAGTGCTCGAGTACAACAATGTTGAACAGCTTGAAGGCGCTTTTAAACAATATGGTGACGATATTGCCTGCGTAATCGTTGAAGCAGTCGCAGGTAACATGAATATGGTCCCTGGCAAACCTGAATTTATCCACGCGATGTGCGAACTGTGCACACGCTATGGTGCCGTTTTAATTGTTGACGAAGTGATGACGGGCTTTCGCGTGGCTTTGGGCGGCGCACAAAGCCTGTACGGCGTCGTCCCCGATATTACGATGTTCGGCAAAGTGATCGGCGGCGGCATGCCTGTCGCAGCCTTTGGCGGTCGCCGTGACATCATGGAAAAAATTGCCCCCTGCGGCCCTGTTTATCAAGCCGGCACCTTGTCGGGCAACCCGGTGGCGGTCGCTTGCGGTCTGACAACGCTTAAACTCATTCAAGAAGAGGGCTTTTACGATCGCCTGTCGGCTCAAGCCACCAAATTGACCACTGGTCTTGAGGCTATCGCCAAAGACGCCGGCGTGACCTTCTGCGCTCGAAGCGTTGGTGGTATGTTCGGCCTTTACTTCCTAGATCAGTACCCGCAAGGCTTCGCTGACGTCATGAAGGCCGATGCAAAGAGCTTTAATACGTTCTTCCACGCCATGCTCGATGAAGGGGTTTACCTCGCTCCGTCCTTATTTGAAGCCGGCTTTGTGTCCATCATGCACACCGATGAAGTCATCGATGAAACGCTTGAAGCTGCTCGTAAAGCATTTGCCAAAGTAGCCGCTCAACAATAAGCGAGAGCACTAAATAGTCAGGGGATGCATTTTTCGCAAATGCATCCCCTTTTTTAGCCTTCAAATAAATCAGAGCACGCGCTTTAAAAACGCCCTAGTGCGCTCTTCTTTGGGATTAACGAGCACGTCTTCTGGAGCGCCCTGCTCCACAATGACGCCACCGTCCATGAAAATCACACGATCGGCCACTTCCTTTGCAAACGTGATTTCATGCGTCACAACAATCATCGTCATGCCGTCTTCGGCCAGACTTTTCATGACAGCCAACACTTCACCAACCAATTCCGG
>DCTK01000086.1 GCA_002329575.1 Sutterella sp. UBA1442 | reverse complement strand
GCTACGAGAGTTTCGCCAACCGCACCTATCTTCCGGCCGAGCATGGACTCAATCCCACTGCAATCACCCGACTGTTTCAATCCATCACCGACGAACAGCGCTTTGCCTATCTGAAGCGTCGGGCCGCTCACAGTCAAACACTGGTTGACGGAGGGTATTGGGCATTTGACACCACATCAATCTCTTCGTTTTCCCAAACCATCCGTAAGGTTAAATACGGCAAGAACAAGGAAGAAGACTCCTTGCCTCAATTCAACATCGCCTTGCTGCTCGATGAAATCAGTGGCGAACCGATTTTCTACAAAGTTTTGGACGGCTCACTCAACGACTGTGGCCTGCTGAGAAATCTTTTCCTGGATCTAACGCAATTGGATTTGGATCCCATTCAGTTGATTCTGGATCGAGGTTTTTTCTCGCTCAATAATCTGACCTCCATGCTCAAGCAAGGCATTGGCTTTGTCATCGGCGCCAAGCGCAACTCCAGCTTTATTCAAGCCACCATGCAAAGAGCCCTGCCGGCACTGAGGCTTTGCCATCCAAGAGCGTATCGACAGGAGATTGAGGCGTTTTGCTACACCGAGACCATGCCTTGGATCATGAACACGAGAGCGAGCGGACGCTCGGATCACCAAGTGTATGTCCACGTCTACTTCAGCAAGCAGAAGGAAACGGATGATATCGAGAACACGCTTGAGGCTCTGCAGCGACTCAAGCAACAGCTCGAAGAAACCAGGCAGGCTCCGGATGATCCACTCTTTAGACGTTTCTACAAAAAAGATACATTGGGTCACTGGGAGCTCGATGAGCTGCAGTGGGCGAAGTACCGTGAGACAGCCGGTCTGATCGTGCTGTTGAGTAATACGGTTAAGGATGCGGCGGCAGCATTGCTGATTTACCGCAATCGGGATACAGTGGAAAAGGCCTTCTGTAATTACAAGGATCGCTGCTCGGGCAGACGAATGCGTTGCGAGGACAAGGCGCTCGAAGGCAAGGTGTTTGTGACATATTTGGCTTTGAGTTTATTGCTGATGCTCAAGAAACGGCTAAGCGACAAAAAGTTGCCCTCGGACAGCACACCTAAGTACTTGGATGTGCTCAGTGGCATCAAGTTATGGCGTCTGGACGGAACATTGAAACGCTATTGGGATGAAATTTCAAAATCAAATCGAGAGCTGATACTGAACGCAGGAGTCCAACTGCCCAAAAATATCATCTAGTTGATGAAAAGTTCAGGTTAAATATTTGAAGATTTTTTGAAGGGATTAGCTTGACAATAAAAAAGCTCTCGCGATGGAGAGCCTTTAAGAATTCTGGCGGAAGGGGAGGGATTCGAACCCTCGATACGGATAACCGTATGCCGCCTTTCCAGGGCGGTACATTCAACCACTCTGCCACCCTTCCAAGTGATGTGTCGTAAGCCCGAAATTATACTGTTGTCAGCTAGAAAATCAAGATATTTTCTAAAAATATTTAGTCGGGCTTACGGAATGTTGCGTTAGCCTTTGCAGCGCTCGATGAATCGTTTCAATTCAGAAGGCGTTTGCACTTCAACGATGCGATCAACTTCTTTACCATCTTTGAAGAAAATCATCGTCGGAATATGACCGAATTGATACTTCTGTTTGAGCGTTTGACGTAACTCTCCTTCTCGGTCACCCACATCACAATGCGTGAAATAAACATCCGTGAATTCTTCTGAGAATTTTGTGTAGAAGGGTTTTGCACGACGGCAGTCAATGCACCAGTCGGCACCAAAAGTAATAATGCACATCGGCTGAGTTGCGATCACTTGATCAACGCTTTGGCTATCAATTTCATGGACCATGATGGGCTCCTTAGATAAGATCATCAAATGTTAGCTAATTCCCGACGGTTGCACCACAACAGTTGCACTCTTTTACCAAGATCATATAAAATACGAGCTCTTCACTTCACGGAAGGGTGGCAGAGTGGTTGAATNNGTGGGTTCGAATCCCACCCCTTCCGCCACACACCTAAAACCCGCCCTCATTGAGAGGGCTTTGTTTTGTCTGGATTTGCCTGTTTTCAAACAATATAGAAGAGTTTTTAGCTATTCGCCGGAGTTCGCCAAATTACACAAAAGTATGGCAATTGCCATACAGCTAAAAAATCAAAAAGTCGGTCAGTATGGCAAAACTGAACGAATTGTGAGAGTTCGTATGATTCCAACAAGGGCATCCACAGGTCAACCGGCCCTATTATTCTTTGTAATAAGGCTCTTCTTATGTCGTCTACATTCGTATCGAGGGTTTGAATTCCTCCCCTTCCTCCAGAATTCATGAGCATGCATTTTGATTGCTTAATTTACGCTTGTCTGTTCAAACAATGAACTTTAATGGCTCGTAATACGATACAATTAGTCTGTTTTTATAACGGGACTTCTCGCTATGTCGTTGATTCATTCTTTTCAGTCTAAGCGTTCGTCAATCGGTTTACTCTCAGTTCTGTTTCCAATTCTTTTGACGGGCTGCTCAACCGTTAATTCTTCGGAGTCAGCTCCTGCTACAACGCCCATGCCCCACGGTCAAAGCTCTTATGAACAGTATTTGCAAGATGCTCAGGAGTGGATGGGTGTCAATCGTCGTTATGTCTCAGATAATCATGACGAAGAGTTACAAATGCATTTGCCGTTCGAATATCGCCCTCAAAAGCCCAACGGTAAAGGCATTTTGATGATTCATGGTTTCAGCGACTCGCCCTTTAATTTCCAAGATTTTGGTCGTTACTTTGCCGATCGCGGTTATTTAGTTCGTGGTGTTTTAATTCCCGGCCATGGCACAAAGCCTGAAGATATGCTCAATGTGACTTTTGACGATTGGGATCGGATGGTTGAAGAGCAAACGAAGCTGATGGCCCAAGAAGTCGATGAGCTTTATATTGCCGGCTTTTCTGCCGGGGGCAACCTTGCCGTTCATGAAGCGTATGAAAATAGTGCAGTAGACGGCATGATCCTTTTTGCACCGGCTTTAGCGATTCGTACCAAACTCTATAAGATGGTGCCGGTTGTCAGTTTCTTTACAGACTGGCTCATTGAGCCCGAAGATCGTGATGGCGGTTTGAATCGCTTCCGGTATCGCACCGTGCCCATGCAAGCGCTCGAAACATTCACGGACTCGATGGAGTCAGCCATGCGCCGATTGCAAGGTGAACCTTACACGAAGCCCGTGATGGTTGTTTTTGCCGAAAATGACACGATTGTGGATTCACAAAAGCTCTTGCCCATGATGCAGGAAAAGTTTACGAGTCCCTATTCTCGCTTTGTTTGGTATGGCGATCATTTGCCAGAAGGGGCTGTGGCCAGTGACAAACGCTTGACCGTGCTGACGGATTTTCTGCCCGAATATCGCATTCGCAGTTTCTCTCATTTAGGGATCATGTTCTCACCTGAAAATCCTTGGTACGGTTCCGAGGGTAAGCAACGGTATTGTTTACGTGGACAAAGTGACGCGAAAAGAGATTATTGTCACACAGGCAAACCTGTTTGGTATGGCTCCTGGAGAGAGGATCGAGACGGCCATCCGTATGCTCGTTTGACCTTTAATCCTTATTTTGAGCAACAAAACGAGCTCATTGACAATACGCTTAAATCCATTCCTTAAGTTAAGTAGATGATGAGTTATTTACAAACGTTGTGGCTGACGCCTCAAGGTCCCGTTATTGTGTTGCTTGTGGCGGCACTTGTGACTCTTTTAGTGGTGTTTATCCTTTTCGCTATTTGGGCTTTGAAGACAAAATCAAAGCTCAATGATGCCGTTAGTGATCTGCTTCAAGAGACTATTAAAGACTCGGCTATGGAAAACCGAGTTCAAACGGCTCAAGCCGTTGAGCAATCCAACAGCCAACTTCGCATTGAGCTCAATGAGATGGTCGGGCAGTTGCGTCAGTCTCAAACGGACTCAATGGTTAACTTTGCCAAAATTGTGCACAACATGACTCAAGAGAGCACCAATACGCAGATTACCGCCTCGCGTGCTTTTAATGATCAGGTTGCGCAGATGACAACGCAGTTAAACCAAGAGCTCGAGCAAATCCGCACGACGCTCAACACTCAGCTGCAAACGCTTCAGAGCAATAATGATGAAAAGCTTGAAGCCATGCGCATGACTGTCGAGACGAAACTTCAAACAACACTTGAATCACGATTATCCGAAAGCTTTCGCCAAGTGGCCGGTCATTTAAAGGACGTAGAAACGGGGCTCGGTGAGATGCGAGCGATCGCTTCAGAAGTCGGCGAACTCAAACGAGTGCTCACAAATGTGAAGTCTCGCGGCACGTTTGGCGAAGTGCAACTAGGCGCCATTCTTGAAAATATCATTCCGAGCTATTACGAAGAAAATGTCGCCACGCGCCCAGGTTCTAATGATCGGGTGGAATTTGCGATTAAGATGCCGGGCAAAACGGATGATGCAACCGTATGGTTGCCGATTGACTCCAAGTTTCCGATGGAAGACTACTTGCGTATCGAGGAAGCTAGAGAAGCAGGGGATAAGGACGCCATTGAGAAAAACGCCAAAGCGCTTGAAGTTCGGCTCAAAAATGAGGCTAAAAAGATTCACGACAAGTATGTTCAGGTACCTTATACGACAGAATTTGCCATTTTGTTTTTGCCCAGTGAGTCGTTATATGCCGAGTGCTTAAGAAGACCCGGCGTGATCGAAGAATTACAAAACCAATACCGAGTGACGGTGGCTGGGCCTACGGTATTGAGTGCTTTATTAAACAGTCTCTTAATGGGCTTTAGAACGCTTGCTCTTGAAGAAAGAAGTGCTCAGGTGTGGCAAATTCTCAGTCACGTGAAGGCTGAATTTGCACGCTTTGCCGAGGCCCTTGAAGCCATGGATAAGAAGGTTGAAGGCGTTAAAAATGCCATCGGCTCAGTCAAAACACGCACACGGCAAATGGATAAACGCTTGCGCGACGTGGAACTGCCGGGCTATATTGCCGATTCTGTCGAGCAAAGCGAATTAAAGGAACCTCAGTAAACAACCCGCGACTGATCT
>DCTK01000065.1:4219-28044 GCA_002329575.1 Sutterella sp. UBA1442 | reverse complement strand
CTTGAGTGGGGAGTTGTTTAGTTTTGAACCAGGGTGCCGGAATAACTGGCACATTCATCACAAGAGCGGACAAATTTTGCTTGTGACAGGTGGGGAAGGGTTTTACCAAGAGTGGGGCAAGCCGGCCCAACGTCTCAAAGCTGGTGACTCCGTTTACATCGCTCCGGGTGTTAAGCACTGGCACGGCGCAACGGCGAAAAGCTGGTTTGCTCATGTAGCACTCAATGTCCCAGTAGAAGGCTCTCGTGCAGAGTGGTTGGAACCGGTTTCTGATGCAGATTACGCCAAAATTCAGTAGGCAGAAATAGTGACGGCCGATCAATGTCGGCCGTCATTTCATCATTCGATTTTTTAGATCTTTCCAACCAATTCAGTCGAAGGCGTCAAGGTCTTTTTGCCCGGTGTCCACTTGGCCGGACATACTTCACCGGGGTTCGTGGCCACATATTGAGCGGCTTGCACCTTACGCAAAAGTTCGCTTGCATCACGACCGATACCGCTGTCGTGATGTTCCATCACCACAATCTTGCCCTCGGGATCAATCACAAACGTTCCACGCTCGGCCATGCCCTCTGCTTCAATCAATACGTCGAAATTACGGGCAATTTCCTTCGTGCAGTCACCCAACATCGGGAATTGCACCTTACCGACTGCGGGAGACGATTCGTGCCAAGCCATATGCGTGAAGTGCGTATCGCAACTTACAGCGTAGATTTCAACACCCAACTTTTTGAATTCTTCGTAATTTTCTGCCAAGTCTTCAAGTTCTGTCGGACAAACAAAGGTAAAGTCAGCCGGGTAGAAAAAGACCACCGACCAGTGACCCAAAAGATTTTCGTGCGTGATATTTTCAAAACGACCGTTAACAAAAGCCTCGCAGGCAAAAGGCTTAACTTGCGTGTTTAACAAAGACATGTCCAACTCCTTATTGGGAATGATTTTCAACAACGCCTATGTTAACGCATTGCGGAAACGGCGTCTGTTAACAAAAGTTAGACTCAAAAGAAACCATAGGTTCAAACTATCAAGACAAAAAATAAGGGCCTGTGTTTTACAGGCCCAAGATGGTTATTGATTTTCAGAGGTATCTGTTTGCTCTTTGACTTCAATCTCAGAGACCAGCACCTTATCGATTCGGCGTCCGTCCATGTCGATAACCTCAAAACGCCACCCGTCCCAAGTTACGACATCTCCGGTTTTTGGCAGGTGCCCCGTCATCCACATGATCATACCCGCCAACGTGTTGTAACGACCTTCGTCTTCCTTAGGCAGTACCTTCAAATCCAACTGATCTTTCAATTCAGGCACAGGCATCATGCCGTCAACCAACCATGAACCGTCATCTCTTTGCACAGCCCATTCATCTTCTTGAAGGTTTTTAAATTCACCGGCAATCGCTTCCAAAACGTCGCGCGGACTCACCAAACCTTGCACGGAACCGTATTCGTCAACCACAATTGCGAGCGGAACATCGTTTTCACGGAAGTTTTCTAACAATTCCAGGCCTGTTAAAGACTCAGGGACATAAACCGAAGGCATGATGTTGTGCGTGAAATCCACCTTCCCGCCTTCAACGATTTGTTGCAACAAAAACCGTGTAGAGCAAAAACCTTTGATGTCATCCAAAGAACCGTCAGCTACCGGCAAACGAGAGTGTTTGGAGGTAAGCAACTTGCGAATATTGTCCTTGACATCGTCTTGCAAATCGATCCATTCCACTTCGCTACGCGGCGTCATTAAGGTACCGATCGTTCTGTCGTCCAGACGGAAAACATTTCGCACCATGTCGCGTTCTTGCTCTTCTATCGTGCCCGCTTCACTGCCTTCTTCAATCATGGCGTGAATCTCTTCTTCGGTTACGGCCGGCTCCTCGTCTGTATTTTTTCCTGTTAAACGTAACAAGGTATCGGTCGAAACGGAGAGTAACTTCACGAAAGGCGCCATGATAATGGCAAGAATGTTGATAGGAGATGCTATACGACAGGCCACTCCTTCCGGGTTCATCTGACCCAAACGCTTAGGCACCAGTTCTCCTAAGACAATGGAGAAATAGGTCACCACGACCACCACCAACAATAGCCCTAAACCACGAGCGGTATTGGCTTCTACACCGAAACTTTGCGTTAACCAATCCGCAACGGGCGTTGCCAGCGCCGCTTCGCCCACAATACCCGAGAGAATACCGATGGAAGTAATGCCTACTTGAATGGCAGACAAGGCTCGCGTCGGCTCCTCATTGAGCTTTAATGCGACTTTTGCCCCGTTATTACCTTCATCAATTTTGACTTGAAGGCGTGCTTTACGGCTTGTCACAAGCGCAATCTCGCTCATGGCAAAAGCACCGTTTAAAAGAATTAGCACCAAAAGACAAAGAACATTAAACCAATTGTCCATTTTTTAAATGCACCGATAATTACAAAAGAATTTTGATTAAGCCCAAAATAGCAGCTTCTACAGTTTGGGCACGGACAGATGAACGGTCGCCACTGAACTGAAAACGTTCCACAAGCGCTCCCGCTCCACGCCGTTGCCAAGCGATGAAAACGGTACCCACTGGCTTGCCCGGCTCTTCGCCGCCAGGTCCGGCAATACCTGTCACGGCCACGGCAACATCGGCTCGCGAGTGAGTAAGTGCGCCCGCGGTCATTTCAGAAGCGCACTCTTTGCTAACCACGCCGTATTGTTCGACCGTTTGCTCGCTGACTCCCAACATTGTTTTCTTCGCTTCAACACTATAAGTGACAAAGCCGCAATCAAACCACGCACTGGATCCTGCAACATCCGTTATCGCCGCAGCAATCCCACCTGCGGTACACGATTCTGCTGTCACGATCAGCGCTCCTTGAGAACGAGCTACTTCACCCAATCGTTTTGTTAGTTCAGCAACGCTGTCCATACTCTAGAAAAAATCCTTCAAACTAATTAGTGCAAAAAGCACTAACCACGCATAAAAAGCTGCAATAGCATCATCGAACATGATGCCGAAGCCATTTTTCATTTTTTTATCAAAGTAGTCTGCGGGCGGGCACTTCACGATATCAAAAATGCGGAAGGCTACAAACGCAGCAATTTGCCAAGGTAGCATCGGTGGAACAAGCAAAAGCACCAACCAAATGGCAAACACCTCATCAATCACAATGGATCCATGATCTTGGACCCCCAGATGATCAGACGTCACCCTGCTGGCCCAGGCTCCAAGAAAGAAGGTCGCAATAACAATACCAAACCAAATTTCGTAAGTTAAGAATCTGCCGAAAAGCACGAAGACGAGCCATCCGGCTAACGTTCCCCAAGTGCCGGGGCCGGGATGAATAAGCCCTGCGCCAAAAAAAGTGGCGATTATGTGAGCTGGGTGAGAAAAAGCAAACCCCGCCGTAACTTTAACTTTGTTGACCGGATTGTCCGGACTATATTTTTCAAACATCATCTACTGATCAAAATGATCAAATCCGTGGTAAACGTTGAGGACAGTCGCTCCTGTCGCATCAACTAAATTCAAATGAGTATCAGACAAAATTGTGCCGACACAAGAAACCGTAATCCCTATTTGCTTGGCAAACGCCTCAATCGCCTTACGAGCGGCAACCGGTGCAGTCCACACCAGTTCGTAATCATCGCCTCCGGCCATCTGCGCTTGTCGGCAACGCTGTTGCCCCAAAGCTCTTAAATCGACACTGGCGGCACAGGCATCGACATTAACGACCGCACCGACAGCTGAACGCTTAAGAATGTGCCCCAAATCCTGTAAAAAACCGTCGGAAACATCTGCGCATGCCGTAGCATAGTCTTGTAAAAATTGTCCCAACTCAACGCGAGGCGTCGGTACGTCCATGCGGTCGGCCAAGTGTTGAGTACAAGTTCCTTCCCACTCTCCGGTTCTCAGCATTAGGGCTGCATAAGCATCGCCCAATGTACCGCTTACCCAAATGTCATCTCCAGGTTTTGCACCTTTTCTGGTCAACCCCTCTTGTACATCACCCATCGCCGTAATGGTCATTGTCACCGGTGCGCGCTCTTGGCCGATAAAACTTGTGCGAGTGGTGTCTCCTCCGAGAAGTGCACACCCATACTGTTGAGCACATTTTTTAAGTCCGGCCGTAAAACGCTCAATCCATGCCTCATCGGCCTTATCCAAAGATAACGCAAGAAAAAAAGCACGAGGAACGGCAGCCGCGGCAGCCAGATCGCTTAGATTGACGGCTAAGGCTTTGTAGCCCACCGTAAAAGGATCCGCATCAGGTAAAAAATGCGTGCCGATTGCCAATGTGTCAGTCGTCACTGCAATTTTTGATGTTCCGATGGAAATAATGGCGCAATCATCACCGATTCCTTGAGAGGGCCACTTGGAGGGCACTCCCAAGGAGAAATATCGTTCGATGAGATCAAATTCAGAAGGGCACTGGCCCATAGACTTATTTTTTAGCTCCTACTTCAACAGCGCGCACTTCTGCGGCTACTTTGTCGAGCACACCGTTAACATAGCGGAAACCCTCTGCTGCACCGAACTGCTTGGACAATTCCACTGCTTCATTGATCACGACAGCGTAAGGGATTTCTACGTGCCACTTCAGCTCATAGGCTGCAAGCATCAAAACGCTTCTTTCAACCAACGACAAACGCGAAAGATCACGGTCGATGTGTGAAGCAATTAATTGTTGCAGTGTCTCTGCGTGATTGATGACACCGGCCAACAATTCGCTGAAATGGCGCTTGTCGCAACGCTCAAAGTCGCCCGCATCAATTGTGGCACCGGCTACCGGTTCGCCGTCATCACTTAAAACACTCAATAGCGTGCGTTCGATGGTGGCAGCATCGGCTCCGCTCACCAACCATTGATAAACACCTAAAAGCGCAAACTGGCGCGAGAGCGAACGAGCGCCTCGTCCATGACGATGAGGTTTTTCCATACTCATACTCAGAACTCTTCTTCCTCTTCGAAATCGTAATCAAATTCGTTGCTAATGTTACCCATCTCAACGGCAACGCGGGCGGCATCAGTTCCCTTTTCAACCAAACGGGTACGAGCCTGCTCTTCGGTTTCAACCGTCAAAACAGCGTTGGCAACCGGAATGTCAAAGTCCAGACTGACTTGCATGATGCCCGCTGCCGATTCATTGGAGACCAACTCAAAATGATAAGTCTCCCCACGAATCACTGTGCCGATGGCAATTAACGCATCGTAATTATCGGTTGATGCCAGACGTTGCAAGGCAAACGGAATTTCCAAAGCCCCCGGCACCGTCATCAACGAAATGTCTTCTTCACGTACGCCCAACTTCAAAAGCTCAGCCTTGCATGCTTCAAGCAAGCCCTCGCCGGCCCAAGCATTAAAGCGCGACATCACGATACCGATTTGTAAACCGGTTCCGTCCAACGAGCCTTCAATGATATCGATCGACATTGCTCTCTCCAAAAAAAGTTTTACTGGCATGCAACCATTTCAACGGCAACACGTGCCGCATCAACACCTTTTTGATGCATGCGGGCCTGAACTTGTTCGTCGTTTTCACAAGTCAGCACAGCATTGGCAATCGGGATGTCAAAATGAAATCCCACTTGCGAGATGCCCGAGGCAGACTCATTGGAGACAATTTCAAAATGATAGGTTTCGCCGCGAATGACTGCCCCCAAGGCAACCAATGCGTCGTATTCTTCCGTTGATGCCAACTGTTGCAAACCAAACGGGATTTCGAGCGCACCGGGCACGCGCATGAGCGTAATGTCTTCTTCAGCTACGCCAAGTCGCAAAAGCTCTGCCGTACAAGCTTCTAGCAAAGCCTCTGTGGCGTAAGCATTAAAGCGCGACTGAACGATACCGATACGAAGGCCCGTTCCGTCTGCTATGCTTTGAACCGTATCCTTAGACATGTTGTCTCCGACGTTAATTTATAAAAACTAAGAATTGGCGCATATTGTACCGTTTTTACAGTCTCAACACACGCCAATTCAGATGAATTTTCAATGAAAAATCAGGACACTAGCGTCGCATTCCCCGCACATATGGCATGGGGAAATCAACCTTGACTCCAAGCTTGAGTGCAGCCTCCCACCCCCAGTGAGGATTACGAAGCATCGCGCGACCGATATCGACCATGTCACAAGTACCCTCAATGAGTGCGCTTTCAGCTTGTTCAGGCTCAATAATTAACCCTACGCCAAAGACCGGCATATCGACAATATCTTTGACAGCTCGAGCGCAAGGCAATTGGTAACCGAAAGACACTTCGATTTGTTGTTGGGCTGCCAACCCACCCGTGGACACGTCAATAAAAGCGCAACCACGCTCTTCCAAGATTTTTGCTAATTGGAGCGTTTGTTCCAAATCCCAACCGCCGTCAATCCAATCGGTTGCAGAAACGCGAACACCGACTGGAACGTTGCCGCTTGCACGTTTGACCGCATCAAAGACTTCCAAAGCAAAGCGGATACGATTTTCAAAACTGCCGCCATACTCATCCGTGCGATGGTTAGAGACAGGTGAAAGGAACTGATGGATTAAAAAGCCGTGAGCCATGTGCACTTCAATAGTATCAACACCAGCCCGCACGGCCCGATCTGCTGCATTGGCAAAGGCTTGTACCATTGCTTGAATTCCGCCTACCGTCATTTCACGCGGCACAGGATGGCCTTCCCCGTAAGCGACAGCAGAAGGCGCCGGCGGCACCCAACCACCTTCTTCAGGAGTCAAATACCCTTCTTTTCCTGGCGCACGACCGTTGCCTTTACGTCCTGCGTGGTTCAGTTGCACGGCAATTTTGGTTAACGGATCCACGGCTCGCATTGTACGAACGAGATCGGCAAAACCCACTGCCAATTGATCGGACCACAGTCCTAAGTCGGCTTCCGTGATTCGTCCATCGGGCGTGACNNATACATACGATGGCAGCACCGGAGCCGGCCAGTTTCCCGTAGTGCACCTTGTGCCAATCGTTCACAGCCCCACCCTTAGCCACAAACATGCACATGGGCGGCACACTGATGCGGTTTTTAAGCATCAACGGCCCCACTTCAAAGGGCGAGAATAATTTTGTTTGTCTCATTTGAGTTCCCTCCTGAGAAACTTCATTCTCAGAACAGTCCGTCGTTATCGCGCAAACTCATCATGCGTTCAACATAGCGGGCAATCGTGTCAATTTCCAAGTTCACCCAATCTTGAGCCTTCAGGCGCTTTAACGTTGTTACTTCCACTGTATGAGGAATGAGATTAATTGACACGCGAGTGCCGACAGGAGTGTCTTCCACTTCGTTAATTGTCAGCGAGACGCCATTGACTGTAATTGAACCTTTATAGGCCAAATAAGGACTTAACTTCATCGGGGCTCGCACAACTAAGTGCCAACTTTCAGCCTTCGGCTCCATCACTTCGACTTGACCAACACCATCGACGTGTCCTGACACAATATGTCCGTCCAAACGGTCTCCGACACGAAGAGCCTTTTCCAAATTGACGTCGCCCCACGTATCCAAACCCGTGGTCTTGGATAAGCTCTCAGCTGAGACCTCAATCTCAAAAGTGTCCCCTTCAATGGCCACAACAGTCATGCAAGCGCCGTTAACCGCAATGGAGTCGCCAACGGCTACACCTTCAAGCCATCCGGCCGGTGTATCAATTGTCAGGCGTACTCCGTCACCTAACTTTTGCGGTTCACGCACTTTTCCCATTGCGGTGATGATTCCGGTAAACATCGCTTCAGTTCCTTTTCCTTAGTATTAANNTTCGATCAGTTGCCAACGCGCAGCATCGTTTAAATTCTTCAACGCAGGCATTGCAAACGCAGGTCTGCCTTGTCCTAAAACCTTCGGAGCAATGTAGCAGACGATTTCGTCAACCAAATCAGCCTCTAAAAACGCTCCGCTTAACACCGAACCCGCTTCAACATGCACTTCATTGACCTCTCGGCGGGTTAACTCCTTTAAAACTGCTCGAAGGTCTACGTGACCGGCGGCTCCGGGCACCATCAGCACTTCAACGCCTCGTTGCTTCAGTGCCGTAACGCTCGCACGGTCGCCGCGAGCAGCAATCACAAGAGCACCAGGCAAGTCAAAAATTCTGCTCTCGGGATCGACTCTGAGCTGAGAATCAAGCACGACTCGCAGGGGCTGTCTGTCACAGAGTTTGCCGTCTACGCGTGCCGTCATCTGCGGATTGTCAATGCTCACGGTTCCAAGCCCAGTCACAACAGCGCCTGCCACAGAACGCCAACGCACTCCGTCCTCACGAGCCGCTTCAGACGTAATCCACTGACTCTGCCCGGAGGGCAATGCCGTGAATCCGTCCAGACTCATGGCAACTTTCAGTCGAACCCAGGAGCGTTTTTGTGTCATGCGAGTCATAAAACCAATATTGATCTCACGAGCTTCTTTTTCACAGACTCCGGTAATGACCTCAATTTTGGCATTTCGCAAAACGGCGATACCGCGACCACTGACTTTGGGATTCGGATCTTCACAAGCAATAACCACTCGCGAGACGCCTTCTCGGATAAGTCTGTCGGCGCACGGAGGTGTTCTGCCAAAGTGCGAGCAGGGCTCAAGTGTTACATAGACCGTTGCGCCGTCAATCTTATGGCCTTTGGCCAACGCATCTTTAATCGCTTGAATTTCAGCATGATCGCCCCCGGTTCGCTGGGTAAAGCCCTCACCCAACACCAATCCGTCGCGCACAATAACGCAACCGACACTAGGGTTCGGAGGGCTGATGGGACGAGCAAGACGGGCCAGCTCAAGGGCCCGCCGCATATATTTAATGTCGTCGTTCATCAAACTTCGCGAGCCATATCGGCAAATTTCTGTACGTCTTCGAAGTTGCGATACACACTGGCAAAGCGAACATAGGCCACTTTATCCAAAGAACGCAACTCTTCCATCACGAGCTCTCCCAAGCGTTCGCTTCGAACTTCGCGTTCGCCCAAAGCCAACATCTTTTGTTCAATGCGGTTGATGGCTTCGTCAACTCTTTCACGCGACACAGGGCGCTTTCTCAAAGCCAACATCATCGAAGCGCGAAGCTTATTTTGATCGTATTCACAACGTCCGCCGCCACGCTTGATAATTGAGGGCATCGATAATTCAACACGCTCGTAAGTTGTAAAGCGCTTTTCACACTTCATACAACGACGACGGCGACGAATGGTCGCTCCGTCCTCGCTGGTACGGGAATCAATCACTTGGGTTTGATCGTGTTTACAAAACGGGCAATGCATAAAAATCCTTCCAGCCGACGTGACCGACACCGGGCGGTCGATCCCAATTGAATGGCACTGACCACAATATATTGGGGCAGTCCTTGGTTTGATTGTACTCAGTATTCTTCAGTATGGGGCAATTTTCTTATTAAGCACGCGCTATGATTCGACGTCAGACAGTGTCTGAAGACATTTCTGCAAAAGTCACCAGGGTTTAGCTTTTTCAAGGATTTTCTGAGCCAAACATGTTTTCCCGGTATGCGAAGCACCCGTAATTAATACAATCATCTAAAAAATACCTGAAGCAAACTTGGGGGACCAGCCAATAGCGAAAGTGGGAACGTATCCACTTACGTTCCCACCTTGCCAAACTAAAGCCGATTACTCTTTAGGTTGCAATCTCGGATTTAAGCTGTAAATGCCCTGAATCATGGCACTGGCTAACACGTGAGGAGCCATTTTTTCGCTCACTTCAACCCACGTGGCCGTATCGGGCAAATTAAGTGACTCAACGTCTAAGGCAAAAAGACGGAATTCATAACCGTGCAAGCGAGCATCGGTGCCCGGAGGACACGGACCGTCATAGCCACGATGCACTTCACCGTTTCGCGTGTAATCGTTAAGCCCTTCGACTCCCATAGGTTTGGCAAAACGCTTGCCACTTGTGGAGTCACCGATTGAGGCTTCACCGCGAGCAATTTCGGCAACTTGCGGGCTCATATCCCAAACAAGCCAATGGACAAAGTCTCGACGCGGCTGATCGGCATCAATTTCCCCGATATTGTTCAAAGCCTCGCGATCGGTCGGCACATCCGGGTCAATGCAAGCAAGCACCAACGATTTTGCCTCTTCTGGCACGCCCGAAAAGCGCAAGTGAGGATTGAGATTATCAGACAAAGCAAAACGGCCTTCCTTCAATCGCCCATAGGCCAATTCGCAAGGCATCCATTCGCCGTGTTCAAAGTCGTTACTGAAAACTCTCATGTCGACTCCTGAATTGAAGATTATGTGATCAGATTTTTAACCAAATGGTTACCGGCCCGTCATTGACCAACGCCACCTTCATATGAGCGCCAAAACTGCCGGTTTCGGTTTTCAATCCGCTTTCTTTAATCTTACCAACGAAATGCTCGTAAAGTTGCTCACCAAGAGCAGGTTCAGCAGCCGGTGTAAAACTCGGACGAAGTCCTTTGGCTGTATCGGCTGCCAAAGTAAATTGTGAAACGACCAAAATTTCACCGCCGATGTCTCTCAGACTCTTATTCATCTTGCCGGCATCATCTTCAAAAATACGATAGGCAATGACTTTTTGAGCCAACTTTTCGCTTTGCGTCTCAGTGTCCTCTCTTTCTGCGCATACAAGCACCATGAGTCCGCGCCCGATACTGCCAATGACTTGACCGTCAACTGTCACAGAAGCTTCCGAAACTCGCTGCAATAATGCAATCATGACATCCCCCTACGAAGCGAGCTGCTCAGAAGGCTTGTTTAATGCCTCTTTGCAGCCCGTTGTGATATTAAGCGTGGTGACTGTTAGGCATTAACGGTCACTTTTGCCCATTTACGCTTGCCAACCTGAACCGTATAGGTTGCTCCGGCCTTAAGCTTTAACCCACGATCGGTAATGCGATCACCGTTGATGCGAACGCCGCCTTGTTCAATATTGCGATTGGCCTCGCCTGTGGAAGGCGTCAAACCAGCTTCTTTCAAAAGGCGTCCGATACCGATTTCACCCTCGGGAGCGGCAACCGTTACTTCAGGAATGTCGGAAGGCATTTCACCGGCACGGAAGCGATTATTAAATTCCACTTCGGCGGCATCTGCTGCTTGAGCGCTATGGAAACGCGTTACGATTTCCTTAGCCAACATTACCTTCGCGTCACGAGGGTTGCGACCTTCACTGCATTGTTTTTTAAGATCAGCAATAAACTCGTTACTTTGCAGACTCAAGAGGTCATACCAGTCCCACATCAACGTATCCGACACACTCATCACTTTGCCGAACATGTCGTTAGGCTCATCGGTAATGCCAATGTAGTTGTGCTTGGACTTACTCATCTTATTGACACCGTCCAAACCGACCAAAAGCGGCATCGTGAGAATGCATTGCGCTTCTTGATCGTATTGACGTTGCAATTCGCGCCCCACCAAAAGATTGAAGCGTTGATCCGAACCGCCCAATTCAAGATCGGCGTGTAAAGCCACGCTATCGTAGCCTTGCATCAAGGGATAGAGCAATTCGTGCATAGCGATCGGCGCCTGCTCGGCATAGCGCTTTGCAAAGTCATCACGTTCAAGCAGACGAGCCAACGTATAACGCGAAGCCAGCTTAATCATGTCAGTGGCCGTCATCTTGTCGCTCCATTCGGAGTTGTATCGAATCTCCGTTTTTTCGCGATCGAGCACAAGACTGGCTTGATCAAGATACGTCATGGTCTTGACTTCAATTTGCTCGCGCGACAAGGGCGGGCGCGTTGCATTGCGTCCAGACGGATCGCCGATACTTGCCGTGAAGTCACCGATCAAGAAAATGACCGTATGCCCCAAATCTTGCAATTGGCGCAACTTATTGAGCACCACGGTATGCCCGATATGAATATCGGGAGCGGTAGGATCAAGCCCGAGCTTACAACGCAATGGCTTACCGGTGGCCATTGAGCGAGCCAGCTTTTGCTCGAAGTCGCTTTCAATCAGCAGAGTATCGACTCCACGCTTGATTGTTGCCAAGGCAGCCTTCACGTCCTCCGTGACCGGGTATTTCTTTTCGCAATCACTCATAGGATATTTCTTACAAAATTAACAAGATAAATTCGGCGTCAAAAAAGTCACGAAGACCTTTTGCGGTAAAATAGTCACCGTTTTTAACGTCATGACGAGTTATTTTAACGAAACCCCTGCCCAATGTCTGCGCCAAGTATTCTTGCTAAGAATTTAAGAACGATCGGAGAAGGCCTGTGTCTGGCCGCTCGGACGGGTGCGCGCACGTGGGATACACTTGTCAGAAGTCCTTATCGACGCACGGCACTTGGCATGGTTTTTGCCGTTTTACCGATCTCGGTTGCCATCTCTGCATACAGTCTTTATCCGTCGGATGCCGAACAGGAAGCCCGTGCACAACAAACGATCATTGAAGATTCGCTTCCCATTCCGTCGATTGCCGACCAAATTAACGTTGTCACTTCCAATGAAATGTTGACAACGCACACGACGGTTATCCGTCGAAACGATACGTTAAGTGCGATTTTTTCTCGTTTAAATATTGATGACGCCGCACTGCAACGCTTTATTCGTCAGCAGTCTCAAGCTCAAGCGCTTTCTACGGCTCGTGAAGGTGTTTACGTACAAGCAAAAGTCACCGAAGATCGTAAGGCACAGTCTTTGACCATTTTCCTTGAAAACCGTAACGATGACGATCCCGATACGGCCGTCAACATCGTTCGGCACGGCTCGCGTTTTACGATTGACTCCAGCGAATTTACTTTTGAAACGCAACAGGCAATGAGTGCCGGGATCTTTAGCGACGATATTGAAGCCTCGGTAGTTGCAACAGGCGTGCCAGAAGAAGTTGCTCGTCAGATTCCGATCGCGTTGGAACGCAAAATCAAAAACGGTTTGACTCTGGGCGCCGGCGACGAGTTCCGACTAATTTATGAACGTAAGTTCGTCGGCAATGACTTCGTCCGTACCGGCAAACTGTTAGCCATTTCTGTCTCGCACGAAGGTCAAACGATTGAAAGCTTCTGGGCTGATGACGGTACGAGAAACGGTGGCTTCTATAACCTAGACGGCACGACTAACCAAATCGCCTTTATCCGTGTTCCCGTTGAAGGCGCTCGCGTCACGTCAAGCTTTATGCCCATGCGTCGTCACCCTGTAACGGGTGTTCTTCGCCCCCACCAAGGAACGGATTTCGGCGCGCCGCGTGGTAATCGTATTTTTGCAGCTGCCGACGGCGTTGTTTCACGCGTTGCCTTTGACCACGACGGCTTCGGTCACTACATCATGATTAAACATGATGAAGACCGTACGACGCTTTATGCCCATATGACTCGTGTTGCGAACAAGCTTAAGGTGGGAGATCACGTCAAGCGCGGTGATGTTGTCGGTTTTGTCGGCTCAACAGGTTTAGCAACGGGGCCGCACCTTCACTACGAGCTTCGATATAAAAATCGCCAAGTTAATCCTCTTAAAATCAGCTACCCCGATAAAGAGCGTTTAACGGATGAAGAGCATCAACAACTCTTGGCCGCAGCGCGCCCCTTAACGGGTCGTCTGGCACTTTTAAACCGTATCCAGTCGGTCAAGCCGCTAAATGCCCCCGAGGCTGTTGCCCAACAAAGCGAGTCGGGTAAGCCCCGCTCTTAAACGCTCATGACTGCAAAATCCATTTTTATCGGCGTCATGTCAGGCACAAGTCTTGACGGCGTTGATGCTGTCGCCTGCCGATTCTTTGACGGTGACATGCAAGTTTTAGGTCACTCTTATCGCCCTTACCCCCAAACGCTAAAAGATAAGCTGACAGCCATTCTTGCGCCCGGCCACAATGAAATCGAGCGAGCAGGCGCTCTTAGCCTTGAGCTGGCAACGCTTTATGCACAAACAATTAACGACCTTGTCTCGGAAGGACTTTTCTCGGTTGACGAGGTCCGTGCGGCTGCGGTACACGGGCAAACGGTGCGTCACTGCCCTCAAGCTGGTTTCACCGTTCAACTCAATAACCCTGCTCTTGTTGCAGAGTTAACGGGACTTGACGTCATTGCAGATTTAAGAAGCCGAGATATGGCCGCTGGCGGTCAAGGAGCTCCTTTAGTTCCCGCCTTTCACGCAGAACGTTTTACGGGCAATGTTGAGCGGGCTATCGTCAACATCGGTGGTATTGCCAATGTCACTTTATTGCCCGCCTTAGGTTCTCAAGCTCCTGTTTTAGGTTTTGACTGCGGGCCGGGCAACACACTATTGGATGTCTGGACACAACGTCATTGCGGTCAATCGTTTGACCGAGATGCAGCATTTGCCCAAAAAGGTGTGGTAGTTGAGAAGCTTTTAAATGTTCTAATGGCCGATGAATACTTTGTCCGACCGGCTCCCAAAAGTACCGGCCGGGAGTATTTCAATGAAGCATGGCTATTGAATCGTTTCCCTGCACTATCCACGCTGAAACCCGAGGACGTGCAACGGACTTTAGTTGAAGTCACTGTTGCGGGCATTATTCGTGCTGTCAAGCAAACCGCCCCAGAGACGCAAGAACTTTACGTATGTGGAGGCGGCGTCTTTAATCCCCTTATCATGCAGTCACTGTCTCAATCAGGCCTGACTGTCCAAAGTACATCCGTTTTGGGCTTAGATCCTATGTTGGTAGAAGCGGCTGCATTTGCATGGTTGGGATATCGCTTTATTAATAAAAAAGCCGGGAATCTCCCGGCTGTAACGCACGCAAGCGGTTTAAGAATTTTAGGCGCCCTTTATCCGGCTTAAGCACAAAGAAGCGCCGATCTTTTTAGACGGAAAAAGAAGAACCGCAACCGCAAGTCGTCACCGCATTCGGATTGCGGATGACAAATTGTGCGCCCGTTAAATCTTCTTTAAAGTCAATCTCAGCACCCACTAAGTACTGATAGCTCAAAGAATCAATCAAGAGCGTCACACCGTCTTTGACCATCTGAGCATCGTCTTCGTTGATGTTTTCATCAAACTGAAAACCGTATTGAAAGCCTGCACAGCCGCCGCCTTGCACGAACACGCGTAATTTCAGTTTGTCATTGCCTTCTTCTTCAATCAAGGTCTTGACTTTAGCTACAGCTGCATCAGTGAAATGAATAGGCTCGGGAGCCATCGGGGTTTGATTTTCACTCATGGTTATTCTTCCCTGTAAATTAACGGGTTGATTATACGCGCGAAAGCAACATACTATTGCAAGACTTTTGCATCCGTTTGCACAGTCCTCAACATTCCCATTGTCACCATGCTGACATTGCCTTTTTCGGTAGTTTTAAACTCATTAACAAAAATGCATTCCGTCTCGACTTTTCTGGTCAACCCTAGCGTTTACCCTCGAAAGCTCTTGTTCTTTCGAGGGTTTTTCTCAGACAATTGTCTTACTTTTGCTAAAAGAAAACGCCCGTCTAATTCTTATCCCTTATGGGCAATCAGGCTTAGTTCCATAAAATGAAAATTTACTACTACAAAAACAAAGGGAAAAAACATGAGCAATAAAAATGTTGCAACTAGATATATCCCGATTGGGTTAATGCTGTTCGCACTCTTTTTTGGTGCCGGCAACTTGATTTTCCCCGCCTCTATGGGACAAAACTCGGGCGTGAATGTTTGGTACGCTCTCATTGGTTTCTGTATTACGGGGGTCGGGATGCCCCTATTGGCGGTGATGGCCATGGGCTATTCGGGCTGCAGTGATTTGCAAGAAGCCGCCGGCCGTGCGCATCCTCTTTACGGACTCTTTTTCACAATCGTAGCTTATTTGGCCATCGGTCCTTGCTTTGCCATTCCTCGTACGGGGACGGTCGCCTTCGAAATTGCCGTCAGTCCCTTCATGGCAAAAGAACACCTGGGACTCGGGTTGCCGATTTTCTTGGCAGTTTTCTTTTTAATCTCTTTCTGGCTTTCGGCCTCGCCCCAAAAGCTTGTCGACCGTATCGGTAAGCTTTTGACACCGGCTCTGGTGCTGACGATTGTGCTCTTGATCGTGCAGTCTTTTATCTCTCCTTTAGGGGAGCCGCAAGCTCCGACCGCAGCTTACGCCACGGCCGTGACCGCAGCCGTGCAAGGCATCATTGACGGATACAATACGCTCGATGCTATTGCCGCCTTCGTTTTTGCCACTCTTGTCGTCAATGTGGTTAAAGAAGACTGTGGCATCACGGATCCTGCCGAAATTACCCGACAAGTTTATAAGTCCGGCATCGTTGCCGTTGCGCTTTTGGCCTTCATCTATATCTTCATCGCCAAAATCGGTGCAGAAAGTGTTCCGGCCATCGGCATGCAATCAACGGGGGCTCCGGTACTGGCTGAGTCGGCCAAGATCTTGTTTGGCAATGCTGGCGCTATCATCTTGTCGATAATCGTGCTTTTGGCCTGTTTGTCTACCGCTATCGGCTTGATTACCTGTTGCGCTGCCTATTTCTTAAAGCTTACGGGTCGCTTTACCTACATTTACTGGGTCACGATCTTCTCGATCGTATCGTTCTTGGTCGGCATGTTCGGTCTGCAAACGATTATCGTCTCGACGATTCCTGTGTTGATGTTCATCTACCCGCTGGCTGTGGTGCTGATCATCTTGCTCTTTACGCACAAGTTCTTTAACGGCAGACAATGCGTTTATGCCTTTACGATTGCCTTTACGTTCGTGATGGCAACCCTGAGCGGCTTGGCTACAGCAGGCATCAAATTTGAAGGAATTGAAAGTTTCCTCACAGCCTACGTGCCAATGCATAGCCTCGGGATGAGCTGGATTTGGTTCTCTGCTATCGGTTACGCGTTGGGCTTAGCCTGGATGAAATTTGTACCGGAAAAGAACTAACGTTTTCTGAGATTTCAATACATGGGGAAGCCACAGTGGCTTCCCCGTTTTTTAAGAGACAGAAGACTTCTGACTACCCGCCGTAACCGATTAACACCACGCCTAGGGTCATCGCTGCCACGCCGATTAAGCGCACTGCATTCATCTTCTCTTTCAGAAACAGAGCTCCCAACACAACACCCAACATCATACCGGTCTCGCGCGTTGGGGCTACATAGGCCAGAGGTGCCATGGTCATCGCAAAAAGCACCGTAATGTAGGCTAGAGGCGAACCCACCGTAACAATTGCCAAAGACTTAGCTTGTGAGGGTACAGTCAAAAGCGTTCTGATCTCGTCTTTCCAACCCTTTTGTGCAAGCACGAATGGTGCAAAAATAAGTGCACGAATGGCAATTGAAGGAAAATAAAAGCTTAACGGCGTCAAACCGGTTTGTTGTTGCACGGCCCACGCATCACAAAACGAATAAGCGGCGATAAAAGCCCCTGTCACGGTCCCCAAAAATAACCCCGTACGTACGTCGGCATTTTGGCCGGGTTTTGCAGAAGAGCCTTGAAGAGAAAGAAAAATAACACCGCCTAAAATACACACAATCCCGAGAAGACCTAAAGTGCTCGGGACCTCTCCTAAAACAACGATAGCCGCAATAACTGTCATCAGAGGACCGGTGCCACGAGCCGTCGGGTATACGACGCTGTAGTCTGCTTTTTTGTAGCTGTATTGCAAAATCTGCCCATAGATGACATGAATAGGAGCCGACAAACAAATGACGAACCATCCTTGAGGAGTGATCCGTGACAGGCTACCAGGATCCACTACGAGAAGAATCGGCAAACACACAACGGCCGTTACAACATACGCTACCCACCAAAATGCTCGCCCAGCCCGAGCTTTTTTAAGAAAAATGTTCCACGTTGCGTGCACAAGTGCGGCAAACAACACGAGAAAAAGGGCAAAGGCGGTCATAAAAGAAACTGTGTATTTTTGAGATTTTTTAGATTGTAGCGCTAAGCGCAAGAAGCGGAAAAGTTTCGTTGGCGCAGTAATGATTGCCAGAAACAAAAAGTCCGGACAGAGCCGGACTTTTTGTTCGCAAGGATAATCTCGGAGATCCGAAAATTAACGCTTGGAGAATTGCTTACGGCGACGGGCCTTGCGAAGACCGACCTTCTTACGTTCGACTTCGCGAGCGTCACGGGTCACAAAGCCCGCGGCGGACAATTGGGCCTTCAAGCCTTCATCGTAATCGATCAAAGCACGGGTGATGCCGTGACGCACAGCGCCGGCTTGACCCGTTTCGCCACCACCGCGCACGTTGACCATCACGTCAAACGTTTCCACGTTGTCGGTGAGTTCCAACGGTTGCATCACGACCATACGGCCGGTTTCACGGTGGAAGTATTCATTCAAAGGACGACCGTTGACAACGATCTTACCGGAACCGCGCTTAATAAAGACGCGGGCCACGGAACTCTTGCGACGGCCGGTGCCGTAATTGTAATTGCCGATCATGCCGAATCCTTATTAGATGTCGAGGTTCTTGGGTTGTTGAGCCGTATGCGGGTGTTCTTCACCGGCATAGATCTTCAACTTCTTAATCATTTGGTAACCCAACGGGCCCTTCGGGAGCATACCCTTAACAGCGATTTCAAGGGCGCGGCCCGGGAAGCGTGCTTGCATCTTTTCGAACGTCGTTTCGATGATGCCGCCGGGATAACCCGTGTGACGGAAGTAACGCTTGTCAGAGGCCTTGTTACCGCTCATCTTCATCTTGGAAGCATTGATCACGACGATGTAGTCGCCCGTATCAACGTGCGGCGTGTATTCAGGCTTGTGCTTGCCACGCAAACGGGTAGCAATTTCAGCAGCGAGGTGACCGACAATCTTGTCCGTAGCATCAACCACGAACCATTCACGGGTCACTTCGAGCGGCTTAGCCGAGAAGGTTTTCATTATTGTTTCACCTATTAATAAAACGCACGAAGCACCGTGCCTCGTACGCTACCGGAATATCGCTTAAGGCCGCAAGCACCAGCGACAGAGCCGAAAAAATTCTTCATTCCCGCTATCGCGACAGGCGACAGAGAAACACCTGTTCGATAACAAGAGGGCAAATTTTACATAAAAAATTCAAGAAAAACAAACCTATGGCAACAAAAAGTTGCGTTCCCGTAAGGGAACTCTTTATCGAGTGTTAAACGCCAAACGCTTTAATACCCTTGCCCAATCCAAGTGGACAACGCCTTTGTCTGTTTTTTCGCTTTAAAAAGACTTTTTTCTTTATTCGCCATCTTTTTCACAGCGGTTTCATGAAGGCGAGCTTGACGGAAATAATGTACCGTCAATGTCTTTTCGTCNNACTTTTCCAACATCGCGAGCACTTTTTCAAAGTTACGTTCATTGACTCGATATCCGTTAAGAGCAACGAGCTCATCGTCAACCATTAAGCCTGCCTTTTGTCCGGCGCCGGCTTCTTCAACCTCTCGCACAACAAGTGTTACCTCACCCTTAACACTTAATCCCAAAACACGACGGCAAATAGGCAAAGACTCCGTCTTGACCTCTAACCCCAAGGTTTTGGCAACAGGCGTCAAGTCAGGCGTCCCCGTTTTATTAATCCAAGCGTCAATTTCATCGGTTAAATCTAATGCCGTCGCGCGCTCAAAAAGAGACGGCATGTCATTTTCACCAATGCCTCGATAATTCTGCCCCGCTTTCTTGCATTCAGCCCACGCTAAGCGCAAAACATCATCAAGCGACTTTTTACCTCGAGATTTTTCTCGAATACGAGCATCTAGCGCCATCGCGGCAATAGCCCCTTTGTCGTAATAGCTCGTCACGGCATTGTTGCGATTGGCGCGAATCTTGTAGTACTTAATCCATGCGTCAAAAGAGGATTCACCCAGTGTTTGTTTACGGTCACAAGCTCGATTGTGAAATGTTCCCAACGCCTGATTAAGACTTTCTAAAAGATTGTCGGCGGAAAACACTCCGCTTCGTGCCAACAATAGTGGTGCATAGTAGCTTGTGAAGCCTTCAAAGACCCACAAAAGCTGCGTATAGCCCTCAGCTCTTAGATCGTAGGGGATGAAAACGGCCGGCTTAACGCGCTTGACCCACCAAGCGTGAAAATACTCGTGCACCATGAGTTCAAGCAGTCTTCGGTAGCCGTTTGAGAGAACATCTTCTCCTTTGCGCGGCAAATCATAATAAGAAGCTGCCAGTGCAGTGCTTGATGCATGCTCAAGACCGCCGTAAATTGCTTCACCTACATTGAGATAAAAGTCATAANNATAAGACTTAAAGGGCGCTTTTTTCTTTTCCGGCTCCCAAAATGCAATAACGGTCGCCAACGCCTTTTTTAAGTCCTTCTGAAGGCGCTTCGTATCAAAGGCAAAACGATCGCCGCTAATGATCATTCTGTGAGGCGTTCCTAGAACGGTGAAAGAAATGACATCGGGCTTACCCATTTCGACGGGAGTATCAATCAGTGCTTGGAAATTATCAGCTCGATATAAGCCGAATCCGTTTTCTTTGACATCAACAGGAGCCAAAGTGGTAAAAAGACTCCAGTCAACCGTATTTTGTTCGGCAAACTCTACCTCACAGATATCTTCATCAGCCCCTTGTGGTAAAAGACAAAGGCTTGAGAAGGTAATAAACCCTCGGCGAGTATCGAGATAAGCTCGGCGCACAGAAATGTCTGTCGCAAATACTTCGTACGAGACTTCAACAATCGAATTTTTGCGAATGCCGGTAATTTGCCAAAGACTCTTTTCAAGCTTTTGAACTGCAAGATCTCGTTTGCCGGCGCGCGCACGTAATTCAATAATATCTCCGGCCATGTCACGCACCATGTAACTGCCCGGCACCCAACTAGGTAAAGACAAACCAATCTCTTCTGACAACGCTTTAAAACGCAATGTGACTTCAAACACACTTCGTTCGGGATGCAACAAAATTCGATAGTGCAATGACATAACAGACCTAGAAAGATTTAGCGCCTCGAAATGAGGCGCCAAAATTTAATATTTATTTTTCTTCAACGGGCGGCAACTCAAACCACTCTTCGTCTTCCTCTTCAACCTCTTCGACTTCAGCTTCAGGCGATTGAACTTCCTCGCTTTCTACTTGAGCGATAGTTTCATCTTCCCCACTGACATCGTCTTGAGGTTCTTGCCCGACTTCCTGAGCGCTTTTTTGAGCTTCAGCAATGGCTGCCTCGCCCATTAATCCCGCTAAGGCAATCAAATGACGTAAAGCGGCATTAACGGCTTCGCTCGAACCGAACACGCGAGCGACATCCGCATCCAACGTAATCAATGCATTGCGAGTTGCCGCAGGTTCACGAGCGGACTCCGGACGACGCATATTCATAGCGGCTCGTGCACGAGGACCGGAGCGAACACCGAAGTCGGCTTCAACACGGTCGGAGAAACGATCGCGACGACGAGTGCTACCAAATCCGGCCTTGCGGTCAAAACCGCGTTGAGGACGACGATCGGAGAAACTACGACGATCATCACCATCTCGACGATCACGGCGACGGTCTCCAAAACTGCCACGACCGCCAAATCCTTCACGATCTCCGAAAAAGCCACGATCTTCTGAACGACGATCGTCAAATCGACGGTCACTGCGTCGATCACTACGGCGATGACGTTCGCCAAAACTGTCGCGATGACTGCCGGCCTCTTCCCAAGGTTTTCTCATTTCTTGAATTCCTGTAAAAAATAATTTGCGATGCCGCAGTCTCAAAACACAACACCGCGGGCAAAATTGTTAAACAATCCGCGATATTAGCAAATAAACCCTCGAAAAAGTGCTCTAAGGCACTTTGGTTACAAATCACCAATCTTTTGCGTTAAAGCACACTTTCGCGCGATGAACTTCAGTACACTATAAGTCAGGAAGGGAAGAATGCCATCTTCCCACTCTTTCAAAAAACACAACAAAAAGAGGGTTTTTATGGCACAAGCATTACAAGTGACATTCCATGGGATCAAACGCTCTGAAGCCGTCGAACAAGCGGTCGCTAAAGAACTCAACGATCTCGGCAAATTTGACCACAATTTAGGCCCCTGCCATGCAACCATCACCCAAGAAGGCCATCAAACCATGGGGGCATACACGGTTCGCGTTACCATTGTGGCTTCCGGTCACGACTTGGTTGTCTCGCGTACCAACACCGATGTGATGTTGGCTATTCGTGAAGCGTTCGATACATTGCGCCGCAATGTGAAAGATGAAGCGGAAAAGCTGCGCAGACATTAAACATTAAATAATAACTCAGGGGATCTTTTTGAAGGTCCCCATATTTTTTACTAAGGACTCGATAATGCCCGCTATTGCACGAATTGAAGAACTGGCCGGTGAGTTTGCTCAAATTCGCCGCTACTTTCACCAATACCCTGAATTGAGCAATCAGGAGTTCAAAACGGCCGAGAAAATCGCCGCCTATCTTAAGGAGTGGGGCATTGAAGTGCACACCGGTATCGGCGTCACGGGCGTTGTCGGCGTTCTCANNTAAAACGCATCGGGATTCGTGCCGACATGGACGCATTGCCCGTGCAAGAAGCCAACCGATTCGCTCATGCCTCAAAAAATGCCGGCATCATGCACGCCTGCGGTCATGACGGACATATTACGAGTGTGCTTTTGACCGCTCGCTACTTAGCCGAAACGAAAAATTTTGACGGTACGGTCATTTTTGTATTCCAACCCGGCGAAGAAGGCGAATTCGGTGCTCAACACATGTTTGATGACGGCCTTTTTGAACGATTCCCTGTGGACTTCTACATCGGATGCCATAACTGGCCGGAAACGCCTGCTATGAAAGTCGGCATTGGTAAGACCATGATGTCGGGTTACAGTGGCTTTGAAATCACGGTCGAAGGTCGCGGCTCGCATGGTGCCATGCCCAACCTCTCGCACGACCCGGTGTTTGCTGCCGTGCAAATTTATCAAGCCGCTCAAGGGATTATCACTCGTATGAAGCGTCCTGCCGATACCGCCGTCATGAGTATCTGCAAAGTGGAAGCCGGCCATGCCTTTAATGTTGTGCCCGACACCGCCAAATTAAGCGGTACGGTCCGCACGTTTGATGACGGTGTCACGGATTTCATCGAAGCCAAGCTACGTGACCTTTGCGCCAATATCGGTGCAGCCTTCGAAACGAAGGCCTCGTTACACTTCTTCCGCAACTGCTCGCCTACCGTCAATAGCGACGACGGCATTGAGGCGGTTAAAGAAGCCGTTCGCGAACTTTACGGAGAAGAACGTTTGCATGACCAAGAACCTGTTATGCCCTCGGAAGACTTCTCGGAATACTTAAAGCGTGCCCCGGGTGCCTTCTTCTTTGTGGGTGCCGGTGACGGCTCTCACCGTGAAGAAGGTCATGGCGACGGTCCGTGCTTGTTGCACAACTCTTCTTATGATTACAACGATGAGTGCTTACCCATTGTTGCCAGCGTCTTTGCACGCGTGACTGAAAACTTTTTGCGCTAAAGTCTGACGCCTGACGGCGCCTTAAGCTGCCCGAGAAGGAAGTATTCTCGGGCAGTTTTTATTTCAATAAAGGCATCCCGCTTGCCAAACTCTTCCAATATCTATCGGAATCATTGGAAAAATTACTCACCGTAAAAGTCCCCAAAAGTTAAAATTAGGCTGTCTGTTTATTGCCCTTAATCGGGTCTATGGAAAAGCTTTTGTCATGGATAAAAACATCAAAATTGTCGGTGCCACGCAGAACAATTTAAAAAATCTCAACGTGGAATTTGAAACCGGCAAAATTTCTGTCGTTACGGGCGTTTCAGGTTCCGGTAAAAGCTCTCTCGTTTTCGACACCCTTTATGCCGAAGGGCAACGTCGTTACGTTGAAACGTTCAGCCCTTACGCGCGGCAATTTCTCGATCGTATGGACCGCCCGCAAGTCGAACGCATTGAAGGCGTCCCGCCCGCCATTGCCATTGACCAAACCAATCCCGTGCGAACGTCTCGTTCTACCGTGGGAACGATGACAGAAATTAACGACCATTTAAAACTCTTTTTTTGCCAGAAGTGCCACTCTTTACTGCCGCCACTGCGGCAAACCCGTTCAAGCCGATAC
>DCTK01000065.1:483-4191 GCA_002329575.1 Sutterella sp. UBA1442 | reverse complement strand
AGCTCGATGAGTGCTCAGGAAGTGCAAAACGGATTAGCCGCCCAAGGCTTCACCAAAATTTATCGAGAAAACACCCAGGGTAAAAAACAAAGTCTTGACGTCACGGCCGATCGCTTCAAGGGTCTTGATATTGAGAAAAGCCGTGCCATTGAGGCTTTTGAAACCGCTCTTAAATTCGGCAAAGGCGAAATGACGGTCTTTCTGGAGTTTGAAGACAGCAGTGTCCGCACGCTCAAATTCAGTAGCAAGTTTTCCTGTGCTGACTGCGGTATCGATTATCACAAACCGACCGATGCCACGTTCAGCTTTAATTCGCCGCTCGGGGCCTGCGAGACTTGTCACGGGTTCGGTCGCGTCATTGGGGTGGATTACTCGCTAGTCATCCCCGATGACTCTTTAACGCTCGAAGGTGGAGCAATTAAACCGTGGAACACCGAAACCAATCGGGAGTGCGTTAAGGACATGTTGCGTTACGCCAAACGCGACCACATCCGTACCGATGTTGCTTGGCGAGATTTAACCGATCACGAGCGCGACTGGGTGATTAACGGCGAAGAGGCTTGGAGCGGCAAGTGGTCTCGTCAGTGGTATGGTGTCAAGCACTTTTTCGAGTGGCTCGAATCCAAAGCCTACAAAATGCATGTGCGCGTCTTGCTGTCTCGCTATAGAAACTATCATACGTGCCCGGACTGTGAAGGTGCGAGACTTAAACCCGAATCGCTTCTTTGGCGCGTGGGCTCGTGCCAAGCCGCCCAAAAAGCCTGTCAGGGGCTGGCCTTTAAACGCTATAAACCTGCCGGCGCGCACTATGACGATAACACCTTATCGGCGCTGCCTGGGCTGAACATTTTCGATCTGATGCAATTACCGCTTGCTCGTTTAAAAGTATTCTTCGAAGTCGTTCGGGAAGAAATTACTGATGCAGCAAGCATCATGATTGTTGAAGAAATTCTCACACGACTAAATTATCTCGTAGATGTCGGCGTGGGCTACTTAACGCTTGACCGCCAAAGCCGAACACTCTCGGGCGGCGAAGTTCAACGCGTCAATTTAACAACGGCGCTCGGAACCTCCCTCGTTAACACCTTATTTGTGTTAGACGAACCCTCCATCGGTTTGCATCCCCGCGACATGGACCGCATCAACCGCGTCATGCAACGGCTTCGTGACAGCGGCAACACACTTGTCGTTGTAGAGCACGATCCGCAGGTGATGCTGGCAGCCGACACAATCTTTGACATGGGACCAGGCCCCGGAGAGAAAGGTGGCAACATCGTCTTTCACGGTACGCCGCAACAGTTACTTGATGCAGACACCCTCACCGCACAGTATTTAAGCGGCAAGCGCCGAGTCAGTGCCGGCGCACAATCTCGGATTTTGAATAAAGACGTCTCCGTTTTTGGCATCAAAGGAGCAGCGGCGCACAACCTCAAAAAAATTGACGTTCATTTCCCGCTTCGAGCCTTATCGGTCGTCACGGGTGTTTCCGGTTCAGGCAAATCCACCCTGATTGAAAATGTGCTTGTGCCCGCACTCTTAAAAACCAAGGGGAAACCCACGGAAGCACCTGGCGCCTTTGACTCGCTGTTGAACGCTGAAGCCGTCGGTGAAGTGCACTTTGTTGATCAGTCCCCGATCGGCAAAACAACACGTTCAAATCCCGCAAGTTACGTCGGAGCCTTTGATGCTGTGCGAAGCCTTTTTGCGGCAACGGATGCCGCTAAAGCCCGCGAATACGAACCCGGCACATTCAGTTTTAACTCTGGTGACGGTCGCTGCCCCGTGTGCGGCGGTAACGGCTTTGAACACATTGAGATGCAATTTCTCTCGGATGTGTACCTGCGATGCTCGGCTTGTAACGGCACGCGTTATCGCCCCGAAATACTAGAAATAACGCTCGAACGCAACGATCAGTCGCTCAACATTGCTCAAGTACTTGATTTGTCGGTTTCTCAAGCTTGCGAATTTTTCAGCCAAGACAAAGCCGTTCTCAATCGCTTGGAGCCTTTACGAAAAGTCGGGCTTGATTACCTCAAACTCGGTCAACCCGTGCCGACACTGTCGGGCGGTGAAGCGCAGCGCTTAAAAATCGCAGGCTTTTTAGCCGATAAGGGACAAACCGGCTCGGGCGATCTTTTCGTGCTCGATGAGCCCACGACAGGTTTACATTTTGATGACATCGACAAACTCATGCAGTCATTACAAGAACTCGTTGACCGCGGTAACACCGTCATCGTCATTGAGCACAATTTGGACGTCATCAACAGTGCCGACTGGATTGTGGACTTGGGGCCAGAAGGCGGTAACGAAGGCGGAAATGTTGTTTTTGAGGGGCCGGTCGATGAGCTCTTGCACTGCAAACGCTCTTTCACAGCAAAAGCGCTGGCCAGTTATCGCAAAACATTGGCCCGCAAAAATGCCTCCGGCTACTTCACGCAATTGCCTGCCAGCACCCCTGTCAGCCCCCCTCCGAGCAGCGATGTCATAGCCATCCGTGGCGCAAAAGAGCATAACCTCAAAAACGTCAATGTCGACATTGATCACGACAAATTCACGGTGATCACAGGCGCATCGGGATCGGGCAAATCAACGCTGGCCTTTGACATCGTTTTCAAGGAAGGACAAAGGCGCTATCTTGAATCTTTGAACGCCTACGCGCGCTCGATCGTTCAGCCGGCTGCCAAACCCGATGTCGATTCGATCACGGGCATTGCACCGACCGTAGCCATTGAGCAGCGAACCTCTCGCGGCGGCCGTAAATCAACGGTTGCTACAATGACCGAACTTTATCACTTCCTGCGACTTTTATACGTTAAACTCGGCCGACAGTATTGCCCGAGTTGCGACATAGAAGTCGAACCCATGTCCTTTAATACTATTGTCTCAACCGTCATGAGCCGATACAAAGGACAGTCGATATACGCTCTTGCTCCTCTTGTGACAAAGCGAAAAGGGATCTACACAGACTTGGCCAAGTGGGCAGCCAAAAAGGGCTATGCACAACTTCGTGTCGACACCAAATTTGTCAGCACGGAAAAGTTCCCGAAATTAGCCCGCTACAAAGATCATACGATTGAGTTACCCGTGGCGCATCTGACTGTTTCGGTCGATGATGAAAAATCTCTCAGACGCGCTCTGCAAGAAGCTGTAACAATCGGCAAAGGCGTAGTTTGTGTATTGGATGAGAAAGGCAATGAGACGATCTTTTCCACGCATCGTGCCTGTCCGCAGTGCGGCCGCAGTTTCCCTGAACTCGACCCTCGACTCTTTTCCTACAACTCCGCCATGGGCTGGTGTCCAAGCTGCTTTGGCACAGGGGAAATCATTGAGGGTTTTGATGAAACGGCTACCGGAGAGGAAAGAATTTGGGCCGACGCTCAAGCTCATACATGTCCGGACTGTCACGGCGAACGCTTAAATGAAGTAGCCCGTGCGGTGCGCTTTGCGGGATTAAGCATCTCGCAAATAGCTCGCATGACGGTAAGTGACGCCCTTGTCTTTTTCAGAAAACTCAAACTCAAGGGACGAGAGTCCGAGATTGCCTCGGATGCCTTAAAAGAGATTGAACTGCGCCTGGCTTTCCTAGAAGAAGTCGGACTTGGCTACTTGACACTGGATCGCTCCTCGCCCTCGTTGTCAGGCGGCGAAGCGCAGCGCATTCGTTTAGCCTCGCAATTAGGCAGCAATCTTCAAGGCGTGTGCTACATC
>DCTK01000065.1:0-463 GCA_002329575.1 Sutterella sp. UBA1442 | reverse complement strand
TGTTGTCGAGCACGATGAAGAAACCATTCGCGAAGCCGATTGTGTTATCGATGTTGGTCCGGGCGCAGGCGTTCGGGGTGGTGAAATCATCGCCAGAGGCACTCTTGAGGACATCATGAATAATGAGCGTTCTTTAACGGGACGCTATCTCAAAGAGCCGATCAAACACAGTTTCAAACCTCATCGACCGATTACTGCGGACACCGATTGGTTAACCGTTGAAAAACCGACTCTCAATAATCTTCGAGCTGACAAAATCGACATTCCGCTCGAAAGACTAACGGTATTAACGGGGGTGTCGGGCTCGGGTAAAAGCAGTTTCGCTCGCGGAGTACTGTTACCCGTACTGACAGAAACACTGTCAAACAAATCCCCGTATAAGGGACCGTTATGCCAGACTATCAAGGGCTTTGAAGCCATTCATCGAGTATTGGAGGTTGATCAAAGTCCTATTGGGAAGACA
>DCTK01000080.1 GCA_002329575.1 Sutterella sp. UBA1442 | reverse complement strand
GACTAGTTAGGCGGGAGTTCGGGTTTCAATAGCCAGTTCAAGAAGGGAAAACATTCAGAAAACAGAAAACAGAAAATAGAAAACAAAAAAGCAACCGAACGGTTGCCTGAAGTGTGATGGCGTCTCCACGGGGATTCGAACCCCGGTACCGACCGTGAAAGGGTCGTGTCCTAGGCCTCTAGACGATGGAGACGCAAATCAAATTTTCACTTGGTGGAGGTAAGCGGATTCGAACCGCTGACCCCTTGCATGCCATGCAAGTGCTCTACCAACTGAGCTATACCCCCGAGAGAGAAAAAGCATTGTATAGAGCCCACGCGAAAAAAGCAAGGGGAATTCTGCCGAAATTTCAAAATTTCGTCAAGTCCCCCGAGCTAAATCAATTAACAGTATTTCACCTCTACGATTTCAAGGTGCTGAACGCCAACAGGCGTCGGCAAACGCACCGTATCGCCCTCATGCGCTTTTAAAAACGCTCGGGCAATGGGGCTAATCCAACTGACATCGCCAACACTCGCATCGGCCTCGTCGATACCGACGATTCGAATCGTGTGTTCATTACCTTCCTCATCTGCGTAGGTAACCGTTGCACCGAAAAAAATCTGATCGGTTGCCGGTCGGGTGGCCGGATCAACCACCTCTGCGTTATCCAAACGCTTGTTTAAAAAACGAATTCGACGATCAATCTCCCGCAAACGGCGCTTGCCGTAGAGATAGTCCCCATTTTCGCTTCTGTCACCGTTACTGGCAGCCCAAGCAACGACATTTGCCATTTCAGGACGTTCAACGCGCACCAAATGCTCGCGTTCATCAATCATGCGGCGATAGCAGGCAGGTGTCATGTAATTTTTCGTACCGTGGGGTAACGCAGGCAATCCCACGTCTTCATCATCTTCGTCTTGAAAATTTTCAGCCATAATCGTGTCCGAACCATACCTTTACAAATTTTTCCTCAAAATGCGATTTTAGCCGCTTTCTGACAATGCAGTCGACTCAGTTTTGCGCTAAAGTGTTCAAAGAGTCATTGCACTTTTGTGTTTCGCTTTTTTTGGAAAAACAAAATGAAAAAAATTGCTATTGTCGCTGCGCTGTCTTCGTTGGTTCTTGCCGGTTGCGCCAATGACGGCACCTATTACCGAGCCGACACCTATGCCGCCGGAGCCGTCAACCAAGCCCAACAAGTGCGTACAGTGGAAATTCTTGCGATCGGCGCTGCTAAGGTGGCCGTCAGCAACGAGGATAACCGTCAGGAAGCTCAAATTTACGGCGGCATTCTTGGCGCCCTAGCCGGTGTTGCGATCGGGCACAATTCCGACAGTGCTCGTATCGGCGGCGGTATTGCCGGTGCTGCCTTAGGTAGCATGGCAGGCTCGGCAATCGGTGGGTCTCGCACTAACTATGTTGACGGTGTTCAGATCACTTTCCGCTACAACAATAAAATTTATAACTCGGCTCAAGTAGGGCGCCCGTGTGAATTTAAAACTGGCTTGGCGGTCATGATTTCGTCTACGCCCACAGAAACCCGCATCCAACCGAATAATCCCAATGGTTGCCCTGCTCAGTAATGCCAAGGAGTTGATTTATGCTGAAATACACTCTGGTTGCGGCAGCCGCTTGTGCCGTCATGATGCCGGCTTCGGCTCAAATGTCAATGGATCAACAAATTGCCAATATCCGTCAAGCCGAGCTTGAAATTCAAGCGCTTGATGCGGCCAAGGAACACGAACGTCAAGAAGCACAGAAGCGAGCGGCAGACATTCAACGCCGTGCAGAACAAGCGCGTCAAAAAGCCGCTGCCGCTAAGGCCAAAGAAGCCGAAGCGCGTAAAAAGAAACTTCAAGCCTACGACGACCAAGAACGTGAATTGGACATTGAATTAAAGCGCCTTGATGTTGAACTTAAGCGCGCACAAGTTGATATGCAAAAGAAGATGGCCCAAGCGAAAGGCGATCGAGCCGATGAGTTTGTGCAATCTGAACTCGATGCTGCTCGCGCTAACGTACAATCCATTCAATCTCAAATTCAAGATATCCAAGCACAAAAAGACGCGCTTCCATAATGGCGATTTTCTAAAATCTCTAAGGGTTTGAGACTCTCTCAAATCCTTAGAGCGTCGATGTGAGTTAACGATCTATTATCGTTACAATACTGAAAGCATCCTTCCTAATATCTAGCACTTCATGCCTAAAGTACGTGCGTTCTTTTTTGCGGCCTTCATGGCAATGCTGTCTGCCCAATCCTTGGCGGCAGACTATGCCGTTGTGCGCGCACGCATTGATGAGGCGGCTGTATTTGAAGGACGATTTGTACAATCCGAGCGCCTTGTCCACGCGCAGAAACTTTTTGAGTGTCACGGCTACTTTATTTTCAAACCCGATGACGTACTTTTTTGGCGCACTCAAACGCCCGTATTAACAACCTCTGTCTACAATGACAGAGAATTTAAGACATTCATTTACGTCAATAACGCTAGGATCGAAAATTCCTCAACTCCAACGACAAACGTTATTAATCGCATCCTTTGGAGTTTATTGTCAGACGGTGACACATCGCTTGAACTCGATTTCAACATTCAAATTCACTTTGAGGATGATCAGTGGCAGATGGACCTGTATCCCATCACAACAGCAATGCTCAGTGTTGTTAAACGCGTCACTGTCATCGGGGGATCCTTCGTGCAACAAATCCAAATCGAGAGCTATTCCAACGACTTCACTACATTGACGCTCTCGGATATCGAACGTTTCCCTGTCTTATCGACGCGCCAGGAGAGAGATCTTGCTAATCCGTAAAATCCTCTCAACTTCCTGGCAAGCACTTGCTGCACTCTGGGCACTCATCATTTTGTTTAATGTGTGCTTGCAAGTTCATTATTTACTCAAAAACGGATTCGACTACGACCACTCACATCTCTACCCTATCGTCAATGTTGATGACACCCGTGTAGCGGCACTTGATAACTTATCGACGATTGCCAATTATCGTGTCGTCTACATGGCGGGAATTCCGGCTGAATCCGCCGAACATTTTGATGCCTTTGTCAAAGAAACCAACGAGCAATGGCAAGCTCCCTCGGGATTAAAGAAGGTACGATGGGAAGGCGCTGAAATCAATGAGTACTACTCGTTTTATCGGCTTATCTCCGATCGCCTAATGAATCTCATTGATCAACATACGATCTCGCAACTATCCGATGAAGAACTACTGGCTCGGGCACTTGAAAGTTTGACCGCCGTTGGTCAAAGCACATTTATTGCCAAAACCGATGACCCGTTAGGCTTTTTCGCCCGCTGGGCCCAAAAACGTCTACCTCAAAGCACGTTATTGTCGTCGGGAGATACATTCAAAATTTATGGCGATAACTACGTTTGGGCGATTTTTATTTATGAGGCCGCCCCTAACCTCGAGGGATTGTCGCCATCTGAAATGTTGCGGGCCACTGACGAGCTTCGGAAAACGGCACAACGCATTCATCCGTTAGCACGCGTATTGGTCGATGGCAGGCCCTACCTGAGTGCAGTACTCTATCGAGACCAATTGCAGGAAATTGTTGCTGCGGCACTTCTTTCACTGCTTATCATGTATACACTCCTTCGTCGTTGGTCTACATCTCCTCGACTATTCATGCTCGTATGCATGAGCATCGGCTCTGGACTGGTCATGGGAATGACAGCCTTGCATGTCATCTATAACAAACTATCGCTTTGGGCCATGCTTTTATCTGCTCCGATGGCTGGCGTTTCTTGTATCTTGGCGGTCTTTTATTTGCTCACTCAACGAGAGTTTCCAAAACTTTCCTTTTCTGCCTTTATTGAACGCATCAGTGCTCCGATTCTCTGGTTAACGTTTACTGTGGCAGTGTCCTACGGGTTGCTGTACATCGTACCTCTTCCCGGTATCAGAGAATTCAGCGTCTTTAGTTGCGCCTGCATTATTTCCAGTACCATCACTGTGATGTTACTTTTTCCGGCCATTCGCATAGATCCTATTTCTCACAGCGACTTTAGCCGCAAGATGACTTATTGGGTGCACAAATTCCCACGTCTGTCACTGTCGCACTGGCAAACAAAACCGACAGACTACACAGCAGCGGCTTTAGCCTTTTTTGTCGTCCTGACAGCTGGCTTTATTCAACTGGACTTTGATCAAGATATTGGCGATTTATCAGCCCGTCATCAAGGTGTTCACGCAGAGCATCGTTTGGTCAATTCGCTTTTGACATTGCCTGATACCGAACACTTTTTTGTGATCAACGCTCCAACGCCTCAAGACGTTCTAATGTCTGAAGAAGCTCTGCGTTTAGGCTTTGTTCAGCGGGGCATGAATAAGTTTGATATGACCACAACGTGTCTTTCGAAGTGGTTCCCATCCTACACTCGTCAGCAAAGTGTCGAAGCGTTACGACAGGATATGTTTGAACGAATTCGAGCTCCTTTATCCGATATCCTTGGCTACCCACTGCCTGAACCTCAACCGCCACAAATTGAAGTGACTTTTGAAGAATGGTTAGCCTCACCCTCTGCCAGTCCCGTAAGACACTTGTGGCTGGATGTTCCCCATGGCTACAGCTCTATCATTCAGATCGCCGGTATTGATGAAGATAACTTCCCGGCACTGGAACAATTGGCCGAATCGATTGCAGGCGCGACTTTCGTCAATACTATCGGCGATCTCAATGAGCTTATTTCTCAATATCGCTACACATACGTCGGGATCTTCGTTTTAGCAGTAGTTTGTACATTCACGGTCTGTCTATTCCATTACGGTCTTCGTTCTTGGAGAATTGTGATTCCGCCCCTGCTAGGTGTTGCGTCAGGCATCTCTTTAGGTTCGTGGGTTGGGCTGTCGTTTACGGTTTTCAGTGCGCTATCAATGGTTTTGATTTATGGCTTAGGGATTAGTATTGCCATTCTTTACTACACTAGCGATGAACATGAATCTTTGAGTTTCAGCCTGACGGCTTTTGCCACGATTATCAGTACCTGCTCTTTTGCCATGTTAGGGCTAAGCACAACTCCGGCCATTGCAACTCTCTGTCTCACTGTTGCATTTGGCCTTGCGGTCACGGGCTTCATCATATTGTTTATTCGCCAAAAGCCCAGACAGTCAATCAATGGATGATTAGAAAGATTAAAAGAACTTTTCTTAGAGCATGGTAGCAATACCGGTACCTGTGGCCACCGCAGTGACCGTTGCGACGAGCCCCGGTAGCATGAACGAGTGATTCAGGACATATCGGCCAATGCGCGTTGTACCGGACAAGTCAAAAGAAATTGCAGCAACTAACGAGCCATAAGTCGGAATAAAGAAGTAACCATTGACCGCAGGGAACATTCCGATCAGTGTCGCCGGAGGAAGCCCCATGGCAATGCCAATCGGCATTACAGCGCGCGCAGTCGCAGCTTGAGAATAAAGCAATACCGATACAGCAAAGAGCACAAAAGCAAAGGTCCAGGGATGGTTTTGTACTAAGGCACCGCAAGTTAACAAAATGGCTTCTTTGTGTTCGGCTACAAAAGAATCGCCTAACCAAGCCAAGCCGAAGATGCCGATCATAGCCACAATCCCCGCTCGCATAGTGGGCACAGAGGCAATCTTATTAATGTCTGGACGGCAGACGACTAAAATCGCCGCGGAGACGACCAACATGAATATTTCTAAAACCGTAGCCACGCCAAGAGGTTGGGTTTGACCGGGTAATGTTCGTAATTGTGGGAAAAACCCCGTCAACACCACAATCGCCACACCTATCAAAAAGATTAAAGCTGAACGATGAGCCGTCACTGGTAATGCTTGCCGATAGGTAAAGGGTTTGGGAGAAGGAATAAGTTTTGCTTTAAGTCTTGCCTGATAGTCGGGGTCATCAGACAAATTAGCTCCAATCCCAAAAGACACGATAGCAGCCAATATCACACCTAAAAGCGTTGAGGGAACGCAAACAAGCAAAATTTCCGCTAGCCCCCATTCNNGTGATGCCAAAAGTCCCAACATTGCTGCCGTTGCGGCGGACACCGGAGACGCTGTGATAGATTGTTGAGAAGCAATAGTTGCCACTGCCATAGGGCGCTCAGGTCGAATACCGGCAGCGATAGCCGTTTCGTAAATTACCGGCAAAAGTGGATAAACAATATGACCGGTTCCCGACAGAAACGTGAAAAACCAAGTAACCAACGGAGCGACAATCGTAATATTCTTGGGATTGGCACGAATGATCCGTTCGGCTATCCTAACTAACAAATCAATGCCGCCTGCTGCATCCATTGTTGCCGCAGCCGTCACAACCGCAAGAATAATCAGAAGAACATCGACAGGCGGCGAAGTTGGAGTGATCCCAAAGACAACCGCCAGAATAAATAGGCCGACNNCCCCAAATACCCAGTCCCACCCCATTGAACCGTGCTCCAATAAAGATCGAGGCAAGGACAACAGCCAGTTCTAGGTAAAAATCGAGTGACATCGTAAAAACGGTGCGAAAAAAGAAGACAAAGACCGAATGAAAGGATACTCCTGCAGAAGCGAACTTAGCCACAGGTCGTATTATTAATTACGAAGTTTTGAATGATACAAGTCAAGAGACTGTGATTTGAGCATTCCAATGATAAACGGCAAACGATTTTCACCGTTTGCCGTTTAGCGATTAGCGGGCGATTAAGCTACGCCCAAAGCTCGTTGTTCTATTAGAACACAGCGCAAGCAGCGAAGCCGAAAGCCACGCTGAAGACGATGGCCAACACGCCAGGTAAGAAGAAGGCGTGGTTGAACACGAACTTACCGATACGAGTCGTACCCGTGTCGTCCATTTGCACAGCGCCCAACAAGGTCGGGTACGTCGGCAACACGAACAAAGCGGACACAGCAGCGAACGTAGCGACGAGCATGTAGGAGTCGCCCGGGTTAGCAGCCGTGATACCCAAAGCGGTCACAACAGCAGGCGTAATGGCCTTAGCCGTGGCAGCTTGGCTATACAACAACATAGCAGCAAAGAAGAAGATCACAGCCAACAAGGCAGGATTTTCAGCAACGGTCGTGGCGGAGAAGTCCGTAATTTCCTTCGTGTGACCGGCAACGAACGTGTTACCGAGCCATGCCACACCCAACACGCAAACGCAAGCCACCATACCGCTCTTGAAAACGGAGCAGGAAGCGATGTCGTCAACGCGGATCTTGCAGCAAACAGTGATCAACGTACCGATCGTCAACATGATGCCCATAATAGCGGCGTCACGACCAACGATGACCGGATCAACGATACCAACAGCCGGAGAAATAGCAGAAGCGTAGAGAACCACTGCGATAACGCCGAACAAGAAGATCCAAACAGAGGTCTTGGCATAAGGAGCCAATTCCTTGTTTTGAACGCCTTGCGGAGCCTTCACGAGACCCTTAGCCAAACGATCCTTGTAAACCGGGTCGCTGTTGAGGTCCATGTTTTGGATCAAGGTCATAACGAAAGCCGTCACCATGCAGCCGGCGAACGTCGTCAACAACCAGATACCGAGCAAGGCCGGGTAGCTCCAACCGAACGGTTCGAGAACGCCCGTCATGTAGATCACAGCGTCGGACACAGGAGAAGCCTTAATGGCGATTTGAGAGGACACCACAGCGATGGACAACGGAGCCACCGGCTTGATGCCTTGTTCCTTAGCCACTTCAACGATAACCGGAATCATAGAGAAAGCCGTATGACCCGTACCAGCGAAGATCGTCAACACATAGGTAACGATCGGAGCCAAGTAGTTGATGTGCTTCGGGTTGCTACGCAAAATGCGTTCTGCGATTTGAACCAAGTAGTCGAGACCGCCGGCCAACTGCATAGCAGAAATAGCAGCGATCACGGACATGATGATCAAGATCACATCCCAGGGAATCGCACCCGGCTTCATGCCGCAAACGAGACCCAAAACCAGCACGCCGATACCACCGGCGTAGCCAATACCAATGCCGCCCAAACGGACACCGAAGAAGATGGCCGCAAGTAAGACGACAATTTGCAGAATTAACATCAGATCCATAATACCCCCAAATACTGGAGTTACTTTTTATCTTTATTTATTTCCAAAGCGAAAAAAAAGCATTCAATCTTCTTTCCCCCTTCGGACCCATTCGCATCGGCGGCAGTTTCCTGCCGCCTTTGCGACTGTAGGTACTTTACCTCGAATTTGTTAAAAGTGATACGAGGTTTACCCTAGGTTTGAAAAATTACATTTCAAACTTCGGAGCGATGAGGTTTTGAAGATTGAAAACCTTATCCCATTCTTCTTGCGTCATCAACTTACGTTCTTCAACGATGAGTTGATGCAAGGTCTTACCAGTGTGGTAACCTTCGTGGGCGATTTCAGAGCAGGTCTTGTAACCGAAGTGCGGCTTCAAGATCGTGATGATGCCCAAGGAACCCATCACCAAGTCCTTGCAACGTTGTTCATTGGCAGTGATACCGTCAATGCACTTCGTACGCATTCCGTCCATGGCGTTGGTCATAACCTTCATACCGAAGAACAAAGCCCACGTGATCGGCGGTTCCATCACGTTCAATTCGAGTTGGCCAGCAGAAGCAGCCAACATGACCGTGGTGTCCAAACCGATAGCGATGAAGCAGGCTTGGTTCATAGCTTCCAATTCAACCGGATTGACCTTACCCGGCATGATGGAAGAACCAGGTTGCATTTGCGGGAGATTGACTTCTTGCAAGCCGCAACGCGGGCCAGAAGCCAACAAGCGCAAGTCGTTAGCGACCTTCGTCAACTTAACAGCCAAGCTCTTCATGGCGCTGGAGATAGCGACATAAGCGCCGCAGTCGGACGTAGCAGCGATCAAGTCTTCGCTGTTGCGGAGCGGCAAGCCCGTCAATTCAGCCAAGTACTTAACAGCCAAGGCAGGATAATCCGGGTGAGCCGTCACGGTCGTACCAATAGCGGTAGCGCCGAGGTTCACAACGCAAAGGTGCTTTTGAGCGTCCTTGATCGTTTCGATTTCGTCGGCGATCGTGAAGCCCCAACCATGGAATTCTTGACCCAAGGTCATCGGCACTGCGTCTTGCAAGTGCGTACGGCCCATCTTCAACACGCCCTTGAATTCGTCGGCCTTCTTGTAGAAGGAAGCCACGAGGTCTTCAACAGCCTTCAACATCACATTGCTGCGGAGCAACAAAGCAACGTGGAAAGCGGTGGGATACGTGTCGTTGGTGGATTGACCGAAGTTAGCGTGGTCGTTCGGAGAAACCAAAGCGTAGTCACCCTTCTTGGAACCCAACTTTTCAGCGGCCAAGTTGCAGATGACTTCGTTGCAATTCATGTTCGTGGACGTACCGGCACCACCTTGCACCCAGTCGGTCACGAATTGGTCGTGATACTTACCGGCGATCAATTGGTCGCAGGCCCAGATCAAAGCGTCAGCGACGTCGGCAGGGATCGTACCGAGTTCCTTGTTAGCCATGGCAGCAGCCTTCTTCACATAGCCAAAGGCGATGATGAAGAACGGTTCTTGAGCCATAGACATTTCCGTTACATGGAAGTTTTCTTTGCCACGGAGCGTTTGAACGCCATAGTAGCAATCATCAGAAATTTCCTTCGGGCCAAGGAAGTCATATTCAATACGAGACATGTTAATTTTGCTCCTCGTTAATTTAATTTAAGAAGGCGTCTTTGAGGCGTCTCCACTTTAAAAACTGCGTCAGCCATAACCGGCAACCCCTTTCGAGGAGCCGTCGGTCCATTAAGACCGCGCAGGGTTTCAGATTTATCTCCGGCGGTGCGACTCATCGCACCGCCTTCGATTCATCTGAGAATTACTTCACGACTTTGATGGGGATTGCCTTCTTGGGAGTCGGCAAAACCTTGTCGTAGCCGCGAATGCCTTGTTCAGCCATCTTACGACGGATGAAGGCAATTTGGGTCTTCAACGGCAATTGCTTCGGGCAGAAGTCGTGGCAAGCCAACAAGCTCATGCAACCGAAAACGCCGCTGTCGTCGCCAACCACTTCGTAGTAGTCAGCGTCATTGCGGTTGTCGCGCGGGTCAAGACGGAAACGGGCGATCTTGTTGATAGCCACGCCACCGACGAAGTCCGGACGCATACGAACCGTACCGCAACCAGCGATACAGCAACCGCATTCAACGCAACGGTCCAAGAGATAAATATCTTCGGCCAATTGCGGATCCATCGGTTCTTCCTTGCGGCAGATATCGACTTCTTCTTCCTTCAAGTGAACCCACGTTTCCATGCGTTCGCTCATATTGCGCATCCACTTACCCGTATTGACGGACAAGTCGCCGATCAATTCGAAGGCAGGCAACGGAGCCAACGTGAATTCGGTCGGCAAGTCGCGAGTCAACGTACGGCAAGCCAAACCGGGCTTACCATTGATCATCATGGCGCAGGAACCGCAAATACCGGCACGGCACACGAAGTCAAATTGCAAGGAGGGGTCTTGCTTATCGCGCAATTCGTTCAAGGCGATAAACAAGGTCATAGAATCGGATTCTTCCAATTCAAACGTCTGCATGTGCGGCACGCTGGCCGGATCAGCAGGGTTGTAGCGCAAGATGCTGATCTTGAGCAGACGATGTTGCTTTTGGGTTTTGTTTTCACTCATTTTTCGTCAGCTCCTTAGGCCAAGGGTTCATCAATGCGTTCATTCTTACCTTGCAGACGCTTCGGCAAGAGGTGAGCGTACGGCATCAAAGCGTTTTGGATAGCAAAACGATCGGCGCCTTCGGCTTCCATCTTGGCACGGATTTCGTCGACTTCGGCTTGACGCTTGGCCGTATCCGGGTGGTCGATGTAATTCTTGGCACCGTAACCACGCCAGCCCGGAGGCAATTCCATCTTGTTGACGTCGAGATCTTCGTAAGAGATGGTCGGCAACGTGTCGTTGTCGCCCCAGCTCGTCAACGTACGCTTGAGCCACTTGCTGTCGTCACGAACCGGGTAGTCTTCACGGAAGTGAGCACCACGGGATTCCGTACGGGCAGCAGCACCGCAGGCGATCGTCAAAGCAAGACGCAACATCTTTTGCGTACGGTAAGCGTAGGTCAATTCAACATTGGCACCCAATAGGCTCTTGACCGGAACGTTGAAGGAACGCTTGTAGAGGTCTTCCAATTCGCTCACGGCGCTTTCCATATCGGCACCGCGACGGAAAATACCGATCTTGGACGTCATGATGTCTTGCATACGTTCACGCAACTTGGCCGGATCTTCAGTACCGGAGTTGTTGCAGAAGGCGTCAAGCTTGGCCTGTTCACGCTTGATGAAGTCATAGACGATCGAGGTCGGGATATCGATGACGTTTTCAGCCTTTTCGCAGAAGTCAGCAATGTATTCACCGACGAGCATACCGGCAACCACCGTTTCAGCCACGGAGTTACCACCCAAACGGTTAAAGCCGTGCATATCCCAGCAGGCGCACTCACCGGCAGCAAACAAGCCCTTCAATTGACGGCTTTCACCAGTGTAGTCGGTGCGGATACCACCCATCGTGTAGTGTTGAGCAGGACGCACAGGGATCCATTCCTTCACAGGGTCAACGCCGAGGAAGTAGTGGCAGATTTCATACACTTCACGCAAGTTGTGCTTGATGTGATGTTCGCCCAAGAGCGTGATGTCCAACCAAATGTGTTCACCGAAGCGGCTCTTAACGCCCTTGCCTTGAGCAATACGTTCTTCCATACGACGGCTAACCACGTCACGGGAGGCCAATTCTTTCTTTTCCGGTTCCACATCGGGCATGAAGCGGTGACCATCAACGTCACGCAACAAACCACCGTCACCACGGCAACCTTCGGTCACCAAAATACCGGCCGGGAAAATACCCGTCGGGTGGAACTGAACGGCTTCCATGTTACCCAACGTAGCAATACCCGTTTCCAAAGCCAAGGAGTGACCCGTACCTTCGCAGATCACAGCGTTGGTGGTCACACGGAACAAGCGACCGGCACCGCCGGCAGCGATAGCCGTTGCCTTAGCAACATAGGCCATCAATTCGCCCGTGATCAAATCACGCACCACGGCACCGTAGCAACGCTTGCCGTCGTGAATCAAAGCGATAGCTTCCACACGTTCGACCACAGGAATGTGTTCTGCGATCACGCGGTCAGAAACAGCGTTCAACATGGCGTGACCCGTGCCGTCAGACACGAAGCACGTACGCCACTTCTTCGTACCACCGAAGTCACGTTGACCGATCAAGCCAGCGGCTTCCTTGCGTTCGGTAATCGTCACGCGTTCGCCGTTAATAATCACTTGGCGGTCACCCGGGGTAATACGGCTCCAGGGCACACCCCAAGCAGCCAATTCACGCACAGCCTTCGGGGCGGTGTTCACGAACATACGGGCGACGTCTTGGTCAGCACCCCAGTCGGAACCTTTAACCGTATCGGCGAAGTGGACGTCTTCGTTGTCGCCCAAACCCTTAATTACGTTACCCAAAGAAGCTTGCATACCACCTTGAGCGGCCTTCGAGTGAGAACGCTTCGGCGGCACCAGCGACAAGATGATGGCGTCATGACCACGGTGCTTGGCAGCAACTGCCATGCGCAAACCGGCCAAGCCAGCGCCTACCACCAGCACGTCGGTGTAGATGATTTTCATAATTACTTGGTCTCCTTGATCCAAGAGGGCCGCCGCCTTCAATACTTACGTACCGAAAAACGGCAGGGGTCTTTTTTAAAAAGGTTCCCCTTGTTCGTCTTGGAGCTCCTAACGATTCACCGGCTTCGGGAAACCCAAGAGAATACATACTCTCTTTTCAGTGTTCGCCGCAGTTAAGTAACCACTGCGAAACTGTAGTTAAAGCCGTGAGTTCTCGCTCTCAATACGGACAAATACTCCGCGGTACCCTTTCAAGCGGAGTTGTCACTTCCACTCGAAGTCTCAATCGGGTCCGTCGTTTTAAAATCGACTCTCTTTATATATGAGTAAACACTTCGAAAGTCCGAAGACATCCGAAGTCTCCCTCACCTGTATAAAGAGAAACAATATTATTACCACAGGGTCCGAAAACCACACCGGACTCTACGATCGATTGAGCGAGAGTTTAGTGGCAGTCTTCTCATACACCCATTGGGATTAACCCGAAGTTTACACCAAACTCGATCAGAGGGCGTTTTTCACCCTTGAGCCAGGTCTAAAAAGACCACTTTTTTGACAAAAAACAGACAATCCAATTGTCCCTTAACATTCTTTACGATAGTTTATACTTATCGCAAACTGCGTTTTGATAGAAAAAATCAATCGCAATTCCCGTTGACATTCTTTTATATAAGAGGACTCATCATGTCGCATGAAATCGTTCACACTGATGCCGCTCCGGCCGCTATCGGCCCCTACTCCCAAGCTACCAAAGGCACGCCGACGCTCTTTACGTCCGGTCAACTCGGCATCGTGCCGACTACCGGCGAATTGCCCACTGAGTTCAAGGCTCAAGCCGAACAAGCTTTTGCGAATCTGAAGGCAATTATTGAAGCTGCGGGCGGCTCAATGCAAAACATCATGAAGGTCACGATCTTTTTGACAGACATGAAAGACTTCCCGGTTGTAAACGCCGTCATGCAAGACTTCTGTCAAGCTCCCTACCCTGCTCGTAGCTGTTTTGCAGTTGCCGCGCTGCCTAAGGGTGCCGCCGTTGAAGTCGAAGCGATCGTCGCGCTCTAATTAATAACACACTGCCCGTTGCTTCGATATGGCATATCCGGCATTAAGAAAAAAGGGCGAAAAACTCGCCCCGCTCTCGGAGCGGCTAGCTCGACTCGGTCTTCAAAAAGACTGGGATTATGTACTTCATTTGCCGCTTCGCTATGAGGACGAAAGAAAAATATCACCCATCGCCGAGCTTCAGGCTGGCTGCACCGGGCAGTGTCAAGGTCAAGTCATTCGTTGCGAGCGAGTTCGTCGCCCCTCAGGAGAACAGCTTCAGGCAACTGTTTCCGACGGCACGGCTACATTGTCAGTCCGCTTGCTTCACTTTTTCCCTTCTCAGGTCAAACAACTTGAAGTCAACAAAACCGTTCGGCTATATGGACCGGTTCGAGACGGCTTCACAGGTCTTGAGATGGTGCACCCGAAAATTAAGCCGCCAGTTGATCAAGCACAACTGCCGTCAACCCTGACACCTGTTTATCCGGCCGGCGAGTCTATTACACAAAATTGGCTCAGAAAACGCATCTCTCGTGCCCTTTTGGACGTAGAGATTTCCGATCCGATGCCGGCAGACATTTTGGTGAAGTTGCACTTACCCGGCTTAGCCGATGCGATTCGATATCTACATCACCCTCCCGTTGGAGCGAGTCTTGCAGCTTTATCAGATCGCACGGCTGCTGCATGGCAACGACTTAAATTCGATGAACTCGTAGCCCAACAAGTTGCGCTTCGTCACAGCCGTGCGCTGAAGGCTCAAAGTCAGGCCAAGCCCATTGCTCCAGAGCGGGAAGTCTTAATTGAGCGTTTCTTTGATCGCTTGCCTTTTGCTCTAACGGATGCACAACGTCGCGTCTTTAATGAAATTCGAGCAGATTTGGCAAAAACCACCCCCATGAACCGACTCTTGCAAGGTGACGTGGGAAGTGGGAAAACGATTATTGCAGCGCTTGCCGCTGTGTTAGCCATTGACGCTGGATTCCAAGCAACGCTAATGGCTCCGACAGAGATCTTGGCCGAGCAACATTACGAAAAAATCGCTCAATGGCTCGAACCTTTGGGCATTAAGCTTGCTTGGTTAGCCGGCAAACAAAAGACTAAAGAGAGAAATGCTAATTTAGAGGCCATTGCCTCAGGTCAGGCACAACTCATTATCGGCACCCATGCGCTCATCCAAGAAAGCGTCAAGTTTGCCAACTTGGGACTTGCTATTGTTGATGAACAACATCGTTTTGGTGTTGCTCAACGACTTGCACTGCGCCAAGGCTCAGAGAATTCATTACCTCATCTATTAATGCTTTCGGCCACGCCCATTCCCCGAACATTGGCAATGAGCTATCTGGCCGACTTGGATGTCTCCGTTATCGATGAGTTGCCTCCTGGCCGCAAACCGATCGTAACGAAACTCATTTCGCTGTCACGAAAGCGTGACGTTTTAGGGGCCGTTGCCGATCAAGTCAATCAGGGGCGCCAGGTGTATTGGGTATGTCCCTTGATTGAAGAAAGCGAAAAAATTGATCTCACTGCCGCCACGCAAACCTACGAAGAACTTAAGCGCAGTTTGCCCCATCTTCGTATTGGCCTTGTGCACGGTGCACTGCCCGCTGATGAAAAACAAGTCATTATGCAGGCATTTCAAGACGGTGTTCTCGATGTCTTAGTCGCGACAACCGTTATTGAAGTCGGCGTTGATGTCCCTAACGCTACGCTGATGGTCATTGAACACGCCGAGCGCTTCGGGCTTGCACAACTTCATCAACTGCGAGGTCGTGTTGGTCGAGGAGCTGAAAAAAGCTTTTGTATTTTGCTCTACGGTGAGTTGTCTGAAACCGGTCGAGAACGACTTAAAGTTATTCGAGAAACCACCGATGGATTTGAAATCGCCCGCCGAGATCTTGAGATTCGTGGTCCGGGAGAATTTCTTGGGGCGCGTCAGTCAGGCGTGCCGATGTTACGTTTTGCCAATTTGGAGCTTGATGCCGAACTTGTCGAACAAGCTCGAAACTTTGCCCAAGAGTGGCTGCAAACTGATCCCTCTGCAGCTGCCCTTCACGCCAAACGTTGGTTTGGTCATGCAGAGGGATTTTTGGAGGCCTAATGACACTCACTGAACTCAAATACATCATTGCGGTCGCCCGCGAACGCCATTTCGGCCGTGCTGCCGAGTCATGCTTTATCTCTCAGCCGTCTTTGTCGGTTGCTGTGCGTAAGCTCGAGGAAGAATTGGGCGTTCATCTCTTTGAAAGACGCTCGCAAGAAATTTCGCTCACCCCTGTCGGTGAGATGATTATTGAGCAGGCACAGAAAGTGCTTGAAGAAGTTCGTCGTATTGAAGAAATCGCCATACAAGGGCAAGANNCCCTTGTGCGGGCCGTTGCGCTTGGGGGCCATCTTTACAATCAGCCCCTACCTTATGCCCGGACTCGTGCACACCATTTTGAAAACAGTGCCGACGATGCCCCTTATTTTGACCGAGAACTACACCGCCAATCTCCTAGAGCAATTGCGCGCCGGTGAAATTGATGTTGCCATTATGGCATTGCCCATTACCGAACCCGGTTTGATGTTAGCNNCCGCTCTACGATGAAGAATTTATGGTCGCCGTGCCCAAATCGCACGAATGGGCCGAAAAGTCAGAAATTCGCCGTGAAGATGTTCGTTCGGGCAACCTTCTGTTGTTAGGTAAAGGGCACTGTTTGCGCGATCAGATTTTGGAAGTTTGCCCCGAATCCTCTCCTAAACGCGGCGCAGTTTCAAACATTCAGCGCACAGTGGAAGGCTCTTCGCTTCTGACAATTCAACAAATGGTGGCTCAAGGACTCGGAGTGACGGTTCTGCCACGCACTGCTATCAAGGAATTAGGCGGTGATGAACTCATGCGCGTCATTCCCTTTGAAAAACCCGCTCCGGTACGCCGTGTCATCATTGCATGGCGAAAGAGTTTTAACCGTATGCCCGCAATTGACGCCATTAGAAGTGCTGTTGCAAGTCTTGACTTGCCCGGATGCAAGATGCTCAACTTCCCGCCAGTGAGCTCTGCTACGCCGGTCTAATTCTCTGATTGGCATAACAAAAAGGCTGCTTAAGATTCCCAAATAGGGAAGACTAAGCAGCCATTATTTTTTACTATTTTCTTAAATTAGGCCTTACCCAACTCGTCAGCCAGCACTTGATTGCGATTATACGCGGCCTGAATTGCCTGATCCATCATCTCCATAAAATCGCGCTCGTCCATCACTCGAAGCGCTTCGGCAGTCGTGCCGCCTTTACTGGTCACATTGGCACGCAACTTCGCCGGAGCCTCTGTGCTTTGAGCTGCCAATTTCGCAGCCCCCAATACCGTCAAAATCGCCATGCGACGAGCTGCCACCTCATCGAAACCACGACGTACAACCCCCGATTCCAACGCCTCGATGAATCGGAACACATAAGCGGGACCGGAGCCCGAGACCGTCGAGAGGAGATCGAGTTGTTGTTCAGAAGTCGTTTCTATCACCTCTCCCATAGCTGACAGAATTTCGTAAGCCGTGGTTTTATCGTTGGCATCAATCGTTGCAGGTGCAAAAAGACCAACAACACCGGCTTTAATCAGACACGGTGTATTTGGCATGGCGCGTACAAGCTTTTGCGAACCCAACCAACGTGCGATATCTGCAATTCGAATACCTGCTGCAATGGAAATAAATAGCGCCTCAGGATTTAAAAAGTGCTTCAATGTCGCAATCGTCTGTGCCAATCCCTGCGCTTTAACAGCCAAAACAACAACATCTGCGGCTTTTAGCCAATCACCGGCTTGTTCATAAGCGTTGACGCCAAAGTCTCGACGTAAGGCTTCGCACTTATCAGCATTACGATCCAAGACATCAATGTTTTTAGTTTCCAGTCCGGCAGAAACAAGTCCTGCGACCAGGGCTCGAGCCATATTGCCGCCACCCAACATTGCAATTCGTTTATTCATCTTCAAAATCCTCAAATAGCTCTAGCGGTTGCTGTAGTCTCGGGCTCCAAAAATCGCCGAGCCCACTCGCACCATCGTTGCGCCCTGATCAATAGCCAGAGCAAAATCTGCACTCATACCCATCGAGAGCGTATCAAAATCAAAACCCTCTTTTCGACAAAACTCAAAAAGAGACTTCATTTGTGCGAAAGCTGCACGACTTTGAGCTTCATCGGCCTGTGCGCTAGGGATGCACATTAAACCGCGTAACTTTAGATTAGGTAATACGGCGACTTCTTTGACAATAGCCAAAAGATCATCGGGAGCAACGCCACTTTTGGTTTCTTCGTCATCGATGTTGACTTCAATGAGCACATTTAAAGCAGGCATCGAGGATGGTCGTTGTTCACTTAAACGACGAGCGATTTTGAGCCGATCAATACTTTGCACCCAATCAAAATGCTCGGCCACAAGACGCGACTTATTCGATTGCAACGGTCCGATGAAGTGCCACTCGAATTCAGCCTGGGGTTGCGCATCCCGAAAATATTGAATTTTTCGCACACCCTCTTGCACGTAATTTTCTCCGAAGATGCGTTGACCGGCTTGGTACGCCTCCCAAATCGCCTCTTCAGGGAAAGTCTTACTGACGGCAACTAATTTCACTGGCGTGTCTTTTTGAGCAACATCGACGGCTTGTCGAACAATATTTAAATTATCAGCGATGGTCATACAAACTCTCTAAATCCGAAACGGTTAAAGTATACAATTGTGAGCACCGATCGATTATGGATTTTTTCATGCAAGACGTTTTGCTGCATTGCTGTTGCGCTCCTTGTTCAAGCGCCATCATTGAATGGATGCTCAACAACGAGATCAAACCGACACTTTTTTACTTTAATCCGAATATTTATCCGGACACGGAGTATTTAATTCGCAAAAATGAACTCAAGCGCTACGCACAAGCCTTGCAACTCAGAGTCATTGACGGAGACTATGATCACTCGGGTTGGCGAGAAGCTGTCAAGGGTCATGAAATGGAGCCCGAACGCGGTGCACGCTGTCAGATTTGCTTTAACTTACGTCTGGCAGAAACCGCTCGCGTAGCACATGAAGAAAAAATCCATCGCTTCACGACAACACTCGCCTCAAGTCGCTGGAAAGATTTAGAGCAAATTAATGCTGCAGGCCTACGCGCTCAAAGTCTTTATCCAGACACACAGTACTGGGATCGCAATTGGCGAAAAGGCGGCTTGCAACAAAGACGCAATGAATTAATTAAAGAGAATGCTTTCTATAACCAGCTGTATTGTGGCTGTGAGTTCTCTATGAGAAGGTTGGAAGCTTCTGAGTGCGAGCGAATTCTATCGCAAGCAAAGCCCGATGAGCTCTAATTGGTCTTTTTAGAGAAAAACCAAAGACCAACACCCAAAACTATCATCGGCAACGACAGCCACTGCCCTTGACTTAAACCTAAGGCTAAAAGCCCGATGAACGAATCCGGTTCGCGAAAATATTCTACAAAGAAACGCGCCGCACCATAACCTGCGCAAAACAAAGCGGCCACTCGTCCCTGCGGTCGTGGAGAGCTTGAATACCACCACAACACTATAAAGAGCACCAAACCTTCAAGCCCGGCTTCATAAAGTTGCGATGGATGACGAGGTTGGAGATCGGCTGCTTGAGGGAAGATCATTGCCAAGGGAAATTCGTAAGAGCAGACTCTTCCCCAAAGCTCTCCGTTAATGAAGTTGCCGAGTCTTCCGAAAAAAAGTCCGAGAGGCACCATCGGTACAGCGAAATCCGCCACCGCTAAAAAGGCCTTTTGACGAGAGCGTGCGAAATAGTAAAGTGCCACAATGACGCCCAAAACACCGCCATGCGCGCTCATGCCACCGTCCCAAATACGAATGATGTCTAGAGGGTGTGATAAATAAAAACTCGGTTGATAGAAAAAGCAATACCCAAGCCGCCCGCCTAAGATCACCCCCAAAACACCAAAAAAGAGCAAGTCTTCCACGTCATCGGACGTCATGCCTCGCCAAGCATCTCGTCTGGCACGCCACTGTCCCAGAAGCCAAAAAAGCAAAAAGCCCACTAGATACATCAAGCCGTACCAGTGCACAGAAAATGGGCCTATTGAAAAGGCGATGGGATCAAATTGCGGGTGAACAAACATAAACAAAAAATGCTCAATAGTGACCGAGTCATTGTAGCGAACACAACCCGATTTCTAAAGGTCACAATTTTCGTAAAACTCTTGCGAACAATTTTCAAGCTTTGTGCTATCGTCACCGTTGTTTTGTATTTTGTCCGAGAAAATAATGACCGATCAGGCAATTCCCCTCTTACCCTACGAACGCATGGCTCAATTGTGGCGTATCGTCGCTGAAAAACGCACGCTTGTGCACTGCATGACAAATGATGTCGTTCAAGGCATTACCGCCGACTTGTTGCTGGCTGCCGGTGCGTCTCCCGCAATGGTCATCGACGAGCACGAAAGTGCAGACTTCTCTGCCATTGCCGATGCCTTACTGATTAACGTCGGCACGTTAACCGAAGAACGATCACGCTCAATGATTAAAGCCGTCCAAAGTGCCAAAGCCAACGGTAAACCTTGGGTACTGGATCCTGTCGCCGCCGGCCTTTTACCGTGGCGAGATGAAAAAATTGCGTACTTTTTATCATTGCAGCCGACAGTGATCCGCGCAAACGCGAGCGAAATCATGAGCCTGGCGGGAGTGGGCGCCGGCGGACATGGCGTTGACAGCACCGATGACAGCACAAACGCCTTAGAAGCTGCAAAAATGTTAGCGAAACGCCACCAATGCATTGTGGCGGTCACTGGCAAAACCGACTATGCCACCGATGGGCAAAAAGTTCTAGCGGCCACAGGCGATGTCCCCATGGCAACACTAGCGGTCGGTACCGGATGTTCATTGTCTGCTTTGGTTGCAGCTTTTTGTGCAGTTGATGACAATACATTAGAAGCCACCGTGGCCGCACTCATGGTTATGAAACTCGCTGCACAAAATGCTGTTGCCCAATCAGCAGGACCAGGCAGTTTCCGTGTCGCGCTACTGGATGCGCTCTACAGCAATCTTCAATTTGTTAGGAACGCATCATGAGTGACAAGCCGATTGACTACAGTCTTTACTTAGTACTGGATCCCGTTTTGTGTCAGCAATTCGGTATGGTTGAGACAGCCATTGAGGCCGTCAAGGGTGGTGCAACACTTGTGCAGTTGCGAGCCCCTCAGTGGAAAAAAAAGCAAATTTATGACTGTGCACTCGCGCTGAAAAAAGCATTATCGGGCACACCAGCCAAACTCATCATTAACGATCATGTTGATGTTGCGATCGCCGTTGATGCCGATGGTGTGCATGTCGGGCAAAAAGATTTGCCGGTTGCGGTTGTTCGAAAAATGATTAGCAAAGACAAACTGTTAGGTCTTTCGATTAATACAGCAGAGCAAATGACCGCAGTCGATGCCACCATTGTTGACTACGTTGGTATTGGTCCTGTGATGCCGACCACTACAAAACCGGACGCAGCGCCGAGTATCGGAGTCGAAGGCTTGGCAACCCTAGTCGCTATGAGCCCGGTGCCTAGCGTGGCCATCGGCGGGATTAAATGTTGTCACGTCAGCGCTCTGGCGCAAACAAACGTCAANNCGGCCTTGCAGTAGTCTCTGCGATTTGCGGTCAAGAGAATCCGCGCGTGGCCTCTGAAGCGTTATTGAAGGCTTGGAAGGCTTTCTGCACAAAATAGTGGAAATTTGATACAGATCCGCGCCTTTGCGGGGCGATTTTGACAAGGCTAAGCGGTTACAATTAAAGGATAAAATCGAAAATATCGAAAATACAATGAGCGAACCTCACAATAACTTAAAAATCGGGCGGTTCTCCCTACACGATGTCGAGCTTATTACGCGAGCACGATTGCTGGAAGAGTCCCCAACGTTAAGCTGGGAAAGTAGCGATGCCAATCGTGCTACTCGCCAGGCAGATTTAGCGGTCGGTGAAGAAGCCGATGCCGCGACCTTTTTAGTTGCCCGCGCCCGCATCGTTGAAAAAACCGTCGTTGCAAAAAATCCTGCCGTCAAACCCTTTCCGGTGCAATTGACGCCTCCGACATGGATCAACGCAGCTCTGATCGGCGTGGCCTTTATCGTTGGTCTTTTGACGGATCAATTGGCCTCAACAGATTCCAGAATTAATCTGCTGTCATTGCCCTTTTTTGGAGTGTTGCTCTGGAACATTCTCGTTTACCTGATGCTCCTGATTTCCGGATTCAAGCGAGGCGGTGAGCGTGACTTTTTGGGCCTTCGCAAACTTTTAAGCTTTGTTGAATATAACGCCGCGGCTAAGCGTCTTCGTAAGACGAAAACGCTGACGGGCTTGATGCAACCCTTTTCCAAGCACTACGCAGCAGCAGCTTTCCACATGGCTGCGCTTTTCTTTGTCCTCGGGATGATTGCAAGCGTATTGCTTCGCGGCGTGGGCACGGCTTATGTTGTGGGTTGGGAGAGCACCTGGTTTGCTTCAAGCCCAGAGATTGTTTACCAAATCATTGCCATTACGTACGGCATTTGCACAAACTTCTTAGGCCCCATGCCTAACATCCTGGAAGTGGCCAATATGCGCTTTGACCGCTTGGCCATCAGTGGTGTGGATGCTTCTGCGGGCTTGTGGCTGATGCGCATGATCGTGATGCTTGCGCTTTTTGTCGTGATTCCCCGCTTTTTCTTGGCGTTCAAGCACTGGTTGCAAATACGAAAACTTAAAAGTAACTATCCGCTCGATCTCTCCGAACGCTACTACGGAGACATCTTGCGAGCTTGGCGTGCCGAAGCGGTCAGTCTCGATTTATTGATCCCGCAAACGCTCGATGATCAAAAAAGCATCGAATCGGCTTACCGATTTGCCGAAGCGTTAGGCTTTAATTTGGCCGAGGTAAAGAACCACCGTTGGTCGGTAGAAACCGACGACATTCCCTTGACACTTGAAGCACGCAGTCAGGGTCAACAAGTGTGGGCTTTGATGAACGCTACAACGACTCCCGAGCATGAAGTGCAAGGCATTTCGTTGGAAAAAGTAACGGAAAAAATGGGGAAAACACCGGTCATTTTGCTCGTCGATATGGCTGCCTACATGGCTCGATTCGGAGACTTTGCCGATCGCATTGAAAGCCGAAAAGAACTCTGGACAAACTTTGCCAAGAGCTGCAAATTACCCGTTGTTTTTTATCACTCGGGGCTTAAACCTGATGATAAAACTTGCGAAGAACTCAAACTTGCGTGCGTGCATGCAGATTAGGACACAAGAAAATGGCTGATCAACAAGTAATGCGCATTAACCTCAGTCTGGTCTCTCACACCAACATCGGTAAAACGACGTTGGCCAGAACGCTTCTGGGGCGAGACATCGGAGAGGTCGCAGACCGCCCGCACGTCACCGAAACCAATGATGACTATGTGCTGATTCGTGCCACAGACGGCTGTTCTGAGCTCGTACTTTGGGACACCCCGGGCTTCGGGGACAGCGTTCGCTTAGCCGCTCGCCTTGAGGGTCGTGCCAATCCTGTCGGTTGGTTTTTATCCGAAGTGTGGGATCGGATGTCCAATAAGGCACTGTGGCTAAATCAACGTGCGCTCAAACACGTTCGTGACACCAGCAGTGTCGTGCTTTATCTCGTCAATGCTAGTGAATCGCCCAAGGCTTGTTCCTACATTGCCGCAGAAATGAAGATTCTCAACTGGATCGGCAAGCCCATCATCGTTTTGTTAAATCAAATGGGTAAACCGCGTGAGCAAGAAGTTGAAGCCGCTGAATTGCAAGCGTGGACCGATTACATGCGTGACTACCCGCTCGTTAAAACCGTGCTTCCGATGGACGCTTTTGCTCGTTGTTGGGTACAGGAATTTGCACTGTTTGAAGCCATCGGCAATGTGCTCACCGATGAACAGCGCGTGACCTTTGATGCGCTTCGCGATGCATGGTCCCGTCAACGTCGTGCAATCTACTCCACAAGCATTGATGCGTTATCAAGCTATCTCACGCAACTGGCACTTGACCACGAAGAGCTCTCCAACTACTCACTGACAGAACAAGTTAAAGACTGGGGCAGAAAATTGGGCGTTGTCAAACTGCAAAGTGGTCCAATTGAAGACGCTAAAAATGCACTAGCGGCGCGCGCTGCCGACTCTTTGGTAGCTTTGACCCAACGCTTAATCGATGCCCATCAGCTCGAGGGCTCAGGCGTTAAGCGTGAGATTTTGCGACGTCTAAAAACAGACTGGACCGTGCATAGCGCAGCCAACCCCAAAGGTGCCGCTTTGGTCGGTGCTGTGGGAGCAGGCGCAGCCTCCGGCATTGCCGCAGATGTTGCAACAGGCGGCTTAAGTCTGGGGCTAGGTACGTTGCTCGGAACCGTGATCGGCGCAATTGGAGGCGCCGGTGCCGCCCTTGCTTATAACCAAGTCAAAGGCGTACATGGAACGCGAGTTTCGTGGAGCAAAATGGCGCTTCAAAACTTTTTCCTTGAAGCCGTGCTTTTGTACTTAGCCGTTGCTCACTTCGGTCGTGGACGCGGCTATTGGGAAGAAAGTGAGGCTCCGGCTTTCTGGAAAGATCTTGTGATTGCTGAAATCGGTAAGCAACCCAAGGATTTTGATCCGACCACACTGACCGATCCCGATCAAATCGAGTCACTTAATAAAACAACGACCGACTCAGTGATTCGCGGTGTTCTTTATGCACTCTATAAACGAGCACCCTAAGCGGCTTAGCTGAGCGAAAAGTTAGATATCAACAAAAAACGCGGGAATTTTCCCCGCGTTTTTTGTTGTAGCTTATCAAGCAGATTAACCGATTAAGGCACCATCTCTTGAACTTGCTCTTTCTTAGGCTTAACCAAGTCTTCGCGCTTGACCTTGAGATACAAAGCGATAGCAGCTGCCACGAACACAGACGAATAAACGCCCAAGCAGATACCAATCGTCAAGGCCAAAGCAAAGTAATGCAGCGCCGGACCGCCGAAGAAGAACATTGCCAAAGTCATCGCAAGCGTCGACGAGTGAGTAATCACTGTACGAGAAATCGTTGCTGTAATAGCCGAGTCAATGACCTCAACCGTACCGGCGCGACGCATCTTTTTAAAGTGTTCACGTACACGGTCGAAAATAATCACAGACTCGTTCACGGAGTAACCCAACACGGCCAAAACAGCAGCCAGCACCGGCAATGAGAACTCCCATTGGAAGAACGCAAAGATCCCTAACACCAGCACCACGTCGTGCAAGTTAGCAATAATGGCCGCAATGGAGAACTTCCATTCAAATCGGAACGCAAGGTAAATAACGATACCGAAAATGACCAAAAGCAATGCTGTCAAACCGTCCGTCGCCAACTCTTCGCCAACCTGCGGACCAACGAATTCAACACGAGTCATCTGTGCTTGCGGTTCACTTTTTTGCAACACATCCATGACTTGTTGAGCTTGTTGATTGGAATTTTCTCCTTCAACAATCGGCAAACGGATCATGACGTCTCGTGCGGTACCAAAGTTTTGCACGGAAGCCTCAATGCCTAACGCATCACTAATCTCTTCACGAATTTGATCCGTGGGAGCGGCTTGCGGATAAGTCACTTCCATCACCGTACCGCCCGTAAACTCAATGGACAGCGCCAAACCACGCGTACAAAGCAAAAAGACAGCGATGATAAACGAAATTAACGAGATCGTATTGAAGATCTTGTCAAAGCGCATGAAGTGGATCGTGCCCCGAATTCTAAAAAACTCCATATTCNNTCCAAATCTGACCGACGTGAAGCGTCTTCAACTTCTTACGACGACCGTAGATTAAGTTGATCACACCACGCGAGACCATCACGGAAGTAAAGATTGACGTCAAGATGCCCAAACAGTGCACCACCGCGAACCCACGGACAGGACCGGAGCCGAAAATCAACAACGCAATACCGGCGATCAAGCTCGTAATGTTGGAGTCCAAAATCGTAGCAAACGCTCGATCGAAACCTTCACTGATGGCTTGTTGCGGAGGTCTTCCCTCTCGCAATTCTTCACGAACGCGCTCGTTAATGAGCACGTTAGCGTCCACTGCCATACCAAGCGTCAAAGCAATAGCTGCGATACCCGGTAGAGTCAACGTTGCCTGAAGCATTGAGAGCAACGCAATCAACATCATGACGTTACAAGTCAGTGCGAAAACTGAAACCGCACCGAAGACTTGATAGTAAAGAATCATGAAAATTGACACAGCGGCAAAACCGTACAGCGTTGAGCGGAAACCGGCTTCAATATTGGCAGCACCCAAACTCGGCCCAACTAGACGTTCTTCGATGATTTCCATCGGAGCGGCCAAGGAACCGGCACGAAGAAGCAATGCGGTATCGGTCGCTTCCATCGTCGTCATGCGACCGGAAATTTGCACTCGTCCGCCGCCAATTTCCTGACGAATCACAGGAGCCGTAACGACTTCACCCTTACCCTTTTCAAAGAGAATGATGGCCATGCGCTTGCCGACATTGTCACGAGTGACGTCTTGGAAAATACGAGCACCGCGGCTATCGAGCGTGAGGTTTACGGTAGGCTCTTGCGTTTGTTGATCAAAACCGGCTTGAGCATCGTTTAAGTTATCGCCTGTCAAGATAACTTGACGCTTAACCAAAATCGGCACACCGCTGCGGTCAAAGTAGCGTTCATCACCAAACGGGACTGTGCCATTGGCTAATTGAGCATAAGCTTCCGGGGAATCGTCCACTAAGCGGATTTCCAACGTTGCAGTACGGCCCAAAATATCCTTAGCCTTTGCCGTATCTTGGACGCCCGGCAATTGCACAACAATACGATTGCTACCTTGTTGAGCAATCACAGGTTCTGCAACACCGAGTTCATTAATACGATTGTGAAGCGTCGAAATATTTTGCTTTAAGGCGTATTCCTGCACTTGACGAAGCGTTGCGTCTGTCAACGTTGCCATCAAACGGAAATATTGACCGTCTCCGTGTTCTTCGAAGGACAATTCCGGATGAGTATTACGTAACAAGTCAACCGCTTTGGCACGTTCCTCTTCACTTCTGAACGCGATGTCAAGTGCCGTGCCCGCACGGGTAATGCCGGCATGACGAATTCTTTCTTCACGGAATTGAGAACGAAGGTCCGCAGCCGTTGCATCGATACGCTTATCAATAGCAGCTTGCATGTCCACTTCCAATAGGAAGTGCACGCCACCACGAAGGTCAAGCCCTAAATACATGGGAAGCGCATGAAGCTTTAACAACCATTCGGGCGTGTTAGGCACAAGGTTCAAAGCAACAACATAGGCCGGGTCCGTCGGATCCGGATTTAAAGCTCGTTCGATGACTTCTTTGGCTTGCAACTGCAACTCGGCCTGAGTCGGATCAAAGCGAACACGGACCGTCGATTGCTGAGCTCCTTGCTCAAAGAAGATGCCGTTGGGTTCGATATTGGCAGCGGCCAATACCTCTTCAACCCGGCGGTAAACCTCTTCATCGACTTTAACGGTCGCTTTTTGGCTCGAGACCTGAACTGCAGGAGACTCACCGAAGAAATTCGGCGTCGTGTAGATCATCCCGATCAGGAGCGCCACACCGATAACGATGTATTTCCATAATGGATAACGATTCACGAGTTTTCCCCACAAATAACTGAAAAAAGAGAACGGCCCGTTAAGCTCGCTCTCTTTGGCGGTCTGTTAATCATTGAAAAACTGACCGCACAAAACAAAACAATCGTCCTTAACGGGCGATTGCTTTGTTCATTGCCTTAGAACGTCTTAATCGTTCCCTTGGGCAAAACGGTTTGCACAGCCAAGCGTTGGATCGTCAACGTGACAGGCTCGCCCTTAACGGAAGCAATTTGCACCACGACGTAATCATCGGCCACGTCAGCAATACGACCGGCGATGCCGCCTGCGGTCAAGACTTCGTCACCCTTTGACAAGCCATCAACCATCTTGGCATGTTCCTTTTGACGCTTTTGTTGCGGACGGATCAAGAAGAACCAGAAAGCTACAAAAATCAAAATCATCGGCAACAAGCTGGCGATAAAGCCGCCCGTATCACCGGCGGCAGCCGTTTGAGCGAATGCGTCAGAAATAAAAAACATCAGTTACTCCATTGAAAAAAATCATTTTCCGGCTCGATTGTCGAACCAAAGATTTGTTAATTATACGGGGCTTTTCCGAGCTTTTTGCTTCGAAAAAACGCTATGTCACAAATGTGACCTTATACACCTCGTGCGCGGTTACGATAGAACTCCTCGCGCCACTGCTCAAATCGATCTGCATCAAGCGCATCACGCATCTCTTGCATCAAATTGAGATAGTAGTGAAGATTGTGAATCGTGTTTAACCGAGCGCCTAAAATTTCGTTGACTTTCTGCAAATGATGCAAATAAGCACGCGTGAAATGGCGACAGGTGTAGCACTGACAGCCCGGTTCAAGCGGTTGAAGATCATCTTTATATTTGCTATTGCGAATCTTTACATCGCCATAGCGGGTAAAGAGCCAGCCGTTGCGAGCATTTCTGGTCGGCATCACACAGTCAAACATATCGATCCCTTGGCTCACCCCTTCGACCAAGTCTTCCGGCGTGCCCACTCCCATCAGATAACGCGGCTTATCCTCTGGCAATTGCCAAACGATATGCTCCATGATGCGGTGCATCTCTTCTTTCGGTTCCCCCACAGATAAGCCACCGATGGCATATCCATGAAAACCGATTTCTTTGAGACCTGCCAAGGACTCTTCACGGAGATGTTCGTACATACCGCCTTGAACAATGCCGAAAAGCGCGTTGGGGTTACCTAAACGCTCGAATTCGTCCTTACTGCGGCGTGCCCAACGAAGCGACATGCGCATTGACTTTGCGGCTTCTTCTTCGGTTGCAGGACGGCCATTGATTTGGTACGGAGTGCATTCGTCAAAGACCATGACGATGTCACTGTTGAGTACCTTTTGGATTTGCATGGACACTTCAGGAGTTAAAAAGAGCTTGTCGCCATTAATGGGCGAAGCAAACTTCACACCTTCTTCGGTGATCTTTCGCAAGCCTTTTAACGAAAAGACTTGAAAGCCTCCCGAGTCCGTCAAAATAGGTTTATCCCATCCCATGAAACGGTGAAGACTACCGTGCTTTTCGATCACATCAAGCCCCGGACGCAACCAAAGGTGAAAGGTATTGCCCAAAATAATTTGCGAGCCGATCTCTTCCAACTCATTGGGAGCCATGGCTTTGACGGTACCGTATGTACCCACCGGCATGAAAATCGGCGTTTGAACCGTGCCGTGATTAAGCTTCATTTCACCGCGGCGCGCTTTGCCGGCGGTCTTTTTTAACGTAAATTCAAGACTCACAGTATCTACTCCGGTTTTTTCTCCAAAAGCATCGCATCGCCGTAGCTAAAGAATCGATAGTGTTTTTCAACCGCGTAGCGATAGGCGGAATCGATGCGCTCTTTGCCGGCCAAAGCAGAGGCCAACATTAAAAGCGTGGATTTTGGCAAATGGAAATTGGTAATCAAGGCATCAATAATCTTAAATTCGTAACCAGGCTTAATAAATAAACGTGTGTCACGAGCTCCAGCCGCAATGAAGCCTTTTTCCACGGCAGCACTTTCTAATGCGCGAAGACTCGTGGTACCAACAGAGACGACTCGGCGGCCTGCCGCTTTAGCTTCATTGACAGCACGCGCAGTCTCTTCGCTAATCGTGTACCACTCCGAGTGCATGACGTGTTCGCTTAATTTTTCAACTCGTACGGGCTGAAAAGTACCAGCTCCTACATGAAGTGTGACAAAGACCGTTTGAATGCCTTTTTGGTGCAAACGTTCAATCACCTCATCGGTGAAATGAAGCCCTGCTGTCGGAGCAGCCACCGCGCCGGGCGTTTGAGCATAAACCGTTTGATACCGAGATTCATCGTCCTTGTCGGCCGCGTGCTCAATATAGGGAGGCAGAGGTACTTTGCCGAAATCTTGTAAGACATCTAAAACAGGTGCTTCGAATTCGAGCGTAAAAAACTCTCCTTCGCGTCCCGTGACAAGCACTCGTGCAGTGTCACCCGCTTCATTTTCGAAGATCAGATAAGTCCCTGCCTTAGGGCTCTTACTGGCTCGCGCCATGGATACTGCGGTAAATTCACCGGTGATACGTTCCATGAGCAACTCAACGGCTCCACCCGTTTCTTTTTTACCGAGTAAACGCGCCTTAATCACCTTCGTATTGTTCATGACAAGTAAGTCGTCAGGGCGCAATAGATCAACGATATCGGTGAAATGGTAGTCAGCCAATGCTTCTGGCATCACATGCAGTAAGCGGCTAGCAGCGCGATCTTTTAAGGGAAATTGTGCGATTCGATCTTCAGGGAGATCGTAATCAAAATCAGATAATAGTAGTTCGTGTTCAGACATGGCTTTACCGGCCAAAAAAGTCAAAGAGTCGCTATCTTAGCGAATTTCTTGACTTTTTTAAAGTCCAAAGCCTTCAATAAACGGCCATTTAACTGTTTTGTAAAAAAGTATCACTGAGCCCTTGCAATTGAGAATAATTATCATTAATATTCATGGTACGAACTTTTTAGAGGCCGTAAGCTTCACGCAAGACTCTTGCGATAAAGTATCGGTCAATAAGAAGTTTTGAGCTAATCCGTCGGGCGTTGGAACCAAAAAGGGGTGGGTAACAACTTCCGGCGATCTCTCCCAAGCTCATTTGATGTTTGCCGATTTCTCCTTGACGGTAAACCTCTCAGTCCTAAAACAACTTCTTTGGTCCGACAAAAACCGGCGATTTCGCCGGTTTTTGTTATTGTCAGCTCTGCAAAATTAAGCGACAAAGCTTACTAGTAAACCGATCACGCCCACCGTTAATGCACTCGCAATGGCCATCTGGGCAACAACATCAAAAATCCAATTTTCACGCATTTTCAATCTCCAAATATCCATAACTGACACAAGATTATTATCGTTGACATTATTAATCTTTTCAAGATCATTTTTTGATTTATTTTATATCTTAGATCATTTATTGATCTTTATCAAAGACAAAAAAGCGACCCGAAGGTCGCTGCAGACTGTTGACAAAGTCTACAAA
>DCTK01000016.1 GCA_002329575.1 Sutterella sp. UBA1442 | reverse complement strand
CGCCTTACCGCTCGATTAAAATCGAGGGGTTGCGGCGCTTAATGGTACTATCAAAGACATATTCATAGGCAGCTCCCGTCTTCCAGTAGAGCTGATCTTGGACCACACCGGTTAAACGCACCCCGGTTCGAACGGCATGCGCAGTAACGGAATCCGCTTCAAACTTGCTATTGAAGATATCTAGAACTTCGTCTTCATCAGAATCAAGGAAGCTGACCGTGTAGCGACCGTAAAGATGCGTATTGATGGTTTCGGCCACAGGCATCGTGTAGCCGACACCGGCATGCGCTGTGACGTAGAACGAATCCATTTCATAACTCGCAGACTCCGAGACGTAACGACCTTCAAAGTCCGTGCTCGTTTGCCCCACACGAAGTGCCGCATCAATACTGACTTGACCAAAAGTCTTCTGAGCCGCGATGCCCACCCCGACGTAATCGTGTTCAGACTCGCCCCGACCTGTACCGGCATATTGGTCCGAGTTCGCACGTCCGTACTCCAAGAAGCCAGCCAACACCGTGTCACCGATTCTAGAGGCTACGCCGCCGGCAAAACTAAAACCGTTGATGTCGACATAGGAACCCGTTTCATAGTGCGTATTAGTGCCCGAAATTGCGGCAAAGCCTGTGAAGTCACTTGCCTCTACAGCCTGCGCGGCCTCAGGAATTGCTGTATCAGCAATAAACTCAGCTCCCTGTGTGACAAATGCGATCTCCGCCAAACGCGATTGAGAGAGAGAGTCGCTGAAGCACGTGTCAAAGATAGATTTTGTTTTAACTCCGTCACGATATCTCGACTTGAGTCCAATCCTTGGTCATTTGAAACTTCGAAATTGTCCAAAGCGACTTCACTTTCGAAAAATGCCGATTCGTATCGCAACAAGGAATTCTTAAATTGATAACTGTTACCCTCGGCCGCTTCCAAGAAATTTACACTTTCAAGTTCACCTCTCAGAACCAGTGTTTTGCCTTCGAATAGACTATCGTTGCTCAAGGTTTGAATCTCCCGGGTTGTTTCCGTCTGACCGAGAGTCAACACCGCATCTTCAGAGTTTGTTTCACGATCGGCTGTCAATACCAAAGTATCGAAACCGTAAAGTGTTCCAACGCAATTAACGCCGGAAGCATAAACGGTATTGTTTGCGCCTTGAATATCAAGTGTAGATAAAGAATTAAAGTCTTCATCATAGTAGCCTAAACTACCTGCGGCAGCTTTTGTGACCTTTGCGTTATGCAAATACAAAGAGTTATTGCTGATTTGATAATTTCCGCTTGCCCAAACTTCCTCTAGTGTGAGGCCTGAGTACTGCAGAGCGACAGAACATTAAACTCAACAGTGGCCTCTTGAACATCTGGATATTCCTGAACAACAGCAGCTGCCCATATACTGGAATTGATTGAATCAGGTTTTTCAACCTTGACATCTTTAATATCCACCCAAGTTCCTGAAATCTTTGCGGTAGCAGAGCTGTCTTCTTGAGGCGATTCTTCGTCTGACTGTTCAATACAAGCACCGAGTAAATCAATCCTCTCAACGTTTGATGCCGTCAAAGTGACTTGATCCAACGTCAACTCGTTGCCGGACATGTAAGCATTAAGAGCCTCCCCCTCTTGATAACTATGAACTGTCGCTACATCATCCTGATCAGTGAAAGTAGAGTCTAGGATTTGCAATGTATTTCCTTGTGCGACGATACGGCTACTGTCAATGGTCTCTACCTCAAAATCAGCTCCTACCAATGACCGCGAACCTGAGTTAATCACTACATTGTCGACCGTCACCTCATTGTCTGAAACCGTTGCCGAGCCAAATTCATAGAACTTCATCCCGGTCAAACCGACCTTTTGAGTGTTTTCGAGATTGATATTAGAAAAGGTCACTGAGGTGTTTTCTACAGCAACTTCATCATAGGAATGCAAACGAAGGCCTCGCCAGAAACTGTCTTCAGTAGGCTGAGTCAGATCGTCAAACACGACGTTGGTATCGAAGATACGCACTGAAGTGCCTTTGACACCACTGTCAACTAAGTTACCGTATACGCCGTAAATTTGGTTATAGCGCTGCGTCAGATCTTTCTGAACCGTTATATCTAAACCGGAGACGATAGCGCTTTCGAAATCTGACTATTCCGGTACTACTTCCACTGTCACGGTTTCGGCAGAAACCATAGGACTTGTCAATAAACCAGCGGCAATTAGCATAGAGGCTAAAGTCGTACGTTTGACGAACGTTGACATGGTCAATCCTTTCTATTAAGTATTTGATAATTAGACGGAATTATTATACAAGCCGATTGTTTCATAGCCCTGCACAATAAATACGGAGAATTATGATTTTTTGATAAAAACTTACTCTTAACAACGATTTTGAGGCGACAAATACTACCTCAAGATCAGAAAACTCCAAATCGGTAAATACCGTTAGCGACAAGCATCAACGAAATGTTTCAACATCGCCAACTGACCTGCATATTCTTTATAGATACGCTCGGGATGCCACTGAACAGCCATTAGATAAGCGCCTTGCGTCCCTTCCACGGCTTCAATGATGCCATCATCAGTGCTTTTTGCTGTCACGCGCAGGCCATCAGCGACTTGATCAATCGCTTGATGGTGGTAACTATTGACCGTTATCTCCTTTGCATCAAAGAAAGTCGACAGTGTGCAGTCGGTCTTTATCGTCACTTGGTGCATGCTGGGCGCGGCGGGCGGACGATAACGATGTTCAACAGAACTATGTGTTAACTCAGGGATATCTTCAATCAACGTGCCGCCAAGCGCAACATTAAACAGTTGCAAACCACGACAAATCCCAAAAACAGGACGCCCGGCTTTGCGAGCTGCAGCAAACAACGGCAACTCCAAATCGTCGCGCGGCAAAGCCGGTGCCTGACACATTTCAGGATGCTGACACTTAAAGCGATCAACAGCAATATCTTGGCCACCGGTAAAGAGAAAACCCGCACAACGTGAAACGTACTCCTCAATGGCTTCATCGCTCGCATTAAGCGGCAACACAAAAGGCATACCTCCTGCATCCCAAATGAGTTCCAGATAGTTTTGCCATATCCAACCGCAGCCTTTGTCGTTGTCCCACAAGGATGTCACGCCGATCATCGGTCGCATTTTTCATCTCCCGAAAGACTTCGAGACAGCCGAAACTGTCTCGAAATCATTAATGCGCTAAGTCTCGATTAACGAACCATCTTGGGAAGAATCGGTTCTTCGCCTTCGATACCAACCAAGGCCAAAGCACTTAACGTGATCAATTGGGGACCGAGGTGTGTATCCACCATTTCAAAGAATTCTTTGAGATTGTGAGCATTTTCAGCGTAACCGCCCGAGCACAAGCAAGTCGACGGAATGTTGGCGCTCATCGGAGCATTAGCATCGGTTGAAGAGCGAACGTATTGGCTAATTTCAATACCGAGCACTTTTTGAGCACTACGAGCCACTTGAAGCACCGGACAATCGTGCGGACGCGTACCGGCAGGACGATCGCCGATGGCGGTCTTTGTCACCTTCAGCAAGCGTTCTTCAGCAGCCACTGCCCAAGAAGCATTTTCTTCAGCAACAGCTTCATCAAACTTCGAGAGAATTTCTTTTTCAATGGCCAACAAACATTCGTTATCAAAGCTACGCATGTCGATTTCGATTTCGCAGTGCGCAGCGATGGAATTGACCGTCGTGCCGCCCTTGATCGTACCCACCGTCCAAGTGGTCTTGGGATCGGCAGCAGGACGCAAGTCAGCAAATTTTTGAATAGCACGGGCCATGGCGTGAATGGCACTCGGGGTCTTGCCGTACTCAGCAAAGCTGTGGCCGCCCAAACCGTCGATGCTCACGCGCCAACGGTGAGAGCCCGTGGCACCGTAAAGAACACGACCCACGTCAGTGGAGTCTACGGCAATAAAGCCGTCAATCTTGTTCTTTTTCACCAAATGCTTGGAGCCGCGAATATCACCGTTACCTTCTTCACCCACGGTTCCTACAAACCAAATATCACCTTGCGTTTGAATGTTGGCTTCTTCTAAGCCACGTAACACTTGCAAAATTGCACGAAGACCCGAGCAGTTGTCACCGATTCCAGGAGCACTGTAGCGAATACCGTCTTTTTTCACCGTAACATCGGTACCTTCCGGGAAAACGGAGTCCATGTGAGCACCCAACACTAAAATCGGACCGTTTTCACGTACGCCCTTACGAACGCCGATCACGTTACCAATTTCATCCATACGGACGTCTGTCAAGCCGTAGTCTTTCATGCGTTGCATGACAGAGCGGGCACGTTCTTCTTCTTTAAAGGTCGGAGCCGGAATTTCACAAAGCTCAACTTGCTCATCCATGGCGCGTTGCACGTCACGTTCGGCAATCTTCAATGCTTGTGCCACTTTAGGATTTTGTGCGATTTTTTGGACTTGATCCATCACACATTGCTTTAACTCAGGGAGTTCCTTGCTCATAAAATGCTCCTTTATTTCACACGCAAAAAACCACATACCGCAAAATTTTCATTTTTCACGGTCAATAGTAGTGTCGGAAAAATTGTTTGCAGATCTACTGATCCGTCAATGAGAATTGTAGTCGTTCTTGGGTGTTAATTTAGCGTGGAGATATTGGGGTTTTCTCAAAGATTTGCGACATTTCGAGGCTACTGCTGATGATTATCTTTGCGATAAACCAAACGTTTGGCCACTTCTCGAGCCACGCGCTCACAATCTTTAATATGCGCCTGTCCTAAATATCGCAAGGCGGCATAACCCAAAGCCGCGGCAGTTGCTTGACCGACTAACGGCACCCAGCGGGCAACCTGTTTGCTACTGACTTTTACGCCGACGCTTTTCAGTAAAGTGACAGCCATCTGAGAGGAAACAATTTTGCCGGCCAACACTGTCCCGACCCAATTAATGGCCTCGTAGACCATCAAGCGCTCTTGGGAAGGCAATTTGTCAATTTGCTCAGGGGTGAGCCCGAATTCCTGATTGATTCGATCCAACATTTTGATCATGACCGAGATATCAACCAGCATATCTACACCGGGGATCGGCACAAAAGTCGCTCCGGCTGACAGCAACGCCTGGCGAGCTACATGGCGCTGACTACGCCAAGCAGCGGCTCGTATGGTGTCATCATCGGTGGGAATCATCGGTAAAAAATCGGGCATAAGGCAAAATTAATCAATGCGATATACACTTACGCATTCAATTTTAGGGTAACTTTATCTTTTCTTCTCATGCACCTGATCGCACTGGGACTCAATCACAACACGGCGCCCCTTGCCATACGTGAACGTGTGGCCTTCGGACCGGAGGATACGGCCGAGACAATCGGTCGCATTTTGTCGCGCCTGGAGGGTGAGGAGTCCGGAGAAATCCGCGAAGCACTGATTCTCTCGACGTGTAATCGCACCGAAATCTATTGTGCAGCTCGCGATCCGGATCTTGCAACCGGTGCTCTGGAAGCTTTTTTAGCTGAAGAAAAGAAACTGTCCTTAACGCAACTTTCTGCGCACCTCTACGCCCTTCAAGACTTAGAAGTCGTCAAGCATATCTTCAGTGTTGCCAGTGGCTTAGATTCCATGGTGCTCGGCGAAACCCAAATTGTGGGCCAAATTAAAAATGCTGAGAAAACGGCTCGAGCCGCCAAAGGCTTGGGGCAGATGCTCAACGCCCTATTTCAACGCACTTTTACCGTCGCCAAAGAAGTCCGCACCGCCACAGAAATCGGTGCACATACGGTCTCAATGTCCGCTGCTGCCGTGCGTTTGGCTAATCGCTTATTCGGAGAATTGACCGAACTCAATGTTCTTTTTGTCGGCGCCGGAGAAATGATTGAACTGTGTGCCGCGCACTTTAACGGTCAAAACCCCAAGTCGATGACTATTGCCAATCGCTCTCTCGATCGAGGGGAAGCGCTGGCCGCTCGGTTCGGTGCCGATTGTATGAAGTTGTCAGATCTCCCCGACCGTATCGCAGAGTTTGACATCATTGTCTCTTGCACGGCCAGTGCCTTACCCATTATCGGACTCGGCATGATTGAACGCGCGATCAAAACGCGCCACCATAAACCCGTTTTTATCGTTGACTTGGCTGTGCCGCGCGATGTTGAAGCAGAAGTGGCCCGTTTGGATGACGTTTATGTCTACACGGTCGACGATTTAGGACAAGTCGTTGCCAGCGGAAAAGCTGGCCGTCAAGCCGCCATTGCCGAGAGCCAATCTATTATTGAGCTTCGCGTCAAAGAGTTTTCCGACTGGTTGCAGTTGCGTCGTGCGGTGCCGACGATCGAAACCATGATTGATCGTGCCCAAGATCTCACGCAAGTCAGTGTTGATCGTGCCAAAAAGCGTCTGGCTTCAGGGGCTGACGCCGATGAAGTCATCGAACGTTTGGCGCACGATATCACTCGAAAACTCATTCACGACAATCTGACGCTTTTGAAAAATACGGAAGCGTTAAGCTCTGAAGAGCGTGCTCATCTTGAGGCGTGCTTTAAGCGCTTTTACCTTGAACGTAAGCGCTAGCTACTGCGCGCTTTAAAAAATCCGAATGGTGCCTTAATATTGGCACCGACTTTATTTCCCCATTGAGAATTTTGATATTTAAGGAGACTCCTTGTGAAAGAGTCTATGAGAAGTAAATTGCAACAGATCGGTCGCAGGCTTGAAGAAATCGATGCCATGCTTGCCGCGCCCGACTGTGCCGACGACATGAACCGATTCCGCGATCTCTCGCGCGAGCGTGCAGAGATTGAACCTGTCGTGCAAAAGTTCCGCGAGTATGAAACGGTTGAAAGTGACGTAGAAACTGCAACTGAGATGCTCGACGATCCGGAATCTGCCGACTTTGCGCAAGAAGAAATCGATAGCGGAAAGGAAAAGCTTAAAGGGCTGGAAAAAGACCTTCAGGTAATGCTTTTGCCCAAGGACCCCAATGACAGCAAAAACATTTACCTTGAAATCCGTGCCGGCACGGGCGGCGACGAATCTGCGCTGTTTGCGGGTGACCTTCTTCGTATGTATTCTCGCTACGCAGAACGCCAGGGCTGGCAAACTGAAATCGTTTCGGCCTCTGAAAGCGACTTAGGTGGATATAAAGAAGTAATCGTTCGCATTGTGGGCGAAGGCGCTTATTCACGATTGAAATTTGAAAGCGGCGGCCATCGCGTGCAACGCGTCCCCGAAACGGAAAGCCAAGGCCGAGTTAACACTTCAGCCTGTACTGTTGCCATTTTGCCCGAACTCGACGAAATCGGCGAAGTTGAAATCAACCCTGCAGATCTTCGCATTGATGTCTACCGTGCATCGGGAGCTGGTGGTCAACACGTGCAAAAAACAAACTCTGCCGTGCGCATCACACACATTCCGACCGGTACCGTGGTGGAATGTCAAGATGAACGCAGTCAACACGAAAACAAGGCCCGTGCCATGAGCGTGTTGATTTCTCGTATTACGGCCAATGAAATTGCCAAACAACAAGCTCAAGAGGCAAGTACTCGTAAGAGCTTGGTGGGTTCGGGCGATCGCAGTGAGCGTATTCGCACGTACAACTACCCCCAAGGGCGCGTGACAGATCACCGCATCAACCTGACTCTTTATAAGCTCGATTTCATCATGGACGGTGATTTGGAAGAAATCATCACGGCGCTCACCACCGAGCACCAAATCGAGCAATTGGCCAATCTCGGAGAATAACGCGGTGACAACGATCGGTGCGGCTTTACGCGAAGCTCGAAGCGTCATTGAAACTTTTGACGCTCAAACTTTACTAGCCTTTGTGCTGGGCAAAAACCGCACCTATCTCTACACGCATGACACCGATGAACTCCCACCGGCTTTGCTGACACACTTTCTTGACTGTGTCGAGCGTTGCCGGGCCGGTGAACCCGTCCCCTACATCACTGGCGTTCAGTACTTCATGGATCGGGCTTATCGAGTCACGCCTGACGTACTCATTCCTCGCTACGACACGGAGACCTTGATTGAAGTTGCCGCAGACCTGATTAAAAGTCACGGTTTGAGCTCAGTGCTTGATTTAGGTACCGGTTCGGGCTGTATTGCCTGCACACTTGCGTTGGATTTTCCACTGGTTAGCGTTCGTGCAACCGATATCAGTGAAAAGGCTCTAAACATCGCTCAAGACAATGCCCGTACATTACAAGCACCCGTCCGTTTTTCGATAGGAGCTTGGTTTGACGCAGTCGACTCCGACGAGCGTTTCGATCTCATCGTCAGTAACCCGCCTTATATTCACCCGGCCGATGAGCATATGCCGGCACTATCTTTTGAACCTGTTGACGCCTTAACCGATCACGTTGACGGATTAAGTCACTATAAAAACATCATCACTGATGCTCCGACATTTCTTAACAAGGGCGGTTATTTAGCTTTTGAACACGGTTGGGATCAAGGTTTCGCCATCCGCGAACTATTCTCTGAAAAAGG
>DCTK01000043.1 GCA_002329575.1 Sutterella sp. UBA1442 | reverse complement strand
ATTGTACTAAAAAATCAAGAAAATTTCGATAGTTGCAAAATTTTTCGGAAAATATCCACGGTTGGGAGTGATTGTCGCCGCTTCCCTAGAATTGTCGCCAACTGAAATTCGAAAAAATAGACCTTGAACCCCATCAACACGAGTGAAAAATAATCCTCGCCTTCGCAAAGTTTTCGAAAGCGAGGATTTCAGCACAAAGAAGACTATTTCCAACCGTAGTACGTCTTGACCGTTTCCCAAGCGATATCCTGCAAGAATTTCGCGACTTCAGGCTTTAACGGCTTCTCGCATCCGCCCAAGAACTTACAATCTTTCAAAGGTTTCTNNCACTTTCAAGATAAGATCCTGCCGCCGTCGGATGAGACTTATCCGGCATGATGAGTTCAATCTTGGCATCTCGCTCTTGCGAAAGAGCAAAGGCTAACCCCACCGGGATTACGAGAGCATCGTGTTGGTTGGCAACGGTTCCCACAGCATCGGCTAACGCCTTTGTCATCTCCGTTTGTCCCTTGCGAGCCCATGTCATCACAAAAGCGGGTTCAGAACCGGCCTTACGGATCGTCTTTACGTGCTCAGCGGCCCACTTCTTAAAGTTCTCCCNNCTGTTAGGTTGCAACAAAACAGCATCAAACATCACACCCTTTTTGTTGCGTTTGTAAATAATTTCAGCACTTTGTCCGGGTGGATTAATTAAATATTCAACGTTGTGCCAGTCCAAATCGGCACCGGCAATCGTTGCCTGAGCCGTAAACAGATTCACTTTTTGGTCAGCAGCAAAGCCCCACAAATAGTCAAAGACACCACAGTTGTAGTAGGAGTAAGAGTTACCGATTACCATGACATTAACGGGCACATTTTTCAGCCCCGTCANNTGACATTTGCGGGTGGTCCAGAGACAGTCGCGGGTTGTTTACTTCGAACTCCTAACGACAAACCTTCATATCGGTCATATCGACCACGATAGCCTCATGCCCTTTGTCACGCACGGCCTTAGCGCCAACTTCTGAGGTGATGACACGCATGCCTTGCCCATAGAGCTGACCGTTTTTCATGTTCACACAACCACTCACGATTGTCTCAACAGCCTGCGAGCGTGAGTAATCGACAATCGTAATATCGGCCACAGCCCCCACGGACAAATGGCCTCGATCTTTTATACGCAAATAGCGAGCACCCGCCACACTGGCTTTATGCACAAATTCCGGTAACGTCAATGCACCAAATTTCACCAAATTAATCCCCATTGGCACGATCACGTTACGTGGCACGACGCCTCCGTCGGTGGAAATGCTGTCCACAACGAATGAACCGTCATCGCGCTTGGCCTGAGCAAGCATTAACCGAGAAACGGCCGGATTCACTGTGAAGCAACCCATGCCCTTACCACCGGCAGCTTCCCAAATCGCCAACCCTTCAGTGCCACCTACGATATCGGTCACACCGCGACCTTCTTTCATGATGAACAAAAGTCCACGCTTAAACGCTTCACGCATACCATCGGCGTTAACCGGTAATTTGAAAATTTCCAAACAGCAACGCGTCACAAAATCCGGCAACGAACCGTCATCATTGGCATCAATCATCGTGCCATTGAGCGGACTCAAATAAGCATCAGAGAAAATATTCGGATTGGCTTTTAGTAATTCAATCGCTTCAGCGGCTTCTTGCTCAGGTGCTCTCACTCGCCCCCGGCAGTAACTGTTGACATGCGCCAAATGTAACGGCAATCCTGCGGCTGTCTCTACCGCCTCACGCATCCCGTCAATGTCTGATTTGGAGGTATCAGAACCCGCGTGCCACGCCACGAAATGATGTTTTTCGTAGCAAAGCTCAATCATGTCACGACAAGTTTCTACCGGTAACGGGAAATGCCCGCCAATTAGCTTGATGCCGATTGCGCCACCCGCCGTCATCCGATCGATATAGTCAGCCACTTGTGCGCGTGTCGGATGATGCACTCCGTAAGCTTGCGTCGGATAGAAGCAATCCATGATGGCAACGTTAAGGCCAGCGCCGTCCGTATGCCCATGCGCCAAAATATCACCCAAAGGACCTGCCATGTCAATGCAACTCGTTACACCCGACAAAGCCGCCATGCGCATTCCGTTAGGCCCGCCAAAAGTACTGCCTAAGTGCAAATGGCAGTCGATGACACCGGGCATCACAATTAGCCCTGAACAGTCTTCAATGGCTTTTGTTTTGCCCACGAGATCTTTTCCGACCGCAGCAACTCTGCCGTCTTCAATCGCAACATCCATCACATCGTTGATGCCATTGACCGGATCGACGACTTGTCCACCCTTTAGTAACAAATCCCACATGGCCTCTCTCCTTGAAACGAACAACCTTTCCCACTCTAGTCCCAAGGGTCGGTACTGAAAACCCCGAAATTACACTAAGTCCGTTATCTATTTGCCATTCAATTTTTCTGATCCGCTCTATACTAGGAAAGATAAGCTTTTTCAGGAGGTTAGAGTATGCAAACGACCTTTATTGCCGCTGGTGACAGCTTTATCACTCGCCGTGTGCCTCAGGAAGGTTACTTTGGACTTGATGCCCTACGCGACCTGATTGCCGAACACGACGTGCGCTTTGCAAATCTGGAGATGACGTTCCACGCTCAAGAAGCGGCACCGGCTGCCGCCAGCGGTGGCACATGGGCTGCCACCGATCCCGTTATGCTGGACGACATGCTAGATATGGGCTTTAACCTCTTTAACACGGCCAACAATCATTCGGGCGATTTCGGACAAGAAGGCGTTGCTGCCACGATCCGCCATCTTCGTGAACGCAACATGGTGTTTGCCGGAACCGGTTTGACCCTTCAGGAGGCCTCCCAAGCCGCATATCTAGAAACACCTGAAGCTCGCATTGCTTTAATCGGAGTCACAAGCGCCTTTGATCCGGCTGCTGTAGCTGGCGGCCAAGGTTTTCGCATGCAAGGTCGTCCCGGTTTAAATCCCCTTCGATACAAAACGATTTATCACGTTAAAGATGATCTCTTCGACAGCATTCAGAAAATTGCTGCGAGCACAGACATTAATGCTTTCATGGAGCTTACGATCGAGCTTGGTTACGCCGCTGCCCTTCCTGAAGGCACCATGCGTTTAGGAAAATTGGAATTTGTTCGTGATACGGAAAATTTCTCTGAAACCATCCCTGATGCTCGAGACTGCAAACGCATATACGACGAAATCAGAGAAGCTCGACGTCAAGCCGATATTGTCCTCTTGAGCCTTCATACGCACGAAATGATCGGCAAGGATTTCCACTCTATTGCTCAATTTGCCCGCACTTTCTGCCACGGTGCCATCGATGCCGGTGCTCATGTCGTCATCGGTCACGGACCGCATATGATGCGAGGCATCGAGCGTTACGGCAACGGCATTATTTTCCACAGCATGGGTAACTTTATATTCCAAACGGAAACGATTGCCGCCCAACCCTATGACGCATTCGTCAACATGGGGCTGGATCAAGACACACGAGTTGGACAATATATGGATTGGCGAAGTGCCGACGGGACTCGCGGCTACCCGGTGATGCCGGAGANNGAGCCTATATGCCGAGCTGGACAATCGAAGACGGTCACATTACCGAAGTCATGATTCATCCGATTGATTTGGGTATGGGAAAACCTCGCTCACAGCGCGGATGGCCAAGACTGTCCAAAAGCGAAGAGACACTGGAATTTTTGCGTCGCATGAGTTTGCCGCTTGGTTGCGACATTGAAATTGAAAACGGCGTCGGGCGAATTACTCTTTAACTTAAGCTCTAAAGCAAAATCCCCGTCTTAGCGGGGATTTGCTTTACTTGGTCAAGCCAAATTATTAACGCAGACTATTTTGATTGAGCTCTTGTTGCTGAGACATGATCATCTTCTTTAACAAGTGCGCAATCTGCTCTTGCTCTTCAGCATCCAGACAAGCAGACAATTGTCGTTCAACTTCTACGTGCGAATTAACGGCCTGTAACGTTAAGTCTCGGCCTTTATCCGTAATTTTCAAAATCACGCCACGACGATCTCCACGATCGGGAATGCGCTCCAAGAGCCCCTTTTCTTCGAGCTTGCGGATTCGATTGGAAAGACCGCCCGAAGTAATGAGGATTTTGGTTTGCAAAATCTTCGGCGTGATATTGGTAAACGGGTTTCGTGTGAGCACAGCAAGCACTTCAAACTCACCACGGGTGAGACCGTACTTGCTTAAGTTTTCACCGACTTTCCGTTCAACGTAGTAGCTCATGCGCACCAAACGGGCCACGACCGAAATCGGCTTCGTGGGCAATTCAGGCACCTGGGCCTTCCACTCCTCTTCCAAAGAGTCGACAAAGTCTTTCAAATTGTCGTTATAGAGCTGCATTCGTTTTACTTGACTCCCAAGTGTTTGACGGCAAGATTGTGATAAATATCAAACAATTCTTGCAGACGGAACTCTTCAAAGTCAAATTTTCCTTGATGGTGACCGGCTTTCAAATTCGAACCGATGACCACATAACCGGCCTTGCCGCCCTTATTTTGAACACGACGCATGAGAATCGTTGCATCGTCGCTACCATTGAAATTCATGTAATCGGCAATCTTGTCGCAGTAAGCGGCACCCTTAGCGGCTTCAATGAAGTCATCGGCCACTTCTTGGTCAACCACAAAGTCAACGGCCTCGCCCATCACTTCGTAAGAGGCCGTGCAACCGAACATGGCAGCTGCCCCATTGACACGAGTGACGGCTTCGTCAAACATGCATTGGTTAATCGTTTCNNAATCACGTTACGGCCTTCGCCGGCACGCAAGTAACCGACGTTAACACGCGTCATGCCCAAACCATGTCGCGGCAAACTCATCAGGGCCAAGCTTGCAGTGGAGGCAGCCATCAAAGCGTTGCGGCCCATTTCAGGTTGCATACCGGCATGAGAGGGAGTGCCTTTGAAGCGGAAGTCTACTTTGGTCGTGCAAAGGAACTTTTCCGGAGCCACGGCGACTTCTCCGGCAGGCACATCGCAGCCTAAGTGGCCGCAATACAGATAGTCAACATCATCCAAGATACCGCTTTCAGCGACCGGACGAGCTCCGCGAACGCCTTCTTCGGCAGGTTGGAAAATAAGCTTAACGGTGCCGCACAATTGATCCTTGTTAGCGGCAAGCCAAGAGGCCAACCCCATCATCACCGCTTGGTGACCGTCGTGGCCGCAAGCGTGCATCATGCCGGGGACCTGAGAGGCAAAGCCTTCTTTGTTCGGAATATGTTCCGGATCATCCGTTTCGGTCACGGGCACACAGTCCAATTCGCAACGATAGGCAAGAACGGGGCCGGGACGACCAGTTTCCAAAATACCGACAACACCGGTGACACCGTCTAAGCGGGCGAGAATGGCCGGATCAATATCTTTATGTTGAGCGGCTTCCCAGGCAGCGCTCACTTGACGAGCGACCGCACCACGGATGAAGTCAGCGTTTACCACCTCACGACCGCACAAAACTTTAAAGCAGCCTAAGCTTTCCAAGTGCTTAATAACGCGAGCACTTGACACAAACTCACACCATCCCGCTTCAGGCCAAGCATGAATTTCACGACGCTTGGCCACCAACCAATCAAGGCTAATCGGTTCTTGATAAGTCATAACAAAAGCTCCTTTTAACAAATTAGACATAACGGATGAACGAGATGATCATAACCGCTAAGAAGCCGGAAAGCATCGGTACAGCGGTACGCTTGACCACTTCAAGAGGATTAGCACGCACGGCAGCGGCCACAATAATCACCACAGCAGACACGGGTGAAATCGCACGAATCAAGTTAGAGGTACATTGCATCGGCAAGGCCACCATGATCGGATCAATACCGGCTTTTTCAGCGATTTGCGGAATTAATTCGATGAAGCTGTAGAAAACGGCATTACCGGAACCGCTGATGAACGTGATCAAAGCGGTAATACCCGAGAAGGCAAACATCATGCCGGTACCTGCATTTTCAACTCCGGCAATGGAGTCAGAAATCATGTCAATTAAGCCCATGGCACGAAGACCAGCCACCATTGTGGAGGCGGCTACGATCAACACCACGACTTGCGAGAAACCATCGCCCATGCCTTTGAAAAACAGATTGGCATCTTTCATGCCTTGCTTGACACCACCCTTGCGAATAAGCTCACAGACAAATGCCAAAGCAAAGCTAAAGAGCGTAATTTCCACCAAACCGACCTTGGCTTGACGGAAGAAGAACCAGAAGAAGAATACCAAGATTAAGGGCAAAACAGGGAACAAGGCATAGTAAACCGGAACATCGGATAGATCGCGGTGCTTGAGTTTGCTTTCATCAATCTCACCTTGTTCATGACCTTTTTGACGGCTGTCCATGTACTTTTGCCAGAAAAAGTGAACGATACCCATGACCACAATGGCCGGAATCGTAATCGGAGCGTGGTGATAGAAGACGTAGTCAACAACGTGTTCAAAACCCAAAACGCGAGCAGCCACAACGTTGTCACCACCCAGAGGTGTCGGCACGATCGTTGCGGTCGTAGCAATCACCCCGGCAGCAGTCAAGACGCTCATCTTTGCGGCGCGAAGCACGGGATAAAGCGTTGCCATCAAAATCACGGCCAAAGACGAAGCACTCGGAATAATAATGGAGAGCATCGTACCGACCCAGAAAACCAACGGAACAAGCACGTAAGGCGAACGAATGCCTTCCAAAGGCTTACTTAACACACGAATGACCATATCGTTTGCGCCAATATGAGACATATAGGCAGCAAAACCGAACAACGTCATAATGATGAGACCGGCGTTGGAGTATTGGCGGACAAACAAATCCTTGACTGCTTTAAACGGATCAACCCAGCTTNNGCTCAAACCCGAGGAAGCTTTAGCCGCCACGGCAGGGTATCCCATCAAAACGGCAATCACTAACAACACTAAACCCGTGGCAAACAGTACCACTTTGGCATCGTAGTTTTTCGCAATGGCCCAACCGGCCAATACTAGCGCTACTACGCTAATCAAAAGTTCAATCATCCCGCTCTCCGGAAAAAAGAGTTTAAAAACAAAGAGAAAATGGTGACTATACGCAATCGTCTCGCCCGTGACAATGCTCCAGGCGAGACATACAGTAAAATCAAGCCCTCATTCATCTTCACGTGAAGTATCTTCACGTGAAGATATTGTGTATAATACCCCCATCTGAACCATTTTTGAAAATATTTTTGATCCATGACTTCTGCCAAAGGTCTTTTATTAGCGGCAACAGCTGCCATTTTGTGGGGCAGTGCCGGAACGGCCCAAACGTTCATCACTCCTGATACGCTCACACCTTTTTGGGTGGGCGCGTTGCGTTTGGTGTTTGCCGCCATCTTTTTTAGCTTTCTGTCTTTTATCGGATCTAAGGCAAGTGCCAATCAATCTACCGAGACCTCTGCCCGCCAACCTTATGGGTTACTCGTTGTAGCAGCTGGCTTTGCCATGGCCTTTTTCAATATGCTCTTTTTCGCAGGCGTTAAAGTGGCAGGCGTTGCCCTTGGCTCTTGCATGATTATCGGCTCTGCACCGGTATGGGCTGGCATTCTTGAAACGATCATTTTCCGTAAAAAGCCTGCTCTTCTTTGGATCGTCGGCGTTTGCGTTGCCATCGCAGGCGGAGTCTGGATGGCCGTCTCTCAAGCCGACAGCGTCAGCGTTTCTGCCGGTGGTTTTATCACCTGTTTGGCCGCAGGTCTTTGCTACTCAAGCTACTCATTATTGGCAAAAGAACTCGTTAAACGCGTCAGTCCCCTGCGCGCCTCCACCCACACATTTATCACCGCTATGTGCGTGGCACTGCCGGCCGCTTGGTTAATGTCTGGCTCTCCCGTAATTGTCGTCAGTGACCTCATTGTTGTGCTGTATCTCGGTCTGATCGTCACGGGCGTTGCCTACCTTCTCTACAGCACAGCCTTAAAGACTGTTCAAGTTTCCACCTGTGTGGCTTTAGGGCTCTTGGAACCCGTAACGGCTTTTGTTTTGGCCATTGTCGTTGTCGGTGAAAACGTCAACGGATGGGCCACGGTCGGATTGGTTGTGATTTTGGCTGGGTTGGCTATTGTCATGCGTTCTGAACAACAATCCGGCCAATCGAGCAATAAAAAAGACAACTCAAATACAAACGGCTATGCTTTAGACAGTTCCGTTTAGTTTGAGGAGATTGCTGTGAACGAAAAGTCTTTCCCCATGGTCCGTGAAGTCCCATATATGGGAGTGATTTGGGCCGTTTATGAAGCCAGTAAATTGGGCTACTACAACGGGCATCCCGATNNGCAACTTAGGCCAAGGACAACCCGAAGTGGGCGAAATGCCCGATAGCCCTGATCGCATCATGAGCATTGACCTGGCCCCCGAAGACCATGCCTATGGTCCCGTTGGAGGGTCTTTGGAGGTTCGCGAAGCCATTGCCCGTCTCATCAACGCTCAATACCGTCAAGGCAAAATGCCCTATGGTCCGGAAAATATTAGTTTTGCTGCAGGCGGCCGTTTGGCACTAACGCGCTTGTACACAATTCTTGCTGACGGTAGCCGCATTGCTTACAAAAATCCCGATTACACGGCTTATGAAGACTATTTAAACGGCATTCGTAACCGTTGTGTGCTCTCGCCCATTAATACAACCGAGAAAGATCACTTCCGGGTTTCTGCCGAACGTTTGTCTCAATTTATTCATAACGAAAAAATTGACGCATTCATCTTCTCCAATCCGTGTAACCCAACCGGTGAGGTCATTGAAGGGGACATCTTAAAAGGCTACGTGGACTGTGCCCGCCGAGAAAATTGTTTAATGGGTAGCGACGAGTTTTATTCCCACTTCATCTATAACGAAGACGGCTCTCCTGCCAACGGCCCGGTATCCATGTTGCAATACGTTGATGACGTGGAAAAAGATCCCGTGGTTGTATTTGACGGACTCACGAAGAGTTTCCGCTATCCCGGTTGGCGTGCCGGCTGGGCTGTGGGACCGAGCTACATCATTGAACAACTCAATCGTGCAGCTAGCGCTGTTGACGGTGGCCCATCCATGTTGGTGCAACGTGCGGCACTCCAAGTTTTAGACCCAGAACGTGTCTTGCGTGACATGAAGGCGCTTCGTGCTCACTTCGCACAAAAACGCCGCGTTTTACTGCAAGGGCTCAAATCGGCCGGCATTACGGTTGCCGATGATCCCCGCGGGACCTTCTACATTTGGGGCTCCGTTGAAAAATTACCGGCCCCCTTAAATGACGCCGATGCCTTTTTCCATGCTTGCTTGAAAAAGCACGTTATGACTGTGCCGGGGCACTTCTTTGACATCCGCCCCTACCGTACACGTCCCGCGGAAGAACCCTTGCGTCACTGGGTGAGATTTTCTTATGGACCGGATATGAAAACCGTGCAAACGGGCGTTGATCGTATCCGTGAACTGATTGCCGGCGCTTAGCCCACACTGGGCGCCGTCTAGCCCCCGGTTTCAAAGAAATCGGGGGATTTTTTTTCATAAAAAATTAAACAGTTAACTCTTTGCTCTCTTTTCTTTTTCAACACTTCTAAAATCCCTCTATCTGTTGTTACTGCTATTAAAGGAGCTCTCGATGAGTCAGTACATCCAAGATATGATTCAAACTCGCCGCACGTTGCACCGCCGTCCTGAAGAAGGATGGACAGAATTCGAAACGATGTGGCACGTCTGCAGTCACCTTGATCAGTGGGGCATCCCCTATTTAACTGGCACCAAAGTTATCAACACAGAATTTGTGATGGGACGGGATGAAACGCTTGTCAAAGATGCTATCGATCGCGCTCTCAAGCACGGTGTTCCGCAAACCTTCATCGATAAAACGGAAGGTTATACCGGTGCCGTTGCCATCATCGACACAGGTCGCCCCGGCCCCACAACCGCTTTCCGTTGTGACATGGATGCGCTTCCTGTTCGTGAATCTCAAGACCCGTCTCACGAACCGGCTAAACTCGGCTTTGCCAGCGAACGTCCGGGATTCATGCACGCTTGTGGCCATGACGGTCACACCGCCGTAGGCTTGACGGTTGCTCACTGGCTCTGGGATCACAAAGACGAGCTTTGTGGCAAGTTTAAGATTCTGTTCCAACCGGCCGAAGAGGGCGTCCGCGGAGCTCGCCCCATGAGTGAATCTGGCATCTTGGATGATGTGGATTGGTTTGTCGGCAGTCACGTGGGCGGCGCCTTCAAGAGCGGCGAAGTCTGCGTGCAAGACGGTGGCTTCTTAGCATCCACCAAGTTTGATATCACATTTACCGGCTTAGAAGCTCACGCCGGTAACGCTCCCCACCTCGGTCACAATGCTTTGGTCGCGGCTGCTTGCGCCACCATGATGATTCAAGGCATTCCCCGTCACGGCGATGGCGATACGCGAGTCTCGGTTGGCAAGTTAGTTGCAGGCGAAGGTCGCAACATCATTGCTCGAAGCGCTGTCATGCAAATGGAAGTTCGCGGTCAAACTCAAGAAGTTAATGACTTCATGGCAGAAAACGTCGAACATATCATTGAAGGTGTAGAAAAAGCTTATCAGGTTACAGCTGACATCAAGCGAGTCGGAGAATCCTCCACGCTTGTGCTCTGCCCGCCTGCCATGGATAAACTCGAAGAGGCCATGCGTAACGTCAAGGGCATCAAGATGATGCCTCGTTACCACGGTGCCGCCGGTTCCGAAGACTGCTCTTGGCACATTCGTCGTGTTGCTTCTCACGGCGGTCAAGCCGCATTCTTCCTCTACGGTTGCGAACACAAAGGTCACCATCGTCCGGACTTTGATATCCAGGATGAAAAGAACCTCCCGACGGCCTTTAATATCTTTGTGGAATTTGCCAAACTAGTGAACGGACAAAACGGCTAACACTCATTTTTTTGCTTTAGCTTTATAAGGATCCGTCGAAGTTAACTTCGGCGGATTCTCCTTGTCAGTACGTAAATTAAGCAAGAATTCTTGTTCAATCTCACTACATCGATTCTCCGTAACCTCCCTATCGTCGCGGCGT
>DCTK01000033.1 GCA_002329575.1 Sutterella sp. UBA1442 | reverse complement strand
TCAGGATCCTCAGTGGCGTCAAGCGGGAAGTTGTTTAGTGAATTACTCATACGTGATGGGTTCTTCCCTAAAAATCCCATCATCGCGCTCGTCCAAAAAAGTCTCGGAATATTAGTGCTGACAATGTTTCTGGGTTTGTAGTTTCTTAAAGCAAGCAAAATTGAATGATTTTTATAAATGCGATATTTAAAACATGCCGTTCAATTTCTTTGAATTTTAAGATCGCAATATGATACAATTCTTGTTGTGACATGATTGGTCTGTATGCTTTTTGAAAGCCCAAGGCGTTTCATACTCAATGTCGACAATAAAATCTCTTGCCGAGTCCTACCGTTCAATGCGAGCCCGTCCGATGTGGACCTTGCTTGCTTCTGACAATGCGCCTGTGACGTTGGCGTATTTGCAATTACTGCTTTATGGCGAAGATCGCTCTTTGCCCATGTCTTTGTTTGACAGTCGGCTCAAACTCTTGCTCGATCAGATGACCGATGAAACAGTTGATGACGCAATGGTTAGAGCTAAGGCGAATGCGTGGGTTAATGCAGGATTTCTCGCCGTTCACTATCCCGACTATGAACAAGAGCCTGTCATCGAATTAACCGCAGCAGCTCACGAGGCAATTCGTTTTATCGCTTCCCAAGACGCCTATCGCGTTTCGCCGACAGAAAGTCGATTGGAACTGGTCATTCATGCCATACGAAAACTCGTCTCCGATACTGATCGTAATGCGGCCGATCGGATCGCCAGACTTGAAGAAGATAAAGTGTGTATTGACGAGAAAATTGAGCAGATTCGTGCCGGTCGCATCACTTCGGCTAGTGAAGTGGAAATTAAGGCGCAAATTTATGACCTTTTGCAGATGCTCGATAATCTCAACGGGGATTTTTATCGGGTGCGAGACCGCTTCAGAAGCTTATCGAGCGATTTGCATCGAGACATTATGCGAAACTCCGGCACGGCAGGCGATATTCTCAACGAATTTTTCACCGGTTATGACCGAATTGCCGACAGTGATGAGGGGCGTACATTTCGGGCGTTTTATGCGTTGATCAGCAGTGCCGAAGCCATGGCTCAAATCGATGAGGCAGTGGAGGTTTTGCAGGATCGAGATTTTTGGATGCGAGCAATGAACGATGGTGACAGACGCAGTATTTTGTACATGCGTCAACACCTCAATGAAAGAGCTCGAGAAACGCAAAACGTCATGCGACTATTAGCCTCTTCGCTCAAGCATCTCGTCCAAAGCCGCGAATACCAACAAAATAAACGCCTGTCGCAGTTAATTGCCGAGGCCAAACGTCAAGCAATCGATGTCGCTGACAAGATATCTCCGACGGCGAAAATCTTGCCGGTTAACTACACCGGGATTCGCACAGACAGCCTTGCTGGGTTGTCGCTATACGATACGGAAAACGACCCAACGGGCGAGTCCATCATTCGTTCAGAGGGGGCTTTTGTCAATCTTGAAGATCTTGCTCGCCGTATCCAAGAAGCTGAAATCAATTATCCATTGTTGAAGTCGCAAGTAGCCGAGCTACTTAAAACTAAAGAGGTTGTGACGGTAGGGGATGTTTTGCGTGCCTATCCTGCCAAACAAGGGTTAGCCAGTTTGGTTGGGTTAATCAGTCTTAGCGTTCGTTACGGTCTTGTTGACGATAACGCGCATGAGAAAGTGACGTGGAAAGATCGGTTCGGGACAACGGTGACAGCAACCGTGCCGCGCATGATGTTTGTTGAGGGAAGTTTAAAAAAGTTCAAAGGAATGAGTGATGAGTGATAGTGATATGGAAGATCAAGATAAGACTGAATTGTCACCTGAGCCGCTCTATGAAGAGGATACGGGAAGGCTGACGTTTGATGAGCGACAACTCTTGGTCTATTTACTCAAGGGGCCGTATCTTTTGCGCGCCGAGCGACCGAATTTGTGGAATACGCTCACCAATAGTCATGAGCGCATTCAAAGTGCTCTGTCCGACCTGTTTCTCACGCTCATCGTCAGTGAGGAGACGGGCATCGCCTTTTGTCGTCAAGCCGAAGTGGGTGACTTACAAGTCCCCTTACTGTTACGCCGGTTTGAATTGACGTATTTGGATTCTGTTTTGATTCTCGAGATGCGTGAGCGGTTGATGGCCGCTGAAATCAAGGGAGAGCGGGCACTTATCAGCACCGAAAGCATTCAAGAGACACTTCGAAGTTTTGATAACGCAGCTCAAGGCAATGAGAAGACTTTCAAAGGTCACGTCAACGGAGTCCTTAAGCGGATGCTTAATCGAAAGCTTTTGCTCAAGGTGTCGGGCTCCAAGGACATGTTTGAAATCAGTTTAGTTTTAAAGCTTCTCTTTAATATCGATGAGATCGTACATTTAAAAGAAGTTTATTTGGATCGCCTCAAAGAGGGCGAATTTGTGGAAGCCGAAGATAGTGCAGACAATGTTGAGCAAGGAGAGGATGATGAGCAGTAATGATTTATTGGCCGGTGATGAACTCAATCAGTTTCGATTAGTACGCTTTCAGGTTTATAACTGGGGAACGTTTTCCAATCTTCACGATATTGCCATTTCTCAAGAAGGTCATTTATTTATCGGCGGTTCGGGCTCGGGTAAGTCAACATTATTGGATGCGATGAGCGTGCTTTTGACTCCGGGACAGGCAATTAATTTCAACGCGGCCGCTCGAGAAGGGGAAAAGAGGTCCGATCGCTCGATCATCAGTTATATGCGAGGCGCTTGGACAACACAGCCCGATGCCGAAGGACGCTCGGCTGTACAGTATTTACGATCCGGGTCAACTTGGTCTGCTATTGCATTGACCTATAAAAACTCCTCGCAGACAGTCTCTTTGATGTTTATCGGTCTTATTCGGGGTCGCTCGGTGAACACGGAAGCCGCCAAACGCAACTACTATGTCGTTGACGGTGAGGTCAATATCGAAGATCTAGAAGAGTTCTCCAAAGACTACGACTGGGGAGTCATAAAAAAGAAACTTCCTGAGGCTCGAGTATTTCATCGCTTTGCCCCTTATAGCGAGTGTTTCCGCAAGATTTTCGGCATTGAAGAAGAAACAGTCCTGAGATTGTTGCACAAAGCGCAAAGTGCAAGAAATCTTGGTGATCTCAACCAGTTCTTGCGTTCCTTTATGTTGGATCGCCCTAAGACTTTTGATACTGCGGATCTGCTCGTGGATGAGTTCACAGAGCTTTACGCCGCTCACGAGTCTGTTGTTAAGGCACGTGAACAATTACAGTGCTTGAATCGCGCTCGCGAGAGCTATGAGTCTTGCTGCAAGGCTCGTCAGGATAGACACCTCGTGAAGCAATTAACCGAAACACTGCCAACGTGGTTTTTGACTCAAAAGCAGACATTGCTTGAAGTCGCAGTGGACGAAGCGTTAAAAATTTTGCAACTCAGTGAGGCTGAGTACCAGGATGCTAGCGAAAAGGTCGCAGCGCAAGAGATCGAAGTCGATCGATTGCAGGGCGAGTTCTATAACAAAGGCGGTAGTGCATTGGCCGATCTCGAAAAAGAGATCAAACACGAGCAGACGCGTAAAACGCGAATTGAGCAAAATCGTGAACGCTTACAACAACGCCTGTCCGTGTTGCACTTGTCGGTGCCTGACACACAACAGGCTTATGAGACTTTGAGTGCTCAACTTGAGCTCGAGCGAGAAAAAGCACAAGAGGCGCTCGATAAGTTGCAAGACAAGCGTGATGCATTAGCTATTGAGCGTGAAAAGGTAAGTGAGGAATATGAGCGCATTGATTCTGAAATTAAAGTGATGGAACACACGCGCTCCAACATCCCGGCTCAATTGCATCACATGCGTTCAGAGTTAGCCACTGCACTAGGACTTGAGGAAGCAGATCTGCCCTTTGCCGGAGAGTTATTGGATGTGGGTGATGAGCACCGAATTTGGCAAGGGGCCATTGAGCGTGTATTGCATANNGCATAATTTTGGACTTTCGATTTTAGTTGATGAACGTTACTACAAAGCGTTTGCGGCGATCGTGAACGATCGACACTTGGGGACTCGTCTGGTGTACCACAAAGTTGTTGATAAGAAAGAAAAGATGCCGATTTTTGAAGAGGGAACGATTCCTGAGAAGCTCTTAATTAAAGAAGGTCCTTGGCAGACATGGTTGGCTCGGGAGCTATTTAATCGATTCAGTTACACCTGTGTTAAAGAGACTGCGGCACTGGCTTACTACGAGCGAGCGGTGACGCTGACAGGCCAAATTAAACATAATCGCACGCGCCATGAAAAAGACGACCGAAAGCGTCTTACGGATCGCAGCACGTGGGTGTTGGGTTTTTCAAATGAAGACAAGCTAACACTTTATCGAGAAGAGGCTCAAAGGCTACAAGCTCAAATCAAAGAGCTTCGTGCGCAGATTCAAGCCAATCAAACGGAGCGCAATCGGTTGGAAAACAACAAACAGTGGGCAGCAAGCGCTCTAGATTGGCAGTTCGATGAAATTGATCTGACCAGTGTCGTCTCTCGACTGTTAGAGCTAACCAAGCGCTTTGAAGACGCGCGTGCCAACAATCTCACGTTGGATCGTATCGGTGAGGATCTAGCCCGAGCCAAAATGCAATTAAAGACATTGGGTGAGATTAAGCAAAAAGCCTTCAGTGACCTCGAAGCCATCAAGCGCGACAAAAAGGCCTGGGATGATGAATTAACGCAAGTGCGTTATGAGCTTCAAGGCAAGGAGCTTGAAGAGCAGATCGGCGCAAGACTAGATCAACAAGCCGATGCTCGGACGAAAAAGCGAACGCTGAAGAATTTGTCTGCAGTTCGTGACGCACTTTCTTCAAATTTAAATAAGAGCGCGGAAGACTTGTACACGAAAGCTTCTGAGTATTGGCAAGCCACGGAGAAGGAGTTTGTGTACTTTAAGGGCAAGTGGCCGGAAAATGCGCAGGAAGTCGATACGTCAGAAGCCAGTGCATCGGAATATTTCCAATGGCGTGATCAACTCGAAGCCGAAGGACTGCCTACTTATGAGGGTCGCTTTAAAGAGCTTTTGAATACACAAATTCGTCAGACTTTGGTTGATCTTTACAGCCAAATTGATGAAGAGCGGCGCACCATTAAGCAACGCATGCGCGAAGTCAACGAAAGTCTTTCGCACGTGGATTTCAATCGTTTTGACGATGGTGTGTCTCATCTACGTATTCGTGTCACAGACCGTCATCTTGTTGAAGTTGATGAGTTTAAAGCTTTACAGAGTGAAGTTGTGGCCTCTGATTCTTTGGATTTAACCAATGAGGCCTGCGAAGAGTACTTCGCCAAGATCAATGAATTGGTGCAAAAACTCAAAGCGACTAACAAAGATACAGCCGCTTTGCGCTGGCGTGAACGCGTGCTTGATGTGCGTGAACATATGGACTTCCAGGGGGTGGAGTATCAAGACACCGAGAGCGGTGAGAACATACTGGAGGTTTATCAAAGCGGTACCGGGAAGTCAGGTGGTCAGAGACAAAAATTAACGGTTGTGTGTTTGGCGGCCGCTCTTCGATACCAGCTCGGTGGACGGGAAAGTGATTATCCGAGTTATGCTCCGGTGATTTTGGATGAAGCTTTTGATAAAGCTGATAGTGAATTTACTGACATTGCGTTGAGTATTTTCAGAGATTTTCATTTCCAAATGATTATTGCCACGCCGGAAAAATCCGTAATGACTCTGGATCCGTACGTGGGCGGTATCACCTACGTGAGTTGCAAAAATCGAAATGTCTCCGGCCTCATTAATGTCGTCTACGACGCTAAGAGCGGCGAATTTAAGGAACTTACTCAAGGGGACGGTCATGCCTCGTAAGATTATGCGAATGCCCGAAGAGATTCGAATCACGGCTCGTCAGAAATATCGACGTTACCGACGTGATTGGCTCAAATTGGAATACAACGGAAAAACATTCGAGCCTTTGGANNCTGTTGATCGGCGATCTTAGTCAAGATGTGGCCGGACGTAACGTTGCTCGTTTAGATGAGTGGCTACGGGCTTGGAGGGGTATTGAAGAGAAGGATTTCGAAATTGTTTGGAAAACGGTCTTATGGCATCGAATTGGCGGTCAACGAGTAATTCCCGAAAGGATTCGTTTTTTAAGTCCCCAAGGGCTCATTGCCTTTGCCGAGACCAGCGGCAAGAGTTCTCAACTATTTAAGAGAGCTCTTGACAGGGTTCAGACAACAAAAACACAATCCTTGGCAGCTGCTAAAGCGATTTGCCATCTCAACGCTACTCTTTTTGAATACGATGATGAGACGTTTGATCGATTAATGAAAGTCGCTCGGTGGCTTGTCGAGCATCCCAAAGCGGATTGTTATGTCCGTGAGTTGCCGATTGAAGGCGTAGATACCAAATGGTTGGAAACGGATATCGGGGTGCTTGCGCCCGTTGTCAACGCCATGATGCCGCAAGTCGGTGTCACGGCAAAAAATCTGGAAGCACTCTGGGGACTTAAACGTCCTAGTCCGTTAATTCGTGTTAGAGGGTTGGAAGATTTTGTTGCTGGTGTGCCTGCAGACACTCAAATGGCGTGGTCGGCTGAGGCACTAAATACGATTGATTCCTGTAAACGTGTTTTGATCGTGGAGAATTTGCAGACAGCCCTGAGTCTTAAAAGACCTCCCGGTGTGCTCATCATCATGGGATTAGGGTTTGGCATTGAGAAGCTTGAAGTTATCAAGTGGCTTTATCAGTCAAGGGTTTGTTATTTTGGAGACCTTGATGCGCACGGTTTGGCCATTTTGAGTCTTGTACGTAGTCGTTATCCTCATGTGAAATCCATTTTGATGGACCTGGAAACGCTTAAAGACCATCAGCATTTAGTTGTGAAAGGTCCAACGGTTTGTTTTGATGAAGCGTCGAGCCTTACGCGCGATGAGAAAAAGCTTTTGCATCTTTTATTGGAAAATGAATGGCGACTGGAGCAGGAGAGAATTCCAATTGATCATGTTAACGCTAGTGTTGAGCAGTTCTTTCAGAGCAATGGCTCGAAGTGACGGTTAATTATCTAGAGGTAGAAACGCAAACCCCGTTTTTTGAAAAACGCAACACCAAATCATTTTCCGCGTTTATGCGAGATTAATGCTAACGAATTTATTTCCCTAGAAAAATTGGATTAAAATTGACGAATAAACTTCCAAGCGCTTTTTCGCGCTAGTTCTTTGTTTTGGTTGACGAAGCTATTGTCTTGTCAGCTGTTAAACTCATCAGGATCATAAATGTCAAGCAAAGATATTTCCAATGTCACCGATCTTCCTCTGCCGCCTCTTCAAGGTGATCTGCTCGGTCAATCAAGTTACACGGAAGCGTTGAGTCGATTCATAACTCGTGCTCAGACGCCCATGACAATCGCAGTACAGGGGGAATGGGGATGTGGTAAAACGTCTTTAATGAATGCTCTTGCGGGTCATGTTTGTATTAACTATGCGCAGTTTTGCAGAGAATCTGAAGAGTCTGTTGACATGGATGTGCAGAGCAAGAAACGATCCTATTTGGGAGTTTGGATTAACACTTGGCAGTATTCAATTTTGCGAGATGACAGTGAAGCTCAGGTTTCTATCATTCGAGGTGTTGCCCGTGAACTTAGTGTTCAAATGAACAAGTTAAGTGGATCGGCTTCGTCAGTCAAAGAAGCGGGCCGAAAATTGATGAGTTCTATCGGAGGCCTAGCCCTTACGGCGGCAAAAATAGGGGTGAGTGCTGCTGGTCTTGACCCAGAAAGTCTCTCTGGACTGGATGAAGTTGTTCGAACGCGAGAGAACGGACCTGATTATTTCCGTGAAAAATTGCGAGAGTCAGTAGAGATGTATCTTAGTGAGTACAACTCTGCTCATCCTAAGGAACAGGCAAAAGGCATCATCTTTTTTATCGACGACTTAGATCGTTTAGATCCTCCGGTGGCAGTGCAGGTACTTTCACTTTTGAAAAATCTTTTTGAAGTCCCGAAGTGTATTTTTGTGCTTGCTATCGATTATGAAGTGGTAGTACAAGGTCTGGCAAGCCGGTTTGGGGAACGCACAGAAAGCAATGAACGTGAATTTCGCTCGTTCTTTGACAAAATTATCCAACTCTCTTTCCGTGTACCGATTGATAACTACCGTATTGAAGACTTCTTAAAACAAATGTTGGATGACATCCAATATTGCTCTACAAAGGATCTTAATAAACCTGAATTTATGAAGTCACTGGTCTCTCTAACGATTGCTACGTGCGGGAAAAATCCTCGATCTATCAAACGAATGGTCAATACGCTTTCGCTCATTCGCGAGATTCATCGAATCAATACAACTCCGCTTGAGACACAGAACAAACTTTGCTTCCTTCAGCTTCTTTATGCCCTGGTTTGCATACAGTCATCTTACCCGCGACTCTACGATGAGCTTGTCCGTCGCCCCAATCTATTTGATTGGATTGAAAACGAAGGTGATGACGATGAAGAGATCACGGTAAGCGATTTGCTTCGTGAGGTTAATGAAGAGTTGGCTCCGTCCGATATTCTCCTTAATGACGGATTGCTCTCGGATCTTTGGATTCGTAAGCGTCAACGACAGGTTCAGAATTTACTTTTGACGGTTCTTCGCCTTGTGGTGAATACTAAAGTTGAAAAAGAATCTAAGTCGGCTAATGCCTCAAAATTCCGAACGACTAAAGATGTTCTTGATCAACTGATTCAAACCTCTCGGATTGCGACTAACGAGATGGTTGAGGATGATGCTGAAGAGTTTATATCCTTTGATGAGTTCATGGAATACTGGACTACTCAGGCAATTGATGTGAACATTCTTCGTGAGGCTAGGGAATTCTGTGAACGATTCAATCAGGTATTTGGTGGAGCGATTTCTTTAGAATATTCTGGTGACAGAATTTTCTTGCGTGCAACCAAGAACAACGGTCGTAACCGTGTACTTGCACATGTCAAGATTTCCTCGGAAGGAGTTATTGTGCGTGCTGGAAATTATCGTCTTGGGATTACTAAAAACGGGTTCCACAAGGCTAGACCAACACGTACAGTGTCAGCCTGTTCGGAAATAGTAGAGTCGGATATTGAACAAATCAAATCAATTTTCCGTAACTATCTTGATATTCAACGTGTGCCGAATCGATGGATTAACACCGGAGGAGATCTGTATGCTAAATCTCAGATTGATTATTCTGATGCAGACTCTACTATGAATTCTGAAGAAGGATTATCAGCATCTTATTAATTTACAGGTTGGTGTTCGGTTATGTAAGTGGAGTCTACATCAGCAACTCGTAATGTATGCAACACCAATCGGGTGGTAAGCAACCTTCAACGAGGCAACTGCCGTACATGACAGCCGACAATAACGGGGACTATAGACTTCGAGCGACTGGAGGGGCAGACTTTGGGTTTTTGGGGAATTCCAAGTGTGACGGTTTCTTCTTGCGATAGGTCTCCATGAAATAAGGTGACACGGCTGACGCTCGAAAATAATCAAAAAATCCCTTAAATCTAAAAAATTATTTGATTTTTCAGCTGTGGTGTCCAAAATAAATTTTCAGACTGACAATAATCGAAGGCAATAAAAAAGCATATCGGAATCCTTTAAAGTTTTAGATACCACTCAAAAACAAAAGGAAATCCGATATGCGAAGAGCAACACTATCGATGTTTGCGCAAATTGTCCAGCTTTTACCTCAATCCTTATTTTTTAAGCTCGTTCAAAAGTATCAAACAGACAAAGGCTCTAAAGGTATCAGCACAAGGGATCAACTCATCGCAATGATGTTTTGTCAGCTTGGCGGAGCAGAGTCTCTCAGAGAAATAGCCGATGGATTGTATTCAAGTTTAGGCAAGCTCAATCACCTCGGAGCAAATGCTATCGGACGTTCCAGCCTTTCCTATGTCAATCAACATCGTGATTATCACGTTTACGAGGACTTCTACTACGGTCTGCTGGAGCACTTCAGAAGCGAGTTAACCGGGGCAAAAGTCAAACCAATTTGTACGGATAAAAAGATCTTCAGTCTGGATTCCACAACGATAGGGCTTTGTTTAAAGCTGTTCGATTGGGCTCGCTTCAGAACAAGCAAAGGCGGCATCAAACTTCACACGCTGTTGGATAACGATACGTTGATGCCGGAGTTTGTTGCCGTCTCAGAAGCGGCTGTTTCAGATATTAAAGCGGCACGAACTCTGGTAGACATACCTCAAAACTGCATTTTGGCTATTGATCGCGGCTATTACGACTTTCGCTGGTACAGACAGTTAAGCAGACGCCACATCACCTTTGTCACCCGAATTAAAGAAAACATAAAGCTCAAACGAGTAAAACGAATTCTGGTTGATAAAAATGAAAATTGGGGTTGCTACGAAATTACCCTTCAATCGGATGAAACCGCATATGAAAAGGGACGTTTAAAAGTAGTACCCAAATATCGACTGGTACAGTGGAAGGACAAAGAAAACGGAAGATGGTTTGAGTATCTGACCAATGATTTCAAGCTCAAGGCTGAAGAAATAGCCGCCGTTTATAAGGACAGATGGCAAATTGAGTTATTTTTCAAGAAGCTCAAACAGAACCTGAAAATCAAAACTTTTGTTGGAACAACGCTCAATGCAGTGATGGTGCAGATTTGGACAGCTTTGGTGGTGACTTTACTTTTGGAAGTGCTGAAAAGACGTTCTAAATACCCTTGGTCATTTAGTCGCTTAAGGAGCTATATAAGACTGAACCTAATGACCTACAAAGACCTAAATGATTGGCTTGACGAACCGGATATTGTTCCCATAAAACCACAGGAAAGTCCTCCTCAGGCATGTTTATTTTGACCTGAGGGGGTTGAAATTGAAATCAAGCCGTTTTGGACAGCAGGACACTGAAATGATTAATGGTTCTTTAAAAATTCAAATTATTTTGGACAGGAGTGACGCTTACTGAAATTTGTCGGTTTGAACTTATTGACGTACAAAAAGTTGAATGTATGGATCAATCGGCCAGATTTT
>DCTK01000122.1:6558-6793 GCA_002329575.1 Sutterella sp. UBA1442 | reverse complement strand
AGGAGCTCTGGTTTCTAAATTTGTCGAAATCGCCGACTTTTTTGCCAATTGTCATCATTGCGCCAGCGGAACAAAAAACTGCCCGGCAAATGGAGTTTACTCGGGCAGGTCATGCAAAATGTCAAACGTTATTGAATGTTTTTGTATTCTTCGTCGGTTACGGGTTCGAGCCACTCATTGGAAGCGCCTTCTGCAGGCACTTCAATTGAGATGTGCGCAAACCAGCTCGTTGCTG
>DCTK01000122.1:0-6502 GCA_002329575.1 Sutterella sp. UBA1442 | reverse complement strand
CCGCCCTTGTGATGGATATGCCAGTTGTTACGACAGCCTGGCTCAAAGGTGACATTGGCGGTGATGACGCGTTCGGTCGTTAGCATATTTAAGTAGCTTTTGCCGATGAAGTACTTGGCATAAGCCGTGTTGGGTTCTCCTACGGCAAAAGGACCGACTTGCTGAGGTTCGGTGGCCATGGCACTCGTCGCTCCGACGGCGGCCGCACAGGCTACACAGATTTTCGTTTTCATGGTTTTTCCTTCGTTTAGATCAGAAAAAGAATTTGGTTGTCAATGTAGTCTGAATTGGTCAGTGAGGCCTGCAAAAAGTCATCGGAAAATTGCCTGAAACTCTATTGAGAGAATTTCAGGCAAAAAGTTGAAAAAGAAGAGACGTATCTCAGGACAAATCAAGGCAGGCGCGCCTGCCTTGAAGTAAGGGCTAGCAAGCTAAACCGTTGATACGTTGAATCATCTTGACAAAAATTTCCATGCATTCGGGCAGGCTTTCTTTGTCTTGGATAGCGAAATTAGCTCGGTGGTGACCGGGATGGTTGCAACCGCAGAAGAAAAATACGCTCTTGCCACCGTGAGACTGTACTTTTTGAGCCAGCAATGAGTAGTCTTCGCTACCGGCTTTTTGAACATGCTCAAAGACTCGCTGTACGCTAGAAACTGTCTTGCAAACTTCGCGTAGCATTTCGCACAAATCATCATCGCTATGGATGTCCACGGCCATACCGACAATCTCGGTTCTGGATTGAACACCGTAACTTTCTGCAGCTCCTCGCACCATACGCTCAGCCGTTTCTTGCATATAGCGGTTAATCTCTTGAGTTTCTCCACGAACTTCAAATTCAAGTCGCCCGTTAACCGGTACGACATTGCGACCTTCGCCGGCATGAATAGTGCCGACATTGACGTTGGAGTTGCCGCCTCCGTGACGCGCAATGCCCATGAGTTGTAATGATGCGGTACAAGCGGCCATCAATGCGTTGCGGCCTTTTTCTGCACAAGAACCAGAATGCGCAGGGGTGCCTTTAAATGTCGCGTTCATTTTTGTGGTATTTAGAAAACCGGATCGCACGATAGCAACTTCGTGCAGTTTGGCTGCGACTCCGAGATGAGCACCCAAGATGACATCGACGTCATCGAGATTGTCAGAGTAAGCAATGCCAGCAGCTCCTTTTGTTCCTTCTTCTGCCGGCTGAAAGATGAGCTTTATCGTGCCGCAAAGTTGATCGGCATTGTCTTTTATCCAACGAGCGACCGCAAGACCGATAGCTGCATGTCCGTCATGGCCGCACGCATGCATTAAGCCTCATCGAGATGAGTCGAAACCCTCGCGAAAAGCTTCGTTATTGTCCGTGTGATCTTCTTCAACATTGACGCAATCGATGTCAAAGCGAAGAGCAGTCACAGGTCCCGGACGAGGTGTTTTCCAAATGGCGAGGCATCCTGTAAATCCGCCAATCTCTTCGCCGATTTTGGGATCCAAGCCTTGCCCAAGTGCCTCTTGGAAAGCCTCTTGAATCATTTCTTCGTTTCGGCCGAAAGCGTGCTTGATATCGAATAATGCCTTGCCGACAACGGTCTCAAAACCGAGTGCTCGGACACGTTCAATAATGGTTTGAGTGGTCAGAAACTCTGTCCAAGCGATTTCAGGATAACGGTGAAAACGACGACGTGTTTCGACCATCTCAGGGATGTAGGCAGACAGATCGGTCATGACATTATCTCCAAAAAAAATACCTGTATCTCAAAAAGATATTGTGATCTTTTTGATTTAAAAAGGGGTTTTCTTTGTGGATTAATTCGAAGAATCGGTAATTGTGTTGAGTACAGGCAAAAAAAGACCCTCGTTTGACAAATCAAGCGAGGGTTCGTAACTAAATGATTCGTTCAACTCTAGAGGCCTCGGGCCGTATTGATCGCATCACGCGTTTGCTTAGCAACATTGGCGGCCGCTTCTCGGAAATCTTCTCCACTTGAGGCATAGAGAATGGCACGGCTCGAGTTAATCATCATGCCGCAACGGTCGGCAGTAATCCCTGCGTTCACACACGCATTAATATCACCGCCTTGGGCACCAACGCCCGGTACCAATAAGGGCATGTCACCGACAATGGCGCGTACTTGTGCAATTTCATTAGGATAAGTCGCGCCCACCACAAGGCCTAATTGGCCGTTTAAGTTCCAGGGGCCACTCGCAAGCTCTGCCACCCGTTGATAGATGGGTTTGCCATCGACTTGAAGCATTTGAATGTCATTGCCGCCTCGGTTGGACGTTCTGCAGAGCAAGATGGCTCCTTTGTCTTCATACTCCAGATAGGGCTCGACGGAGTCAAAACCCATGTACGGAGAGAGCGTGACAGCATCGGCTTGAAAGCGCTCAAAGGCTTCCTTGGCGTAGTGTTTGGCCGTTGACCCGATGTCGCCACGTTTGGCATCCAGGATGACCGGGATGTCAGGATAATTTTTGTGAATGTACTCAATAATGCCTTCAAGCTCAGATTCGGCAGCTCGGGAGGCAAAGTAGGCGATTTGAGGTTTGAAACTGCATGCGTACTGAGCGGTTGCGTCAACGATGGCAGTACAAAAATCATAAAAGCATGTCTTACTGTTGCGAATGGATTCGGGAATGCGATTGATATCCGGATCAAGACCGACACACAATAACGAACGGCTTTGATTCCAACGTTGTTTCAAGGACTCAATGAAAGTCATAACAGAAAACCTCAAAAAATAATTCTTTAAATTTTAGTCGAATGTGCCTAAAGATTCCTTTCAAAATGGGAAATTAGCGCCAAATTGTGACCTTTTATCCGTGCAACGACTTGCAAAAGCGTGTAACCTGAAAAAGTGAACTTTGAAAACTCCCCGCGATTTTTTTGAGGAGAGAAATGCCATGACAAATCGACGACTTTTCTTGGGTGCTGCACTGGCTTCCTTTGCTTTGGTAGCGTGTGATTCAAAAACAGAAACGCCGGCGCCCAAGTCTCAAACGCCTGCTACGGCCTATCAAAAAAATATGCCTGAAGTGCCTACCGATTGGGATGCTGAACGCATGTACACCGAATTTATGGAAAGTGCTGAAGGTGTGCATTTTCCTGGCCCCGCAGGTCGCCCCATGGCCTTTATCGTGTTTGATACTCAATGCTCATACTGCCTGCGTATGCTCGATCAAACGATGCCTTTGAAAGACAAAATCGATTTTGTGTGGGTGCCCGTTGCTCTTTTAAATCCCCACAGTGAGCCGCAGGCAGCTGCCATTTTGTCCGGGCTTAATCGTGTAGAAATGTTTGAGCGTCACCATGCACAGTTTTCCAATCAACCCGTGCGTGGAATTGATACGGAAAATATGATTATTCCCTTCGACAAACGTCAAGCGGTGTGGACAAATACGCGTATTTTCCGACTGACAGGCGGACGCGAAGTGCCGTTCGGTGTTATGAAAGATAAAGACGGTAACTTCCACCCGATTCTGTCCGGAATGAAGACCTCCGATCTTGAAAAGCTTTTTGGCCTATAGAATCCTTCCGTAAAACGCACTAATCGCCGACTTGCACTTTTGTCTTGCAGTCGGCGATTTTTGTTGTCAAATGTGTGACGATCTGCAACGCTAAGAGAATCAGACAAATTTTTGAATATCTTGAGACAAAAGCCAAGGGTTTCTCTCGCTATAAATTAAATAACAAAGCAATAACTCTGAGAGGCTTCAAGATGACACAAGTTAAGAAAAATGCTCAAACGTTTTCAAGACGCCACGCGCTCAAAGCCACAGCTGCGGCATTACTGACCACAATGGCGGGAGCGCCCATGTTAGTCTGTGCACAAACGGCAAATGGTGCAACCCCACAAAGAAAAGTGCTTGTGGTGTATTTTTCTAAGACTGGTAATACTCGTGCCATTGCTCAAGAAATTCATCGTGCTGTCGGTGGCGATATTTTCGAAGTACGAACGGTGCAAGCTTATCCTGAAGCTTATCGAGCCACGGTAGACATTGCTCGAAAAGAGCAAGATGAGAATGCACGACCGGCGCTTGCTACCGATATGGACTCGATTGCTCAATACGATACGATCTTTATCGGTTATCCCAATTGGTGGGGTACATTGCCGATGGCCCTGTTTACTTTCTTGGAAGGGAAAGACTTTAACGGCAAAACCGTTGTACCGTTTTGCACACATGAGGGGAGCGGCTTAGGGCGCGGTCCAAATGATATAAAACGAGTTTGTGTCGGTGCTACGGTTCTTGACGGACTTGCCATACGAGGCTCTCGCGCTAGTCGCGCGCAAGAAGATGTGACCGATTGGCTTAAGGCATTGAAATTAATTTAATTGTCAGCCGCAAGGAGAGCAAAATGTTTGTTCGAGTCGCTCACTATCTGCTGATGGCTATGCTCATTTTGCTTTCCTTTGCCTTTGGTTTGACAGGGCCCGAGTGGCATGAGGTGGTAGGTCTAGGATTTATAGCCGTTGCATTTTCTCATTTAGTACTCAATCGCTGGTGGTTTCGAATGCTCATTGAAAGGCATTCCATAATTCAACCCCGTGCGAAGATAACCAACATACTTCTTTTGGTCGCAACACTCGTGATGCTTGTCACCGGTTTGATGCAATCGCATTTATTTAACCTATTTGCGGATCAGGGCGCCGGTCTAAATTTGCGGCGCTACCACACAATTGCAGCGTATTGGATGTTCATTTTGTCGGCTTGGCACATCGGACTTCATGTCCCGGTTTGGGCAGCATTGAAAAATCGACTCTTACTCAATAAGCCGATATTAGCCTCAATTGTTAACGGTGCTTTGTGGCCCGCATTGACGGTGATATCAATTTACGGGGCATTTTTTGCCTTTATTCGAGATTTTGTTCACAAGCTTTTAGGGTTGTCGACTTTTGATTTTTGGGACTTCCAAGCAGCTCCCTTCGGCTTTTTTATCGGTTATGTTTGTGTCGCAATTTTCATTGCCGTGTTGCCGGCACTTTGGATTAAAGCCAAGACACAATGGCTCAATTGAAAGGTCTAAGAATCTGGAGGGGGCAGATAAAACAAACGGGCTGAGAAATAAACTCGAGCCCGTTTGTGCGTTAGCTATTAGCGATTGTGGTAATCATCAATCGGAATGTATTTCAACTCTTGAGTGTCACGGAACACTTTGGGAGCCGGCAACTCCGGCATGATATCGGGCAGTCTGGCGTCAGACTTGCCTAAGAGATTTTTCAGTTTTTCCTGGTCCAACTCGCCACACCACTTGCCAACAACGATCGTTGCAATACCGTTGCCGATAATGTTGGTTAAAGCTCGAGCTTCTGACATGAAGCGGTCAATCCCGAGAATGAGAGCAAGGCCAGCCACCGGTACGTGACCGACGGCCGAGAGCGTAGCGGCCAGAACAATAAAGCCAGAACCCGTTACACCGGCAGCCCCTTTACTGGTTAAAAGCAACACACCCAACAGCGTGAGCTCTTGCATCAGCGTCATTTCAACATCGCAAGCTTGGGCAATGAAGACTGCTGCCATCGTCAGATAAATCGCAGTGCCGTCTAAGTTAAAGGAATAGCCGGTCGGTACCACAAGGCCCACAACGGACTTACTGACACCGGCTTTCTCGAGTTTGTCCATGAGTTTCGGAAGAGCCGATTCAGAAGAAGACGTGCCCAACACAATCAGCAACTCTTCTTTGATGTAGCAGATATATTTCCAAACAGAAAAACCGGCCCAACGGCAGATGGCCCCAAGTACCACAAAAATAAAGAGCAAACAGGTTAAGTAGAAAGTAGCCATGAGCTCGGCCAAGGGCAATAAGGAGCCGACTCCGTATTTACCGATCGTAAATGCCATCGCTCCGAACGCACCTACGGGTGCCACGCGCATGATCATATTAACGATTTGGAAAAGAATATGAGAGCTCTTTTCGATCACATCAAAAATAAGCGTGCCGCGACCGCCGAATTTATGCAGAGCAATACCGAACAAAATGGAGAAAAAGAGCACTTGCAAAATATTGCCCGAGGCAAAGGCTCCCACCACCGTATCAGGGATGATGTGCATTAAAAATTCTGCAGTGGATTCCATCTTGTCGCCACTTGTGTAGGCTGATACAGCACCGGCGTCAAGCGTTGCCGGATCAATATGCATGCCACGACCCGGTCCAAACCAGTTCACGAGTACGAGACCCACGATCAGCGCAATGGTGCTGACCACTTCAAAATAGAGAACCGCCAAGCCTCCCGTTTTGCCCACGGTTTTCATGTCTTCCATACCGGCGATACCAACAACAACCGTGCAGAAGATCACCGGCGCAATGATCATTTTGATTAATTTAATGAAACCATCACCAAGAGGTTTCATCGAGGCACCGAGTTCAGGATAGAAGTAACCAAGAAGTACGCCGATTATGATGGCGCAAATGACTTGGAAATAAAGAACCGTATAAATAGGTTTTTTCATCGTGTCCGTCCATATAAAAGGGCGGGCAACTGCGATCGCTTCTTGTGATATAGAGGGATCTGGCCCA
>DCTK01000121.1:8771-20704 GCA_002329575.1 Sutterella sp. UBA1442 | reverse complement strand
CAAATTATTCAGTACCCTACGGAGCATCAACAAGACAGGTTTCAAGTCCTGTAATGATGGCCTCTTCAGGCAAATTACGTCCAATGAAGACAATCTTTGTCATCGGACGTTCATCCGGTCCCCACGGATCTGCAAGATCGGCAGCAACCAACATATGTACGCCTTGGGTAATCATCTTTCGATCAGTACCTTCGATATACAAAATGCCTTTGTAGCGTAACAGATCCGGTCCATAGACTTGCGTAATCGTTCCCCAGAAACGTTCCAATCGGAAAGCATCAAATGGTGTATAGGACGTGAAAATAAAGGAGCCGATTTCATCGCCATGATGATGGTGATGACCAACATCAGTTAAAAACTGCGGATCAACGTCCAAAATATCATTGAGATTAAATCCTTCAATATCAAGCACATCGGCAATTTCCACCTCGCCCATATGCGCTTCTTTGATCGGCGCCCTCGGGTTCATTGCACGAAGACGTGTACGGAGGGCTTCCAATTCTTCTGTACTGACTAAATCACCCTTCGTTAAGAAAATGCGATCGGCAAACCCTACTTGAGCCTGCGCTTCGAGTTCTTTATCAAGGGAATCATTTCCGAATTTGGCATCCACTAGCGTAATGACTCCGTCTAAACGGTAAAACGCAGCGACAGCATCGTCCATAAAGAATGTCTGCGCCACAGGGCCGGGATTGGCAACACCGGTCGTTTCAATAATCACTCGGTCAAATTCAATTTCCCCGCGGTCACGACGATGACGAAGATCGGTCATCACGCGCGAAAGGTCGCCACGGATCGTGCAACAGATACAACCGTTACTCATTTGCACGATTTGCTCTTTATCGGTTTGAACGAGTACGGTGCTATCCACATTTTCTTCACCGAACTCATTTTCTACCACGGCAATTTTATGTCCGTGATCTTCGCGCAAGATACGATTTAACAGCGTGGTTTTTCCTGATCCTAAAAAGCCCGTCAAAACAGTCACTGGGATTTGCGGGACCATATCCGTTACATCCATGATTTTCTCCTGCCTTCTCGTCGATGAGACGAGTCTTCTTTAACGAAGCGTTAATTGTAGTCCTTTCAGATATTCCCCTTCAGGGCAAGTCATCATCAAGGGGTGATCACAACCGGCTCCCAATCGTGCAACCATCCAAGCTTCGCGCTTGGAGTCAATCACAGCACCGGCGATCACCTTCTGGAATAAATCCACATCTATGGCGCCCGAGCACGAGAACGTCAATAAGTCTCCTCCCGGGGCCACCAAGCGCAGTCCGTTCAAATTAATATCTTTATATGCACGGGCGGCTCGATCAATATGGCGATGGCTCGAAGCAAACTTGGGCGGATCCAATATCACCAAATCAAAAGTCTCTCCTGCTTCTCGAGCACGACGAAGATACTCAAACACATCTGCCTGAACCCATTGAGCGCGTTCGTCATTAAAACCGTTGCGGGCGGCGTTACGAGCGGCCATCGCAAGAGCCTCTTCGGAGGAATCAACGGAAACAACCTCTGCGGCGCCGCCGGCTAAAAGCGCCAGAGAAAAACCACCTGTGTAGCAAAAGCAATTCAAGGCTCGCATGCCTCGACCGTGGCGGCGCTTAAATTCTGCCGCCAAGCGCTGAGCAAGCAAACGACTCTCACGTTGGTCAATATAAAAGCCTGTCTTATGACCTTTGCGGACATCAACGCCATAGCGTACCCCATCTTCAATCACTTCGATTTCCTGAGGAGGCTCTTGACCCCGAAGGGTCTCCACGCGCTCGGTCAAACCTTCGCGATGACGAGTGGCAGCATCGGAGCGATCAAAAATACCTCTAATATCGGGTTGCTGCATCAAAATATCAGCAATATCTTCTCGCCAAGCTTCGACACCGGCGGCTTGAAATTGCGTCACAAACCAGTCGCCATAACGATCAACAACCAAACCTGGTAATTGATCGGCCTCACCAAAAATCACGCGTACAGCAGAAGTACGTTCAAAAAGGTGCGCCCTTGCAGCTAACGCTTTCTCAATTTTGGCTGCAATCCAGTCTCGGTTAATCATTTCGTTTTCGTCAAATGACCAACAACGAGCTCTTAGCGTTGAAGCCTCGGAATATGCCGCCCAAGCCAAAAACCGCTTATCAGCACTGCGTACACAAACCGTTTCACCATTAGCAGGTTTGCCGCTTAATTTTTGTACCGCAGTGTCATAGACCCAAGGATGTCGGCGAAGTAGCGAACGCTCCTTGCCTTTTTTCAAAATTAAATCAATCATTTATATTCTCGAAAAATCAATATACGGAGGGTTCGCCTTCGGGGCGTGTCTTGAATCGACGGTGTGTCCACATGTATTGATCAGGAAATTTTTCGACCCAACGTTCAAGCTCTTGAGTGACTCGCAATGTATCGGCTGCGTAGTCATCTGTCGGGAAATTTTCCCAGATACCCGTTGCATGAACCTGATAACCATGTTCGGTCATCTCTGGCATCATCATCATCACCTTAGCTCCGGTCAGCTTAGCTAAACGAGAGGCCATCGGTAACGTTGCGGCAGGAACTCCAAAGAAAGGAACGAAAATGCCATTACGAATCCCGTGATCCATATCGGGCAAATAGTAAAACGGGAAACCGTCTCGCATAGCTCGAATTACAGGACGCAAGTCATTGTGTTTTCCCTTAGCAATCAAAATAGGATCGCTAAAGCGTTTGCGACCTTCAAAAGCGGCCTTATCCCAAATAGGGTTGCTTTGCTTTTGGTAAAGCGAGACACCGCGTACATAAAGGTTAAGAGCAATACCTGAAGCATCGAGGCCGGCAAAATGCGGAGCGATCACAATCAAAGGGCGATGATTTTCCTCATCGGTGATGGCTTCAATAACACCATCATCAAAACGAACGAAATTTGCGATATCTTCGCGACTACCCGCCCATAGGACACCGTGATCGAGTGCTGCGCGGGTTAAATTATTAAAGCAACTCTTAGCCACTGCGACACGCTTTTCTTCGGTCCAATTAGGGAAACACAGTCTGAGGTTTGTGAGTGCAACATGGCGCCGTTTGGGAACGAGAGTCCAAAACAACCAGCCGATCAAACGGGCCAAACGGGCGCGCGAAGCCGGAGTCCATGACGCCATGGACTTTACAACTGCCACCCAAATTTTTGTCATCAATTCTGTCATTGAGCGTTCTCTGTTGACTGCTGCAACGGCTGCACGCCGCGCGGCACCTTATAACGATGATAAGACCAGAGATATTGTTCGGGGCACTCCAAAATCGTTTCCTCAATCAAGCGATTNNGATTGAACGCTTCGGCATCACAATCCTGCCCCGTTAACTCATAGTCCCACACCTTGCAAAAGATACACCATCCACCGCGTTCCCGCTCGACACGAACCATAATGGCCGGCGCATTGAACTGCTTCATCAGTCTTAGAGGCAAGGTCATGGTATAAGCAGGCTTACCGAAGAAACTCGCCCAAACACCCTCACCGTTTTTAGGCAATTGATCGGGCAAAATCCCAACTAGACCGCCGGCACGCAAAATCTTGATGATTTGGCGCACCCCGCCGAGATCGGCCGGTGCAGGCACAATATTGCTAGAGGCACGGCCTTTACTGACAATTTCGCGCAAATATTTCTTCTTTGGCATGCGGTACAAAATGGCTAACTTTCGATCCGTACCGGCTAACCATTCCTTTTCCACACGCATGGGCGCTACTTCATAACAACCGACATGAGGTGTCAAAAAGACCACAGGCCGACCAGAGGCAAACACCTCATCGAACACTTTGTATGAAGACTCGTCAATACGTGTTTGAGCAATAACCTCTTCGTGACTTCGGCCAAGTACCCACACGGCCTCCAGGGCCTGAATACCGATATGCTTGGCAACGCGCTTGGCAAAATCCTCAGAATAAAGCCCAGCGTAGCCCAAATTTTCTTTCAAATGACCTCTAAAAGGGCGATTGAAGCGATATAGAAGCCCGCCGAGCACTGTCCCGAGACTTCTTACGCTCTCCAGTGACAGACAAGCAATCAGACGAATAAAGAATTTCATAGTGCGCGTATCCGGTTATAACGCCGTTTATTATAGAGTTAGGGCCGTCAAAACCGCCTTCAAGACACTAGTCCAGCTCGTGACAAAATTTTGCGGGCATTATCAATTCGTTTTTGTGTCGGCGGTAAGGTCTCCGCCAACGTGTACTTAATTCCCAACTCTTTCCATTTAAATGCAGCGAGATTATGAAAAGGTAAAACCTCAATGCGCTCTATGTTATTAAGACTTGTCAAAAAGTCTGCCAAGGCTTCAAGCGCTTTGTCGTCATCGGTGTAACCAGGCACAAGCACGTGCCGAATCCACACGGGTTTTCCAATGCTGTCTAAATATCGAGCGGCAGACAATGCGTAAGCATTGGTGATACCAGTCAATTTTTTATGACTTTGCTCATCAATGTGCTTGATATCTAAAAGAACCAAGTCCGTGACGGCCATGAGCTTATCGAATTGGGATTTAAACTCGGGTTCTTCACGATAGGGACCGGCTGCCGTATCCAATGCCGTGTGAATTCCTTCTTTTTTAGCCAGTGTGAAAAGTTCGGTCACAAAATCCATCTGCAATAGCGGCTCGCCCCCGCTTACCGTAATACCGCCAACCTCTCCCCAATAGTCACGATAACGAAGAGCGCGATTAAGGACCTCTTGGGCTGTGTACGTTTGCCCGATATTTTCATTCCACGTATCAGGGTTGTGACAATAACGGCAACGCATTCGGCAGCCCTGCATAAAGACAACAAAGCGCACCCCCGGTCCGTCTACCGAGCCAAAACTTTCAAAAGAGTGGATTCTTCCAGTTGTCAAAGCGATCACCTCTGCAACATCGATAAAAGGAGCAAAACGTACGCGAGCCGCCTGAAAAAAGAACCCGCCGACGTCGGTTACTAATGTACTCGACGTCGGCGGCAAGCAAGCAAATTAGAGTTGCTTGTGGCAAGTTCTGCTGATCACGTCAAGCTGTTGCTCACGCGTCAGGTCAATGAACTTCACCGCATATCCGGACACACGGATAGTAAAATTGGCATATTCCGGCTTTTCAGGATGCTCCATCGCGTCAATCAACTTTTCAGTTCCAAATACGTTGACGTTGAGATGGTGAGCCCCACGCTTGAAGTAACCGTCCATTACTCGCACGAGGTTGTCTGCACGCTCCTCTTCGGAGTGACCGAGCGCGTCAGGACTAATCGTTTGCGTATTGGAAATACCGTCCAAAGCGTATTCGTACGGCAACTTCGCCACGGAGTTCAGGGAAGCCAAAAGCCCATTCTTTTCAGCGCCGTAACTCGGATTGGCTCCCGGCGAAAGCGGTTCACCGGCCTTACGACCATCAGGCAAAGTGCCCGTTGCCTTCCCATAAACCACATTGGAAGTGATCGTCAAAATCGACGTTGTAGCTTCAGAATTGCGATACGTGTGGAAACGACGCAACTTTGTCATAAAGGACTTCAAAAGCCACACAGCAATTTGGTCGGCGCGATCATCATCATTGCCATAACGGGGGAAATCGCCTTCAATTTCAAAATCGACAGCGACACCGGCTTCGTTACGAACAGGCTTAACACGTGCATACTTGATGGCGCAAAGCGAGTCGACCACGTGCGAGAATCCGGCGATACCGGTGGCAAAGGTACGACGCACATCCGTGTCGATAAGAGCCATTTCAGCGGCTTCATAGAAGTATTTATCATGCATGTATTGGATAAGATTGAGCGTATTAACATACAAGCCCGCAAGCCAATACATCATGACGTCAAACTTCTTGAGCACTTCGTCATAATCGAGCACTTCGCTGGTGATGGGTTGGTAGGCCGGGCCCACTTGAACTCCACTTTTCTCATCCACACCGCCATTGATTGCGTAAAGTAAGCACTTAGCCAAGTTGGCTCGAGCGCCGAAGAATTGCATTTCCTTGCCGGTTTCGGTAGCAGAAACACAGCAGCAAATCGAGTAATCATCACCCCAGATCGGACGCATGACGTCGTCATTTTCATACTGCACGGAGCTCGTCAAAATGGAGACCTTGGCAGAGTAACGACGGAAGGCTTCAGGTAACGCGCGAGTGTAGAGCACCGTGAGGTTGGGCTCAGGAGCCGGTCCCATATTTTCTCACGTGTGCAAGAAGCGGAAGTCGCTTTTCGTCACCATGTGACGGCCGTCCATTCCGACTCCGCCCACTTCAAGCGTTGCCCATACCGGATCGCCAGAGAACAATTGGTTGTAGCTCGGGATTCGAGCAAACTTCACCATGCGGAATTTCATCACCAAATGGTCAATCAATTCCTGAGCTTCAACTTCGGTCAAAGTGCCTTCACGCAAATCGCGTTCGATATAAATGTCCAAGAAGGTCGAAATGCGGCCCACGCTCATTGCCGCGCCGTTTTGCGTCTTAATGGCGGCCAAGTAACCGAAATAGAGCCACTGAACCGCTTCACGGGCGTTTGTGGCAGGTTGAGAAATGTCGTAGCCATAGGACAACGCCATTTGCTTCATTTCTTCGAGCGCACGAAGTTGATCGGCCAACTCTTCGCGTTGCCGAATCACGTCATCGGTCATCGTGCCACAACCGCAATTGAGCAAATCGTTTTTCTTAGCGGCAATCAAGAAGTCAATACCGTATAAGGCCACGCGACGATAATCGCCAACGATACGACCACGACCATAAGCATCGGGCAGACCGGTGATGATCTTGTACTTACGAGCCAAACGCATTTCAGGGGTATAAGCATCAAAGACACCTTGATTATGCGTTTTACGATATTCATTGAAAATTTGGTTATATTTGGGGTTGGGTGTATAGCCATAAGTCGTGCAAGCCTCTTGAGCCATACGGATACCACCATAAGGCATAAAAGCACGCTTTAAGGGCTTGTCGGTTTGAAGACCGACCACCTTTTCCATCTCTTTGAGTTCATCATCAATATAGGCCGGCGGATAAGCGTTGATACCGCTAACGATTTCGGTCTCCATGTCGAGCACGCCGCCTTTTGCACGTTCTTCTTTCTGCAACTCTTGCAGACGGCCCCACAACTTGTCAGTAGCCTCGGTCGAGCCGGCTAAAAACGACTCATCGCCGTCATAGGACGTGTAGTTATTTTGGATAAAGTCACGCACATTGACGTCATCGGTCCAATGCGTTCCTTTAAATCCTCTCCATTGTTCAAACATAGAGAATCTCCTAAAAGCAAAAAAATCAAAAATTCAGTACGTTATGAGCTTTTTACGGCGAGCGGCACAAATTTTGAAGGCCGCCATCTAAAGACCTTAGGATCATACAAAAAATCGCCTCTTCATTGAGTGGTCCAAAATACCCTTTGTACTAAAAACAGCAACTATTCATTTCAAAATGTAACAAAACTCACTGTTTTTAGACCTGTTTTTATCGATGCGATTGATTTTTCCCAAAACAGGAGTAAGATGCTCGTCCACGCCGAGTTAAGGACAACTTGCGGGGCGTGTCATAAATTCCGCTAAAGCGTCAGCCGCATTCCCCTTTGCATTAACCTGCTGCGGTGGACGCTCGTTCCACTCGTTAATGAAAACAAAGGAATGTAGCACCATGAATAACACTTACCTTTTTACTTCCGAGTCTGTCTCGGAAGGCCATCCCGATAAGGTCGCAGACCAGATTTCCGACGCCATTCTTGACGCCATTCTTGCTCAAGATCCCTACAGTCGCGTTGCCGCTGAGACGCTTTGCAATACAGGCCTTGTAGTCTTAGCCGGTGAAATTACCACCCAAGCCAATGTCGACTACATCGACATTGCCCGTGAAACGTTAAAGCGCATCGGGTACGACAATTCTGACTACGGTATCGATCACAAGGGATGTTCCGTTCTCGTCGGTTATGACAAGCAATCCAATGACATCGCTCAAGGCGTTGATCGTGCCAGCGATGACTACCTTGAACAAGGCGCCGGTGACCAAGGCTTGATGTTCGGCTTTGCCTGTGATGAAACGCCGACCTTGATGCCGGCTGCGATCTATTACGCTCATCGCTTAGTGCAACAACAATCCATCGTTCGCCGTAACGGCACGCTTGACTTCTTGCGCCCTGACGCCAAGAGCCAAGTCACGTTGCGTTATGAAAACGGCATGCCTGTCGCTGTTGATACGGTGGTTCTGTCGACCCAACATCATCCCCGCATGAGCGACGGCAATAAGATGAAGCCCGAATTTAACGAAGCAATCATCGAGCACATCATCAAACCGGTGTTGCCTGCGGAATGGTTAAAAGATACGCGCTACCTGATTAACCCCACGGGTCGCTTCGTGGTCGGCGGTCCTCAAGGGGACTGTGGATTAACGGGTCGCAAGATCATCGTGGACACGTACGGCGGTGCTTGCCCTCACGGCGGCGGAGCCTTCTCGGGTAAGGATCCCTCGAAGGTCGACCGTTCGGCTGCCTACGCTTGTCGCTACGTTGCAAAGAATATTGTTGCCGCTGGCCTTGCTCGCCGTTGCCAAGTGCAAGTTTCTTACGCAATTGGTGTTGCTCAACCCATCAATATCACCGTGTACACCTACGGCACGGGCAAGATTGCTGATGAAAAAATTGCCGAGCTTGTACGTCGTCATTTCGATCTTCGTCCGCGCGGTATCATTCAAATGCTCGATCTGTTGCGTCCGATTTACTCGAAGACGGCTGCCTACGGCCACTTCGGTCGCGAAGAACCGGAATTTTCTTGGGAGCGCACTGACAAGGCAGAAGCTCTTCGCGCCGATGCGTTCTAATCAAATTTAGAAGGAAAGACTAGAAGAACTCCTCTTCAGGTCACCCCCCAAAAAAAAGAGCTCCGAGATCGTCAAGATCGGAGCTCTTTTGCATTTTAAAAGACGATGCTTTTACTTAAATTCTGTCAGAATATCGGCCAACTCCAAGCGAGACTTCGGGCGAGTGGCATTGGAGTCATCAGGACGGCGATAGCCTAAGCTGATACCCACTACGCTACGCAAGCCACGACGACGCAGTTGGAGAATCTCATCTAATTTTTCGAAATCCACCCCTTCCAAAGCCGTGGAGTCAATACCCATACCGGCAGCGGCGAAAAGAGCAAAACCCAGAGCGATATAGACTTGAGCAGTCTCCCAACTTACGGTTTCTTCGACGCTACCCATATGTAAGCCAGAAAAATAACGACGACCGGCATCTAACCCCTCGGCAATTTCAGCTTTAAGGTAGCGACCATCTGCAATTTCCTTATCCAAAAGGGCTTTAAAGTGCTCTTCTGTAATTTTTTCAGGTACGGCAAAGAAAATCACATCACTAGCCATTAAGACGCGCTCTTTATTGAAGTCCGGTAATGCTTCGGCAACTTTCTGCTTCGCTTCGTCTGTAGAAACCAAAATAAATTGCCAGGGTTGAGAGTTCACAGAAGAGGGCGTTAAGCGCAAAATTTCAAGTAATTCATTGAGTTGCGCACGAGGAATTTTCTTGCCGTTATAGTGCTTGGTGGTATAACGTTCACGAGCAATTTTGAGCATTAAGTTTTCTTGTGTCATCTTTTTCCCCTTAGATCATTAACAAAAAAGCGTTTCTTATTTTTTAAGGCCGAAAACCCAAAATGTCAATCGCTCAAACAGCTCATTTGTTCTGAAGGCTGTATTTACCCGACCAAACGTTTAGGTTTTGACGTTTAGCCTCTCTCGCCATACAATGATCTGTTCATTGAACTCTTTGACTTATAAACAAAAAATGACTACTCGAGTACTTACCGGCATTAATACCACCGGCACCTTGCATATCGGCAACTATGTCGGTGCAATTCGCCCGTGCATCCAAGCCAGCCATCGTAAAGACGTCCAAGGTTTTTATTTTTTAGCTGACTTGCACGCACTCATCAAGTGCCAAGACCCGGACCGCATTGAACGTTCCCGCTTGCAAATTGCCGCGACTTGGCTTGCTGCCGGTCTTGATCCCGATCACGTCATTTTTTATCGCCAAAGTGACATTCCTGAAATTCCGCTTTTGTGCTGGATGCTCACCTGTTGCACGGCCAAAGGCCAAATGAATCGCGCCCATGCCTATAAGGCGGCTCTTGATGCCAACGTAGAGAATGCTGAAGATCCCGATGCCGGCATTTCAATGGGTTTATATAGCTATCCCATTTTGATGGCTGCGGACATTTTGATGTTTAACGCCCACCAAGTACCTGTCGGTAAGGATCAAATTCAACACTTGGAAATGGCTCGCGATGTAGCCACGCGCTTTAATTTCCTTTACGCAGACGAGAATAATCCCTTCTTCGTGATGCCAGAGGCAGTCGTTGATGAAACGCATGACGTTTTACCAGGTCTTGACGGTCGCAAGATGAGTAAGAGTTACAACAATGTTATCCCCCTCTTTGAAGGCGGTGAGAAGGCTCTAAAAGAAGCCATTGCCGCCATCAAAACCGACTCAAAATTGCCTGGCGAACCTAAAGATCCTGATTCGACTTCTTTGACGGCAATCTACGAAGCCTTCAGCACGCCCGAAGAATACCAAGACTTCCGAGCTCGCCTCCAAAACGGTCTTGGCTGGGGAGATGCCAAAAAAGAACTCTTTGAGAAAATTAACGCTGAAATCGGCCCGATGCGTCAAAAGTATGACGATTTCATGAAGCATCCGGAAAAAATTGAAGAGATTCTTCAGGAAGGTGCTCGCAAAGCTCGTGAAATTGCCGTACCTTTCATGAATCGTATGCGTCGAGCCGTCGGCCTTCGTAACTTTGCTCAATTCGGTCAAACTCAAACTAAGACTGCCGAAAAGAAAAAAGTAGCATTGCCCATCTTCAAGCAATATCGCGAAGACGGTAAGTTCTTCTTCAAACTCGTTGCTGCCGATGGCTCCACCTTACTTCAAAGCGCGGCTTTCGATAGCGGCAAAGACGCCGGTATGACCGTGGTAGCCTTAAAACGAAACGGTTTCTCCGGACAAGAAGCTACAACGGGTGAAGGGGTTGATGCTGCTACGGTTAACGCCGCTCTTGAAGCTCTCAGAGCGGCCGAAGAAGAAAAGAAACTTTCGAAATAAACTTTTTGAGGCGGCGCTTCAGTCTCAAGCGCCGTCCAATCCCTCCTCAAGGAGCGCTGCGAAGCTCTTTTATGAGCTCCAGGCTTGAGAAAAAAAATTAACGGCGCTCATTATTGCTTAACCAAGTTATTGATTAACGGAGTTTTTGTTATGACAACTCAATCCATCATCGCCGACATCGGTTTGGCAGATTGGGGCCGTAAAGAAATCAAAATTGCTGAAACCGAAATGCCCGGTTTGATGGCAATTCGTGAAGAGTACGCCGGCCAACAACCTCTGAAAGGCGCTCGCATCTCGGGCTCCTTACACATGACGATCCAAACGGCTGTTTTGATCGAAACGCTTGTCGCGTTGGGCGCAGAAGTGCGTTGGGCAAGTTGCAATATCTTTTCAACACAAGACCATGCAGCCGCTGCCATTGCCGCCGAAGGAATCCCCGTGTTTGCCGTTAAAGGAGAAACCGTTGAAGAGTACTGGGAGTACACCCACAAAATTTTGCAATGGGATGACGGTGGCTTCTCCAACATGATTCTTGATGACGGTGGCGATGCAACACTTCTGTTGCATTTGGGCGAACAGGCAGAAACCGACCGAAGTGTCATTGCCAACCCCAAATCTGAAGAAGAAAAAGCACTCTTTGCAGCTATCGCTCGCCATTTGCAAGAAGATCCGCACTGGTACTCCAAGCGCATCGTCCACATCAAGGGTGTCAGCGAAGAAACCACGACCGGTGTACACCGTCTCTACCAAATGGCGGCCAAGGGCACTTTGAAATTCCCCGCCATGAATGTCAATGACTCGGTCACCAAGAGCAAATTCGACAATCTCTACGGCTGTCGCGAGTCGCTCGTTGACGGCATCAAACGCGCCACCGATGTG
>DCTK01000121.1:1811-8733 GCA_002329575.1 Sutterella sp. UBA1442 | reverse complement strand
TGACGATGGATTGGGCTGCTGATAAGGCTGATATTTTCGTGACCGCTACGGGCAACATTAATGTGATTACGCACGATCACATGATTCGCATGAAAAACGAAGCGATCGTCTGCAATATCGGTCACTTTGATAGTGAAATCGACGTTGCCAGTATGCGTCAATACCAATGGGAAAACATCAAACCCCAAGTTGACCATATTCTTTTGCCCTCCGGCAACAAGATTATTTTGCTGGCTGAAGGCCGTCTCGTGAACTTGGGTTGCGCCACCGGCCACCCGAGCTATGTGATGTCGAGCTCTTTTGCCAATCAAACATTGGCTCAAATCGAACTCTTTACCAACACGGATAAGTATCCCGTTGGCGTTTACGTGTTGCCGAAGATTCTTGACGAGAAAGTCGCTCGTTTGCAATTGAAGAACTTTAATGCTCAACTCTCCGAGCTTACCGATGAGCAAGCCGCCTATATCGGCGTACCTAAAGAAGGTCCTTTCAAGAGCGACGCATATCGCTATTAATCAATTCCTGCGCTAGACTTCAAGACGTCGATCTACTATTGGTCGACGTCTTTTTCTTTATTCATCATGGCTGTACAAAACCTCGTCAGAACAGACATTCGCTCCATCTTTTCGCTCTCAGTACCGATGCTTGCCAGTTTATTGCTTGAGCAGCTCATCGGTCTGACCGACATCATTTTTCTTGGCAGAGTCAGCGAAATCAGTGTAGGCGCGGCTGCGATCGGAGGCATTGCCTTTTTTGTTCTGACGATGATTGCCTTCGGGTATTGCATCGCGTCTCAGTCCTTGATGGGGCAAGCCAACGGTCGGCGAGACTATCGAGAAATCGGCAATGTCTTCCACCAAAGTGCCCTCTTTTTAGCAATGATGTGCGCACTGATCATGCTCGCCTTGCCCTTTTGCATGGAAGGATTCTTCAACCTTGTCGTTCAATCCGATGAGGTCAGAGCTGAAGCACAAAGCTACTTTTTCTGGCGAACCATCGGTATTGGGTTCGCGTTTGGAGCGGGTATTTTCCGCGGCTTTTTCTTATCAATCTTGCAACCTAAAGTACTCACCTATTCATCCGTGGTGATGGTGCTTTCAAACTGCATACTCAATTACTTTTTAATTTTCGGTTTTGGCCCGATTCCTGCTTTGGGTATTGCAGGGGCTGCCATTGCATCCACGTTAGCTGAAATTTTGACTTTCATATTTTTTGTTATTTATGCCGTTAAGCGTAAACACCATCAAAAGTACGGCATTTTTGACTGGTTCGGTTTTGACAAACGACTTCAAATTGCGCTTTTTAAACTCGGCCGTTGGATGATGCTTCAAGAAATTGTCATCATGTCGAGTTGGTTTTTCTTCTTTGTCTTTGTAGAACACATGAGCGAACGCTCGCTAGCGATCAGTAACCTCGTTCGTTCGGTCTCTAATCTGCTGTTTTTATTTGTTCATGCGTTCGGGGCAACATGCGGCTCAATCGGTGCTAATTTATTAGGAGAAAATCGTGCCAATGAAATCGATGGCATGATGAAAAACGGTCTCAAACTCTCGTTCATGATCACTGCCCCTATCTGTCTTTTGATCGGTATTTGGCCCGAACCCGTTTTGTCACTATTTACCAATATTGAGGAGCTCTCTGCGGCCGCTGTAACCTCTGTTCGCGTCATGCTTTTAGGCTATGCAATTTGTATTCCGGCCGTACACTACTTCTCGGTTTTCGGTTTTCTGGGTTGTACACGCGAGTCTTTAATTGCCTCAAGCTTCACTTCGATTGCCTACGCCGCCTACGCATGGGTGGCCTCTGTGAGTGTTGACGATGTCGCCTTGGTGTGGACGGCAGACGCGTTCTACTACGCCTGCCTAGGCGTTTTTGTCATTTACTACTGGCGAAATGCCAGCTGGCGGGTAGCTCTCGGCAAGGAAAAATCCCCTCTTCAGTCACATACGCATTAAGTGCCACATCGTGAGATTGCGCTGAGATATTCTTAACCATAAACGCTTGCGCTAAAACCCCGATCGTCAGCGCTTGCGGATACTCGTTGAGCGTTCTGTCGTACCAACCTGCCCCATAGCCCAGCCGCTGCCCGTTTGCAGTCAATCCAACACAGGGCACCAAAATGCAATCGGGAGAAACGGGGTGCCCGCTTTTGGGCATGGGAATACCTGCTGAGTCACGCTCCATTACTTCACCGGGGCTCCAACGAACAAACTGCATGCGATTGTCGACAATGGCAGGCATCGCAAGCTCATNNATCCACTAACCCTTGAGCTTTGAGACCAACGGCACAAGCTCGTAAATCAATCTCCGAGCGAATCGGCCAATACAATGCGAGCACTTCAACAGGATTGTCTTTGAAAAAGGCGGTCAGGTGAGCTGCAATCTTTTCGGTTTCTCGAAGCCAATGGGAGCTTGAACGTAACTCAAACAATTGCCCACGAAGTTGTGTCTTTTTCATAATTCCCCCATCCTCCATCGACGTTTTGCAGTAAAGTGTAGGTGTATGTCTCTCAGTTTAAAACGTTTTTCTCTTATTGGCCCAACTCTCTGCGCGAGTTTAATCTCTGCAGTGCTCTTGTGCGCCCCAGTTAACGCCGCCAGCACCCCCTCGCAGCAAACTTACGCCTCCATGATTGAGGAGCTACCAGCAAAAGAGCGTTTCTTATTCATTAAAGAGCTCTACGAAAATAAAAAACTCGCCGAAGTTGCTCATCCCGAGAAACTCCTGCCCGATGAAGACGAACCGCTTCGAGAATACGTGCAAGCTTGGCACTTGATTGATCGGGCCAGAGCCCAAAATTTTGACGAAGCTCTGGAAAACGAAATTCTTCGCTTTATTACCGAACACGATGGGCTTTATATTGCAGAGCGACTCCGCACCGATTGGCTCCTATTGAAAGCAAATGAGTGGAATGAGAAACGCCAATGGGGCTATTTCAGACAACTGAGACAAGAATTGGTTTGGAATAAAAATGAACCGGCCATCGTCTGCTGGGACATTTATCACCAATTGCAACTAACGCGTAAAGGGGCTTTGCGAGCTGATAAAGCCGAAAGTTTTTTTAACGTTCTCAAAAACGCCCAATATCGCGATATCGGCGTTTGCCGCAGGGCCGCTAATGAGCTTATTGAGAAAGCGCCGACGCTCGCATTTCCTCGAATAGCGGTACTGATTCAACACAACCGTATCTCACAGGCCAGAACTATTGTTAATGATTTAATTGCTCAAAAGCGCTTGCCTACTTCTGCTCGCCAGGCTTTAAATCAACCCAGCCGTTGGTATCGTCAACATCGAAACCGCCTGGCCAAACAAAATAAGTTTGTACTGCAAATTGCGGCTTATAGGCTCGCCGGCAGTAACTTTGATGCTGCCGTTCGTATCGCTGATACCCTCAAAGGTCGACTTAACAAACAAGAACGATCTGCACTCTGGGCCCGTCTGGGTTATCTTGCGGCCTTAAACCACGACACTAAAGCTCTTAACTACTATGCCAAAGGCGGCAGTACCGTTTGCTCGAGCCGATTAACAGCCAACTCAAATGACTGTTTGGAATGGCGCGCAAGAAGTGCTTTGCGGCTTGAGCGTTGGGATTCTCTTTTGAGCTTTATTCACGCAATGCCAGCAACACTGGCGAAAAAAGAAGCCTGGACTTATTGGCAAGGTGTGGCATACGCCCAAAAAGGTCAAACAGACAACGCGAAGAAATGTTGGGAAAAGCTCAATAATGTCAGAACGTTTTACGGAAAACTTGCCGCGGAAGCCTTGGGAAATCCCATCGTTTATCCGTTAAATATTGAAAATCCGATCGATGATGATTTAATCGATGATTTCGGCAAACAACCGGCCGTTGTTAGGGCCCGTACTTTCTACGAGCACGGTTTAATCGCCGAGGGCAATCGAGAGTGGCAATGGGCTATCCGTAATCGGTCAGATCAACAATTGCTGGCCGCGGCCTTGTGGGCAGAAGAAAACCTTTACCTACACCGCTCGATTAACACGGCAATCCGACTAGCGCTTCGAATGCCCGTTGAGCATCGATTGCTTTACCCTCGTCCCTTTGACGATGAGATTGAGAAGTACAGTAAAAAAGTTCAAATTGACCCCAACTGGGTCTACGGTCTGATCCGACAAGAATCTCGCTTCATTACCATCGCGCAGTCATCTGTAGGAGCCAATGGTCTAATGCAAATCATGCCGGCAACTGCAAAATGGATTGCAAAAGAATTGGCTATTGAGGATTTCAAGCCAAGTAGCATTTACGAAATCAATGCTAATGTTCGATTCGGTACCTTTTACTTGCGTACGCTCCTTGACAGACTCGACAATAACATCGTGTTGTCAACCGCGGGCTACAATGCTGGCCCCAACCGTGCACACCGCTGGCGCAGTACATTGACTAAACCCGTTGAGGGTGCCATCTTCATTGAAACCATTCCCTTTAACGAAACACGTCTTTACGTTCAAAATGTATTAGCCAATACCGTGGAGTATGCGCAAGCTCAATCAAAAAAGGTAAACTCCTTCAAAGCACTTTTAGGAACCGTAACGCCTGAAACCAACGCCGTGGTCAACGACAAAATTTAACTCATGCAAACTTATCTTGTCGGCGGCTCTGTCCGCGACATTCTTTTAAGAAAACATCTCGGCTATGACTTAGAGACCGCCGATAGGGACTGGGTTGTGGTGGGGGCCAGCCCTGAAGAGATGATTGAAAAGGGATTTTTGCCTGTTGGCAAAGACTTCCCCGTGTTCTTACACCCAAAAACTCATGAAGAATATGCTTTAGCGCGTACCGAACGTAAAACGGCTCCGGGCTACCACGGCTTTGTCTTTCATACTGCTTCTGACGTCTCGCTTGAAGAGGATTTAATTCGTCGAGACTTAACAATCAACGCCATAGCCATGACTGAAGACGGTGCATTGGTAGATCCTTATGGCGGAGTTAACGATTTGAAGTCTTTAACCTTGCGACACGTCTCCGAGGCCTTCAAAGAAGATCCCGTTCGGATTTTGCGAACAGCGCGCTTTGCGGCCAAATTGCCAGAATTTCATGTTGCCAGTGAAACGATGGATTTAATGCGAGAAATGGTACAAAACGGCGAAGCCGATACCTTGGTGGCAGAGCGCGTTTTTCAAGAATTGCGCCGAGCACTGATGCAAACACGCCCTTCTCGCTTTGTGAGAGTGCTTCAAGAATGCGGATTGTGGAAAAAACTCTTCAGCGAATTAGCTGTCAACGATCGCGTTCTTGAATGGTTGGACCAATCCGAACAGAGTCACTTTAACGAACTGCAGCGCTTCGTCCTTTTGACGAGTCAAACCCCCGATCTTGCATCGTTAAATGCCGTCTTCTCTCGCCTCAAACCCCCGGCCCCTTTTTGCGATTTAGCAACTTTGTGGCAACGGCAAAAATCCCATTTTTTACCGACACCCGAGTCCATTCTTGCACTTCTAGAATCGGCCGACTGTCTGCGCCGCCCCGAGCGATTTGACTTGTTGCTACAGCTAGCCGGCATGATATTGTCCATTGATACAGACCCTTGGACAAAAGCTGCAAGAGCCTATCGAAGTGTTGACGCTGGAAACATTGCCCAACATTGTGAAGATAAGTCCAAAATTGCAGAAACCGTTCGTCAGGCAAGACTGACTGCTATCAAAGAGGTTTCCCAATGACTTGGTACCTTGATCCCCAATTACGCAATTGTCGCCGAATTCTTTTGAAAAATATTCGACGCAATGTTCGAATCGGCGCCTATGATCACGAAAAGTCTGCGCCTCAACCTGTCGTTTTCAACGTTGAAGTGTTCGTCAACACGCATGACGAAGACGACCGGCTGGACAATGCTTATAACTATGACACGGTGATCCGCACCATTGACCATCACGTTGCTGGTCAACATATCGCTTTACAAGAAACGCTTGTTGAGGCTATCGCTCAAGAGTTATTGCAAAACCCTAGAGTGGTCGCCGTCGTCGTTCGAAGCGAAAAAACCAAAGCTTACGAAACGGCAGAAAGTGCGGGCGTTGAAATTTTTAGAAAGAAAAATTAATGACATCAACAATCACGATTATCCCTGAAGAGACCCTCGAGGCACAGAAAGTATCTGAGCAGGAGGTTGACAATCAAACCGGCCGTAGCAAGAAAAGTGTCGCCGAAAAGAAAAATGAAAAACGCATTATGCGGCTTGCCGGCAAAGCGATCGAAGACTTCAACATGATTGAAGAAGGTGACAAAGTCATGGTCTGCGTCTCCGGAGGCAAAGACAGTTATGTTTTGCTGGATGTCTTAAGAAAACTTCAACAACGCGCTCCTGTGCACTTTGAGCTTTTGGCCGTCAATATTGATCAACATTTGCCCAATTTCCCCAAAGATGTAATTCCGAATTATCTTCAGAAAATCGGAGTGCCGTATCACATCGAGGATCAGGATACATGGTCCATCGTCAAACGTGTCATTCCCGAAGGACGCAATGTCTGCTCTGTCTGCTCAAGATTACGCCGCGGCATTATCTACCGTATTGCTAAAGAAATGGGGGTGACCAAAATTGCATTGGGCCACCACATGGATGACATCGTAAGCACGTTGCTACTGAACATGTTCTATGGCGGCCGCCTCAAAGGTATGCCCCCGATTTTACGAAGTGATGATGGGAAAAATGTCATCATTCGCCCCTTGGTTTACGTACGCGAGTATGAAATTGAGCGATGGGTTAAATATCGAGACTATCCCATCATCTCTAAAGACATTTGTCGGAAAATTGAAAACAAAAAACGGGCTGAAATTAAAGCTCTCATTCGACAATGGGATCGCGACTACGACAGTCGCATCTATAACATCCTCATGAGCATGACTCGAGTCGCCCCCTCGCACTTGATGGACAAATCCATCTACGATTTCAAGGCGCTCATTCCTGACGCTCT
>DCTK01000121.1:0-1805 GCA_002329575.1 Sutterella sp. UBA1442 | reverse complement strand
TAAAGAGTGTCTCGAGGTAGCCCGACAATTTTGGCGGCCGTTGCTGCGGCTTTAGAAGCCGGCATTTGAGCCGCCAATGCACGAAGCCAACGGCTATCTTTTTCGGACAAACTCACCGATTCATCTTGTGGTTGTTCGTCAATCAAAATCACATATTCACCACGCGGTTCGTGCTCATCGGCAAACGCTATCAACTCTGAGGCTGTCATGGCTGAAAAAGTTTCAAACTTCTTCGTGATTTCGCGAGCAACGACCACTCGACGAGCAGGTTGTAGTAGCTCGCCCATGTCCTTGAACACATCTCGAACCCGATGTGGAGCTTCATAAAGGACAAAGCTTTCTTTTTGTTGAGCTAAAGCCGCAATTTTTTCTCGACGAAGTTTCGTCTGGGGTGGCAAGAAACCTACAAAGTGAAAACCGGCGGGCTCCAAGGCCTGCCGCAGAGAGAGCCGCTACGACAGCACTAGCACCTGGAACAGGAGAGACTCTAAAACCGGCTTGCATCACAGCTCGAACAAGTCGCGCTCCAGGATCGGATACCGCAGGAGTTCCTGCATCAGTCACCATGGCTACACGTTCGCCCTTTTGCAAACGTTCAATTATCATATGGGACTGAGTAATTTCGTTATGTTCTCTGACACTGACCAGTGGAGCATTAATGGAAAAACGCTCCAAAAGTTTTTTAGTTTCGCGGGTGTCTTCGGCTGCAATGACGTCAACGGCCGACAAAACCCAAAGCGCTCTGAGCGTAATATCGGCCGCATTGCCGATCGGCAACCCTACGACATAAAGAGTTGCCTGCGGTAACGTCTGAGTCTCCAGACCGGCCATTTTCATTAATAACTGTTCGGCCCATTGATTAGGCATGGATTGCATCGTGAGTATCCGTTTTAAAGTTCAAGTTCTTTGTCTGGCTATTTTAGCGGGGTTTAGTTGCGCGAGTCATGCGCAAAGTGCTGTCTCCTTTGGCATTGCATCAACACCTGCCCAAACAGGTTCACAAGCCAGCAAAATTGCCGTTTTGTTGCCTAGCAAAAACAGTCCTTATGAACACTTTACGCAAGCCGTTGTTAAGGGGATTCAAGCTATCAATGCGCAACAGAGAGATCCTGCTGAAATTATTCTTCTTCATAAAAACTACGGACAATCCATGCAAAGCCAACTACAAGACGCAGCCCTAATGGGTGCAACCATTGCAATTGGCCCCATGGTTCGTGACAACGTTGAAGAAGTCTCCAGCTTGTCTTTTCTTCCGTTGCCGATCATTGCGTTAAACGCCCCCGAAAACGGCTTTGCATCCCCGGAGTTGATGGTTAATTTCGCGCTTTCTCAAGAACAAGAAGCACGACAAATTGTGGATATTGCTCTAAAGGCACTGCCGGCAACTGACGCCCAAGGCAATCCTCCAAAAGTGATTATTTTTGAAACCATCTCACCATTAGAAGAGCGCATTGCCAATGCCTTTGCTGCCGAGCTTCAGGCTCGAGGCGTTCTTTTTGAACGCCAGCGCTTAACTGAAGAATTAATGGCTAAGCCCAAATTCTATGAAATCAGTGATAGCGCTTTAACGCCGCCTCGTCTTGAAGAATTACCTAACCGTGTCGAAGATCCATACGGCTATCAACGTGTCAAATTGCGCAACGAGCGTGCCATGGCTCGATATCGTGCAAAAGTGGAATTTGAAGCTCCTCCCTACCATGCAGCCTTTCTTGCCATGGATGCACGAACGGCTGCCATGGTAAAGCCCCGTCTGCCTCGCTTGACTCGAGTCTGGGGCACCAGTCTTATCAATCCTGGAGACACCA
>DCTK01000118.1:6770-7766 GCA_002329575.1 Sutterella sp. UBA1442 | reverse complement strand
GTAACCTCCCTATCGTCGCGGCGTTAAAAAATTAATTTCACTCAGAATAGCTCCATCAACCACAAGGAGTTTTCTGATGCGAAAAATAGAGGGTGTTAACTGGATGGAGGCTTACCAAGCCTACTGTCTTTCAGGGCTTGGGTTGCGAGGCTTCATAACCCAAGAAATGTATAAGTTTTGTTCCGACGAGAAAATACCGAGCAGGGGCTCCGTCATCCGTTATTTCTCAGAAATTAAACGGCAACTTGAAAACGCAAATACCAGCGCCGATGCCGAAACAGTTCGGGTTTGCAGTCTTGACGATCAACAGCTACAGGACGTTATTCAAGGACAACAATCTTCAGATCAAGAATACCTGGTAAAGGTGTTTGCCAACGGCATGAGCATTGCTGTTGAAGTCAAAGACCCTCATGTCTTTATCGCCAAACTGATCAAGCAGGTGAGACGATGAAGCTACGTTTTGGTGCCTATAGAATCACGTTGGTCGTTTGCCCCATGGACATGCGATGCGGCTTTAAGCGACTCGACAGCATCTGCGGTCAACTGCTTGGCATCGATCTCACCCAAAGCCAAGACCTTGTTGTCTTCGTTTCCAAAACTTGAGCCATTGCCAAGATTGTGTTTTGCGATAGTAAAGGTAGCAACCTGCTGACCCGTCGTTTGCACAGCGGCCACTATCAACGACTGTTAATGAGTGCCGACAGCAAAGCGGTCAAGCCACTTAGCGTCTCCGAGCTTGAGCGCTACTTGGATGGTTTGCCGGTGGAAGTGATGCGCAACGGCGTTCTGAAAAACTAATATTAATTTGATATTAATCAAACATTATTCGATTGATTTTTAAGGCATAAATTAACAATTTCTCATTGAAAATCAAGCAGTTAAAAATCCCGTTTAAAGCGCTTTTAGAGCGCTTTTACGGGATTTTTTGACGATTCAGTCCAAAAACGATCTAACGCGCTTAAAAACCGTTTTACTCGAAATATCAATGGTTTACAT
>DCTK01000118.1:0-6707 GCA_002329575.1 Sutterella sp. UBA1442 | reverse complement strand
CAAAAATAAAACCCTTCAAGGTGAAGTCAATCACTTAAAGACTGCCAATCAAGTATTTACCGACACTTTCAACGAGATTGCACTGAATATTCTTGAAATGCTCCCCGGCGAGCCGATTAGCGATGCCGATATGTTGGTGCAGTGTAAGAAATTCTTGCCCATTCTGAGGCAAAAACTCAGAGACAGTCGCTTGCTTAAGGCTTTTTTCCAACGTGGCAATGAGAGCCTTAAAATCGCCGAGCCCGATAAAAAGTTACAACACAAAGTCAACAATAAAATCAATCAAGCCCGCAAGCTCAAGCACTCAATCACGCGTGCACTTAACTGTGCGCATGAAGCCTTAAAAGAGGCCAAGAGCAGTGACAACGCGGCCTTAGAAGGCGCCCGTGAAATCGTTGCGCATTGTGAGCGCTATCCGGAGTGGATTGCGTTATTGAACGAGCCTCAGCAACCTAAAGGCCGTCAAGTCAGTCAAGCCGATTTGCCGACTCAAAACTTTGAAGTTAAAGAGACGAAAAAGCGTTGCAAATGCGGTGCCGAACTGATCGATATCGGCCAACAATACGAAGAGTGCAAGAACATCTGCCTTGATCTGATCGATGTGCTCAGTCAATGCCGAACACATATCGCAGTCGGCGTGTGCCCGGTGTGTAACAGCGTGAACGCCGACATTGACGATAAAGCGCCGTTACCGGTGTTGCCAAATCAAACCGTCTCGCAAGAGACGTTGATTGAGGTGATGAACCTCGTGCATAACAGTATGCCGCTCAATCGCTGCTTATCCGTGTTTCTGGAGCCGATGCGCTTAGGCAATGATACGATCAGCCGTCAGCGTTTACAGTGGCATGAAATTTATCTCAAACCTTTAGTGAAGGCCATCTTGGAAAGCAGTCGTGATACCGAGGTGTTGATCAGTGACGAAACAACGTATGACTGCTTGCAATCGCAGGGCAAAGGCAGTAGCTCGGCACTGGAAAACACGGCTTCGCAGAGCTACGTGCTGGCGTTGTCAAATGCCTCGCAATCGTTGCATCCGTTTTTGTCTTACCACTACATGCGCAGCCGCAGCGCAACATGTATCAACGAAGTGATCAGCGAACACGGTTTCAATCCTGATGTGCTGGTCAGCGACGGTTACGCCGCTTATCCGAGCGTGATCAAGCAAAACATGCCGACAACGGGTCACCAATCGTGTTTGATTCACTTCCGCCGCGAAATCTATCGAGCACTCGATCTTGAGCGGTTAATGGGTGAGTTTAAAGATTTAACCGACGAAGAAACTCAAGCGTTCTTCCGTGAGAAAACAAAACAAGCCAATCCAATGATTTTGTTGATGTCGGTACTGGTCGGATTGAGTGAAATCTATAAACACGAAAACAGCGTCCGCAAGCGCGATGAGAATGAAACGCTTCAGGAGTTTTACGCTCGGGTCAAGAAAGTACGCCGAAGTAAGATCAAGCCACTGATGGATGGCATAGATACGGTGATGAAGAGTCTTGCATCAGACACCACTGAACTCAAAGGTGGGCGCTATGTTAAAAAGGGAAGCGCTTACTGGGCGGCTGCTTGCGTGTACTACATGAATCAGCGGGATGCGTTGCGTTATTTCTTGGCCGATCCATGGGTGCCTTGTGACACCAATATTGTGGAACGGGCGATCCGTCCGCTAACGATTATCCGTAAGAACAGCTACTTTGCACAATCCGTTGACGGGATGAAGTGTCTGTGCGATTGCTTCACACTGTTTGAGACCGCTCGTCTGAACGATATAGATGCCGCTCAGTGGCTGGAAGACTATGGGCGTGCACTCTTTAAGTACTGTTACGAGAAGGGCTGGCAAGAGGAGTTGGCCTTGGGTAAGAATCCGGAGAAGAAGATTATGCAGTGGGACTTCTGCCGTCTGCAGGAGGGGTTTGACTTTAATGCCTGGCTACCCTGGAACTACAAGAGATCATAAGGTTACAGACCAGTGAACAAAACCCGGTGGTGCGTCGCATGACCGGGTTTTTAATTTAAGGGCGTTGTGACGATAGGGAGCATACCTTTCATTTAATCAACATTCTTTAACACTGGTCCTTATCTCTTTGTCATTGAAACGCAAGGCTCTCTCAATGGAACATTAGAAGCTTTCGACGGTACATTTCTCTCGTTGGTACAACTGGCTTGTGCGACCAAAATGGTGTAGCCAGCTCCTTTAACGGACCGCTTCAGTGACGGCAGCCTCTCATCGGTTTAATCTTTAACACTGCCTGATAATTCTTTGATTTCAGGTGTTTTTTAAAGGAATTAAATTTATGAGAAAAGACCTTATTTCCATTATGGACGTGCTGTCGAGCAATGCACAAGGGCTTTCGTTGGCTCAAATTGCGGCCAAGACCGGTGTTCCAAAAACGTCTACTAAACGTATTCTTGACACAGCTAAAGCCAATAACATTGATTGGGCAACATTTTGTCAAATGACTCCCGAGCGCCAGCAGGAAATTTTCTTGCCAAAGCGACGTACGCAGATGAATTACGTCGAGCCGGATTGGGAAACCGTTTATTTGCAGCACGAGCGTCCTCGTCGGTGAATTGCGCTTCGTATTTTGTGGGAGCAGTATTGCCAATCCGTAGCAGAGGCTCAACGACGCCTGGGTTACTCGAGTTTCTGCAAAGCTTATGAGCGTTATAAGGACAATTTGCCTGTCAGCCTGCGAGATGTCAGCCTGTCATTTCAATGGGAGCCGGGTGACGTTGCAATGATCGACTACTCGGGCAATCCCCTGTACTACACGACACGTGACGGAGCAAAACACCGAGCAGAAATCTTTGTAGGCGTTTTACCGTTTTCAAACTATATTTTTTGCTTGGCTACAAAAGATCAAACTCGACTGTCATGGCTACAAGGATGCCGTTTAATGTTCGAGTACTTCGTTGCTGTGCCACGGTATGTTTATTTGGATAACAGTACAAGCTTAGTGATCAAGGCGGATCGCTACACTCCCCAAATTTGCAACGAACTCAAAGCCTTTTCTGCCTACTATGGTTTTTGTCCTTATCCTGTTCGTCCCGCTGAACCGCGGGACAAAGGTGCGGTAGAAGGTGCTGTCAAGATCGTCCAGCAGCGCATTACCAATCGATTGGCCGGTATGCAATTTCGTAGCATTGAGGATGTCAATGAAAGTATTCAGCCTTTACTGGAGGAGCTCAACGCCAGACGTCTGACAGAGAGATTGGAAACCCGGACTCAATTGCACCAGGAGGAAGTGGCATTGATGATACCGCTTCCATCATTGCCGTACGAGTTTGGATTACAAGAGAAAATGCTCAAAGTCAGGAAGGACTACCTGATTCGTTTAAATAATCGTCGGTTCTCTGTTCCCTATCAGTACGTTGGTAAAAATGTGAGAGTGCTGTGTTGGCCCCACAAAAACATTCTTCGCATCTACGATGTAATGACAGGGAAACAGATTGCCGAACACTATTATGACCCATGGGAGTCAGGCAAAATATTCTAACCGAGCATATGCCACTAAACCATCTGGCAATGATGCGTAGTAAACAAGATTTACTCGATATGTTGGCAGTTTTTGGACCTAATAGTGCCGAACTCGGTAGACTAGTGACCCGTAATCAGCCCGTACGTATCGCACGTAGGTTACTGTCCAGCATTTTAGCTTCCGGTCATAACATGGGAGCTGAAGTCATTGAAAATATCGCTTCAAGCGTGCTTAAAAGACCCTCGACCACATTTGCAACATATCAACAAGAGCTTGATTTACGAACTGGAGTGGATGTGAAAAACAAAAGAATCAATCCAACGGATCACGATAAAAATATTCGTGGTGCCAGCTATTACGCAAATCGCTTGAAGTTAGTTAAGAAACAGGGAGACAGTCATGAATAAAGCCGTCAATATGTTGAGTCCGAAACAAATTGTGCAAATACTCAAAACGATGAAGTTATCCGGTATGGCTCAAAAGTATGAGCAGATGCACTCTGAGCCGAGTTACCAACACCTCAGCGTGGATGAGATGTTGGGAATTTTGGTTGATTATGAAAGTAGAACTCGTGGCGCTAAGCGTGCTCAAAGATGTTTAAGTCGGTCAGGGATGATACCCCAGGAACCGTTCAATCAAGCTTTTATTGAATTGGGTATCTATAACTCCGCCCGAGGTCTAAAACGTGAAGTTGTATGCAAGTTGGCTTCGTGCTCGTGGATCGAAGATATTGAACCTTACAACTTGGTTGTGACAGGAGCTTCGGGAACAGGCAAAACCTGGTTGTTGCTCGTTGTCGGCAAAGCTGCCTGTGAAAAGGGGATTCCTGTGCGTTATACCCGCTTTTCTAAACTAATGGAGGAAATGGAAGATGCTAGGGAACACAAACAGTTGGCTAGTTATCGCAATAGGCTCAATCGAAACAAACTCTTGATCATTGATGACTTCGGGGTTGATCCAATGCCCGCAGACATGGCTTCAAATCTATTGACTTTATTGGAGGAGCGATACTGTCATGCTTCAACGGTATTGGCAGGACAAATGTCAACGGATCTCTGGCATGAATACCTTGGACATAGTCGGAGCGCGGATGCTATATTAGACCGAGTTCTCAACAGCAGTTACATTGTTGAACTACGAGGTCCATCCCTCCGGGAAAATAAAGCCCGCCGTGAGCTTTAATTAACTGCGATTAGTGAGTAACCACAGTCGCTAAGGAGGGAGGGCAAAACCTGTTTCGGGCTACGCCCTTCACAGCTTTTGCCCACCCTCCTGACAAAGAAGCCAGTAAGACTCTCAACATGAAGCCAGATACCCAAAGCCAGACACATCGATCCACTTTAAGAGAAAATCGTTCCTCCTAAAAGAAATTTTTCCATGATGTTCACTGTCAGTCGTTTTGACATATTTACGATGGTAGCGATGATACAAACCATTGTCTCGCATAATGCGTCTTAACCGTTTGTAATCAATGCTCAGGCCTTGTTTTTTGAGATGACGATAACAACTCATCAATCCCGGTGTATAGCCTCGTGATTGCTTGATAAAACCTTTAACAGCAGTCAGGATGAACTCATCGGTGTGAACCACACCATGACGGTGTTGTTGATCCGATTTCAACCACGAATAGAAGCCACTAGCACTCACGTGAAGTAACTGACAGGCTCGAGTAATGGGCAGATAACAGTGACGCCCTATCTCTGCACGCTCAATGCAGCGCTTTAAATAGACGTACTTCTTTAGGGCATTTTGGCGAAGTACGCCGTCGCTAATGACATGGAACCCTCCTCTTTTTCCCGATAAAGAGGAAAATAAAAGTGCAAACCAAACGGAGGACACCATGTCAAATTCAAGGATACAATCGAAAGCATTAAATGCCAAATTATCGTGGGAAATAATCGGACTGGATTTGGCAAAAAATGATCTCAGTTTTGTCGGAATCACCTTAGAGGGAGAAATCATTCGCATAGATCGTCTTAGCTACGAGCAATTAGTTGAATTCTCCAGAGACACCGATCCAACGACTTTTGCCATGGAACCGTGTTGTGAGTCACATTATTTAACCAACCAACTTGAACTCTATGGTCACCAATGCCGAATTATTCCCGGCAAAGCCGTTCAAAATTACATCGATACTTATTTTTCCGGTCAAAAGAATGATCTCAACGATGCGGAGGCCTTAGCCTTCTTGGGACAACAGAAGCGTTTGAAATTTGTTCGAGCAAAAAATAGGGATGAAATGCAATTACAAACGTTGTTGACTGTCAGGGAACATTACATCGATGAGTACCGTAAAACCTTAACCTCACTGAAGGGGGTGGCGCAATATTGGGGGCTTCGTTTAGCAAAAAGTTTATCCAGCGAAATGCGTTTGATTGCCTTGATTGAGGATGCAGACTTGCCGGAGGATGTGAAGGGTATTTTTAAAGAAATGGTGAAAACGTATAAGGATCTTCAAAAGAAAGCTCGCGAACTAACGAAAAAAATTGAGGCATTCACTCAGGGGGATGAATTTTGTCAGAAAATAAGAAAGATACCGGGCTTGGGCCCCATAAGTAGCGCCGGTCTAAAGGTTGCAATAGGAGATATTGCACGATTTCCTAGTCCTCGGACGTTGCCGGCGTATTTTGGTTTAGTACCGAGGAATATCACTACCGGACATAGTCTGAAAATGGGCAAAATTACTAAACGAGGTGATAAGCTGGTTCGTACTTATCTTGTCCAAGCGGCCAGTTCGTTGTTGATGCTCGATGGTAAAGGTAAGTTTCGAGATTGTCAGCTCCGGCGTTGGATACAGCGAAAACGTCAAACCCTCAATCATGGGAAACTTGTAGTAGCCTTAGCGGCCAAACTGCTGCGAATTGTTTGGGCCATTTTGTCCAAGAATGAGGCATTTGACTACAGAAAGGCCGGAGTTGCCAAATGTTCGTTGCCGAAGACATAAACAATCGTTAAAGAAAATTAACCTGAGGAGTCAATCGAAGTCAATAAAACATGAGAAGCCGAAGGCAATGCTGAACAGTCTGGTAAAAAAAGTTGTTTTCTAAACAAACATTGCCGCTTTTTAGACACCAGCATTCTTTCTTGAAGTTCATGGTGAGCAAATAGTGCAGAATATTGCGCTTACAACAGCTCGGAGAGATTGATAGATAAGGCCCCTCACATGATCTAATTGATTTTGATAAGATGCTCAGGATTAAAAGCTATTCATAGCTAAAGTTGGCTTGG
>DCTK01000027.1 GCA_002329575.1 Sutterella sp. UBA1442 | reverse complement strand
CTTGAGTGGGGAGTTGTTTAGTTCACAGTTCCAAAAATGATTGTTACTTTCTCGTTTAGGCATATCGGGCGTAGCAAAGCTCTCAGCTAGCCGTACGCTAGACGATGCATAGGATTTTTGGGAAAGTCGGAAAAGGAGGTGGGTGGTGGAGATGAGGAGAATCGAATTCCTGTGTGTTTTCAGCCCTTACAGGTTCGATTTTTTCTCAGTCACCCACCCAGTTACCCAAGAGATCAGTAGTAATAGATGTCACTAAATGGTTTTATGCCTTGAGTGTCGATCTAACAATCGGAACTGTAAGACACGCTTCCGGCATTAAGATTACTGAAGGATCTTCCTTGAGAAATTCTTTTGCCTTAGCAATCGCTTCGCCGGGATCACGAAAAGCTGCCGTAAAGTGCATCAGCTTACACAGTTCTGGATCTGCACTCGTGACAAGTATATAACGAGCATGCTGCATGTTTCGCGAAATGGCAAATGCCTTGTTAGCCCCCATACGGAAGTTTTCACGCAGTTCCTTTTCAATACTATCGAACGTTTTCAAGCGCTGATAGGTCTGAACTAAGAGATCGTTTCCAGCACCTTCCTCGCAATTGGCGAAAATAATGACAACACCCCCTTCTTTGACTGCGCAGCGCGCATTGTCCATTGTTTTTTGCATCTGATAGATGTTGATATCTTTGGGATAACCTCCACAAGAGGCAATCACAAGATCGGCTTTTTCACCAATATGGCATCCGTAGACCTCATCGACAAATCGGCAAGCTTGCAGATGAGCCTTGACCCAGTGTCCGGCAAACATGCGCAAGAATTGATGCTGTGCATTGAGAACGGCGTTAAAAAGGAACAGATTTCGACCGGCAGCAAATAATTCAACCCCTTCGACTTGATCCTCATAGCACGGATTACCGGCTGTAATGCCTAGTCCGCAACGATCATCCATCATGTGGCGGTGGTTCGCTGTAATAGTTTCCAGTGAGGCGCATCCTGGTAAAACAGCTTTTCGACCGCCACCATAACCGGCGAAATAATGATGCACAATGGTACCGGTCAAAACGACATGATCGGTGTTGCAAATTTCCCGATGAATATAAACAGGTGTACCGCGAGACGTAGTGCCTTGATAGATAAATTCCTCGCTTCTTTTTGCCTGACTGTTGAACATCCTGACGCGCTCTGCAACCTCTTTTCCGACGGCTTCAATCATTTCTTCACGCGTCATGTCGCGATGCGCTCCTAACGAAAAAACGATTTTCATATTTTCATCGGGGACGCCCAAACGATTGAAGTAATTGAGCATCACAGGCATAAATGCAAAACTATTGGCAACACGGGTCAAATCGTTACAAATGAAGGCAACGGTTTCACCAGGTTTCACGCTGGCGTTTAGCTGCGAGCAACCAATTGGCTGCTCAATTGCCTCAAGAACACTCTGACATACCTGATTTTCAGGAATGGGAGTCACAGGGTTAGTGCGCAGTTCATGCGTGATATGACCGTATGGGAGCTCAAACGACAGAGTACTTCGACCATAGGCAAATTTAAATGATCGTTTCATGTTGATTCCTAATTTAAATCGATTAATACAGACCGATGAATTTGCACCAAACGAGTCCGGAGACCGTGCTCAGCACTAAAGAGAAAGTTACAAACATCAAACATAGCGAATAAAAGCGAGGACGTTCAAAGTACCCCTGACCGAAATAAAGCGGCCCAGGACCGGAACCGTACTCGGTAAGACCCCACATATAGTTTGTCCAGAAAGCAAATAACAGAGCGGTTAAAAGCGCAGGTGCGCCGGCACCGATGACAATTGCGGCAAATGGCACATAAAGAGCCACGACGTGCGCCGCACAGGTGGCAAACAAATAGTGGAGATAAACGTAAATCGCCCCTAGAACCACCAATGCAATCAGCCAATCAGTGTTTTCAAAATAAACGCCAATACGAGCACTCATCCAAGTAATGAATCCAAGTTTGGACAGGGCCGTTGCAAGCGAAATAATGGCGCCGAACCAGATCACCGTATCCCAAGTACTGCGGTTGGATAGCACTTCGTTCCATGAAACTGCGCCTGTCAAAAAGAGAAAAGCGATGAGTCCGATGCCGACAGCAGTCCCGTCAAGCCCTGTCAAAATACTGGTGCCCCATCCAATTAAAGCCCCGATAAAACCAACAGCGATTAATTTTTCTTGACGCGACATAGGTCCCATTTTTGCGAGCTCGTCATGTCCCATTTGCTTGGCTTGCGGTGTACGGCGAAGTTGGGGGCGCATCACGACAAGGGATAAAAGCGGCATCACAACGAAGCAAAGAAGAGCTGGAACACAGGAAGCTTGAAACCATTGAGTCCAAGTAATTTCGACACCAAAGTTTTCTGCAGCAAGCGCCGGACACAAAGAACTTGCGGCCATACCAGTCAAAAAGCAGGCACCAGTGATCGGTGTGAACTGAAAACACGTCATCATCAAATAGTCACCGATCCGTTTGCCTTTCTCGCCGGGACCGGAATCCATAACCAAATTGATGGATTTAACAACCGGCATGATGATGCCGCCGCCGCGTGCAGTGACACTCGGCATAGCGGAGGCCATCAAGAGATCTGCGACGCCGAGTGAGTACGCGATGCCAAGGGCTGAACCGCCGAATTTAGAAAGGAGTGAAAAAGCAACACGTCGCCCGAGGCCCGAACTGACAAATCCTGCGGAAAGAACATAAGCGCAAAAGATTAACCAAACAGTGCTTGAAGAAAAACCTGAAAGAACGATGCCTATTTTGGCTGTTCCTGAAAGCGCAGTGAGCGCAAGCGCAATAAACAGCAGGGCTCCGGAAGGCATCGGTGAACATAAAATACCGATAATGGTTGCCACAAAAATGGCAAACATATGCCAAGCTTGCGGCGTTAACCCTTCTGGACACGGCAACAGCCAAATACCTACGAGAAGAAACAAAGGAATGGCCCATCGGAAGGTCGGAACATTTTTCCACCACATAATTAAACTCCGAGAAGTATCGAGAGCGGAGAATTTGGGCAAAAAATCTCCTGCAGGTCGGATTTGTTGACATCCGACCTTGGTATCGGAAAATTGCTAAAGTGCGTTGTCGGTCAAGTAGCTTCTCCGCTGCGATCACCAAATTGACCGACTAGCTAAATCACTTGTACAGAGGTTCGTACATCTGCGCCTGAACCCAACCTTTAACGTCTTCAGGCAGATCCAGCGTGCAGCGACCTTTTGCCTTCGCATTGATAATGATGTTTGCGGCAATGTTGCGGCACACCTCACGAACTCTTTCAAAGGGCGGATACAAAGCTCCGCAAGCGAGATCTTCTTCAGTGACCATGTCGGCAACAGTAAGAGAGGCAATCAAAAGATCCTCGTCTTCGATTGACGGCAGGCGACCCAAAAGACCGGCAAGACCCACGGCCGGATAAATATAGGCATTGTTACCCTGACGGGGTACTATAGTTTTTCCGTCAAAGATCTCTTGAGGGAACGGCGAGCCGGTAGCAACCAGTGCTCGTCCACCTGTAGCAAAGTAGGCATCGTGCGGAGTGCATTCCGATTTACTGTTTGGGTTAGACAACGGGAAAATGACGGGTCTTTCGTTAATTTCACCCATAACACGAAGAACCTCTTCGGTGAAGGCGCCGCCTACAGTAGACAGACCAACAAGTGTGGTCGGACGAATCTTGCGGATGCAGCTCACGAGGTCTTTGTCAGGTTCCATGTCTTTGGCATAAGGAGCGTGCCCTGGGGCAGGAACTGTTCGATGTGTAGTCACCAATCCGTCGATGTCGAAAAGGAACATCTTGTTTCGGGCTTCTTCAATGGGAGTGTTGTCGAGTACATTCATTGCAACTGCCAGCTGATCGGCAGAACCCGTACCGGCCTCACCGGCACCGAAAAAGAGCACGCGCTCATCGGAAAGTTTGGTGCCTTTGGCCTTCGCGGCTGAAATAAGTCCGGCCACTACAATGCTTCCGGTACCTTGAATATCATCGCTAAAACAACAATAGCGGTGGCGGAACTGGTCAAGCAATGCAAAAGCATTTGCGTTGCCAAAATCTTCAAACTGTATAACAACGCCGGGCCAACGGTTCTTAATAGCACTGATCACTTCTTCCATAAAGTCAAAGTAATCCTGACCTTTGATCCGATGATGGCGGTGACCAAGATACAGCGGGTCAGAGAGGTATTTTTCATTGTCAGTGCCGACATCAATGGTAATCGGTAGTGTACGCGAGGGGTGAACTCCGGCAAAAGCCGTGTACAAACCCAGTTTGCCCGCCGGTATAGCCATGCCATTGATGCCCAGATCGCCCAAGCCCAAAATTCTGTTTCCGTCGGTCATGACAATCATATCAACTTGTTGCTGTGGCGCATTGGCAAGAATTTCAGCAATACGACCTCTGTCTTCCCAACAAAGGAACATTCCTTTAGGGAAGCGCCAGCAATGCGAATAGTTCAGACAAATTTCAGCCACTGCAGGCGTATAGGCGATCGGCAACACCTCCGAAACATGATGCACGAGCAGATGGAAAAACAGCGTTTCGTTACTCGCGTGAATAGATTGTAGAAAGAGTGCCTTCTGGTAGAGAGTATCGCAGGCACGCATAGTCTCAAGTGCAGCTTGGGCTTGCATTTCCAATGTGACGGGAATGGGAGGAAGCAGTCCCTCAAGCTTCAGAGCTTTTCTTTCTTCGCTGTTATAAGCGGTTGCATGCGTCTGCGAGGCATCGCAAAGTAAACTAAATCCAGTTTTCATCATCCTATCTCCTTGGACTTGTTAAGAAGCGGTGCTTGCTGCAGACGCGTCAAATTGCAGTGCCTTCCGCTTAATTCGTTTAAGTTATTTTAGGAAGAACAACTAAGCTTGAAAATGTAAATTAATAAACTTAAACTTGTAGAAATTACAAGTTATTAAATTGAAAATGAAAGCTGTTTTGAGTATTAAAACCTGGCGTCTGCTACACGCTCTTAACAAAACCGGGGCGTTGACGTCTGCTGCTCAGCAAGAAAGTATTGAGCTTTCTGAAGCCTCCAGACGCATTGCGGCACTTGAATCCGAATTAGGTTTGATTCTTTTGGATCGAAGAAAAAAACCGGCACAACTCACTGAAGCAGCTAAAAGACTTGACGGACAAGCCTCCCGCATTTCAAGAGCTCACAAATCGGCGATGGAACTGGCTGAAAAGATCAAACAAGAAGAGGCAAAACACACAACACAAAGAACTGTTCGAATCAGTTTGCCGGTTAATTTTGATAAAGTCGGTTTGTTATCAGCACTTTATCTGTACGAATCCAGACATGAGAACATTCGGTTCGAATTTTCGGCCGACAGTGGTATTCCGGCATTGTTGGAAGGATCAACCGATATTTCCATGGGTGGATATTTGTGGGACGGAAAAGGTGTTTTTGCCCTTCCGGTTGGCCGATGTTTCAATTTTTTGATGGCTAGCGAAAGCTACATCAAACGTTACGGTTTACCGGAGTCAATTCAGGATTTGTTGAATGGCAAACATCGGTTGCTTATGCGCAATCCAAAAAACAGATTTTTTTCTAACAAACTCACAAACGGACGGCAAACAGTTTATGTAGGACCTCATGCCAATGTTTTTTACGGCGACGCAGAAGCGTGCCGCGAAATGCTAGTCACAGGCGGAGGTATTGCAACTGACTTGAGTGTCGGTTATGCAAGCGAATTTATCGCAAACAGCACCATCCACGCAGTGTTACCCGGTTGGCACAGAGAACCTTGGACATTTTATGTTTATTGCCGAGCGGCACAGTCTGAAGATAAGCTTATTCGAGAGGTGATGTCCCTCATCGCAAAAAGCGCTTTTGCGCAGATTTCAAATCGTTGGGAGTTCTGGTATAAGCGTCTCGGTTTGCCTTTCCCTGAAGAACTAACACAGAAGTCAAGATGACCATATAGGCAACTGAAAAAAGTGGCTCTAAAAACGACAATGGCCCGGTTGCAGCCAAGCCAAAGTCAATTTAAACGAGGTGACGGAATGTCTTATCTTTCATCCTCGTGGGTGACTATATCACAATTAAATGCGATTGTGGTCATTGACTTAAGAATTCAATTCTTAGTTGTGACGCTTGCGTTTATGTTGTGGATAGTCCGCACGAAACCTTAATGGATTGGGCTAAGTTCGAAAGGGCTTAGCCCTCGTGCGTTTCCATGCCGCTACAATTTCACAGCAATAAAAAATCCACCTGACTCAGAATAAATCAGATGGAAATTTCTTTTTTAAAATCAACAACTTAGGTGGTGGAGATGAGGAGGGTCGAACTCCCGACCTCTGCATTGCGAACGCAGCGCTCTGCCAACTGAGCTACATCCCCACGAGAGAAGGCAAATTTTGCCACGCTGGTGGTAAAAATTCAACCTTCTAAAATAATGCTTTTGCCATTTATCTGCGGCGGTTTTCACGACGCCAATCCCAAGGCGGCGTCGGATCTTTTTGTTGCCACAAACCTAAACGAGCCTTCTTAGCCTGAGTTTCTGCTCGGTCATAGGCGCGACGCAAACTCGGGCGAACATCTCGAGCATAGTAACGATAGTACCAAGCATAACCGTCTTCGATTTGCGAGAGATTGATATTGTCTTCACCCAAATACACCGTCCCTAAAATGCGTCCGTAGCGATCTCGTTCATCAAAGTTGACCGTTACCTTTTTACCGGCGATTTTGTTCGAGAGATTCTTGCGAGCTGCTCGACCATAATCCTGCTTGAGTTCCGGAGAGTCAATTCCCAAAAAACGTACTCGTTGCGAGCGATTGTTTTGATCTAATACCTCGATCGTATCGCCATCGGAAACACGAACAACCTTGCCCTCAATCTGGGCGGCCAGAGCCGGCAGGGCGGCAATGGCGATTAATGCTGCAATAATTTTCTTCACGAATAATTCCTTAGATTTCTTCTTCGGGCTTTACAGCGCGAACCACGTAAAGTTTATCGTTTTCTCGAACCTTCTCGGCAATCTTAAAGGTGATGTCCATCCCCTTCTTGATCTCCGTGAGCTTTGTGCCATCTTCAAGGATCTCTTCAGGCGTCACGTAAATGGCTCCCGTTGTGGGTCCGGTAATCAATAGCTTTTCACCCAGACTGAAATCTTGGGCCTGAACCAAAAACTCAGCGACTTGAGCCTTGGCAAAATACTTCAAGCATTTACCCACATAAATTTTCTTTTCCGTAGCTTGCGAGCCGTAGTGTTGGGTCAATTCACCCACAGGAGCCCCGAGGTAAAAACCGTCCCAAAAACCGCGATTGAAAACGGAAGCCAATTTAGCATCCCAGCTTTGACTAACCTGCTCGTTCCAACGATTCTCTGCAATCGCCTTCAGGGCTTCGTCATAGCACTCGACAACCGCGCGAACATACTCCGGCCCTCTAGCCCGACCTTCAATTTTGAAAACACGGACTCCGGCTTTAACCATACGATCTAAAAACCCGATGGTTTTCAGATCCTTAGGACTCATGATGTACTCGTTATCGATTTCAAACTCAATATCGCGTTCTTTATCTTTAGCGATGTAAGAGCGACGGCATGTTTGAATGCACGCTCCGCGATTGGCGCTGTAGCCACGGGTCGAAAGACTTAAATAACACTTGCCACTTACTGCCATGCAAAGTGCGCCGTGACAGAACATTTCAATGCGCACGGGTCGGCCCGCAGGACCACAAATGTTTTCCGCTTCAATTGCATCGGCAATGGCCTTGACTTGCTTTAATGTCAGCTCGCGAGCCAATACAACAACATCGGCAAATTGCGCATAAAAACGCAAAGCTTCAATGTTGGAGATATTCAGTTGCGTGGACAAGTGAACTTCTTGTCCCACTTCACGGCAATAGCTCATCACGGCGACATCACTGGCAATCACGGCATCAATGCCGGCAGCTTTTGCCGCATCAATGATCTTTTTCATCAACGGCCGTTCTTCATCGTAAATGATGGTATTGACCGTCAAGTACGACTCAATGCCGTGTTCGTGACAGATGGCTGCGATTTCGTGCAAATCATCAATAGTGAAGGCTTTGGCCGAATGTGCTCGCATGTTGAGATTTTCAACACCGAAATACACGGCATCAGCGCCGGCTGCTATTGCGGCAAAAAGAGACTCTCGAGAGCCTACGGGAGCCATTAACGTAAAATCACTACGTTGCATTTATTCTTCCAAATTCACTGTGCCCTGATTAGCAAAATCGAGCACCATGTCATACCAAACGGCGCCGCCATGAACAGAATTGGAAACACCGAGACAGCGGTAACCGAATTGTTCGTAAAACGGAATCAGGGTTTCTTTACAAGTCAAAATTAATCCCTTGCG
>DCTK01000110.1 GCA_002329575.1 Sutterella sp. UBA1442 | reverse complement strand
TGGCACGAAGGGCAATTTGGCCCGGGCTTTCTTCGCCAGAGACATAAAGAGAAGGCACTTGCGAGCTCACCAAACGGTACATGACTTGAAGCAGTAAGGTTGACTTACCGATCCCGGGATCGCCGCCGATGAGGCTCACACCACCGGGTACCAGGCCTCCGCCCATCACACGATCAAATTCTTGAAAGCCTGAGATAATGCGCGGGACTTCCTGAGCCTGCACATCATTTAAATCCAGTACTTCACTCGTTTGTGCCAATGCTTTGAATTTGGCGTCACCAAATCGTTCAGCAACAGAACTCTGAACGACAAACTCTTTGAGCGTATTCCACTGCCCGCAATGCGGACATTTCCCTGCCCACTTAACGGTCGAGCCCCCGCACTCTGTGCAGACCCACTCAACTTTTTTCTTTTTCGAAGTTGCCATAGCAATCAGGCCTCATCTTCAGCAATGGGCACGCGAAGCGCCAGTGCACACATCAGTTCGTAGCCGATGGTTCCACAAAGGCCTGCGACTTCATTAATGCTGATATGTTTACCCCACATTTCTACAGTGCTACCCAATTGCGCTTCAGGCACATCGGTTACATCGATCGTGAGCATATCCATCGACACCGACCCCACTAAGGGAGCAATCTTGCCTTCTACATACGTNNATCAGGAGCACGGCGAGGATAACCGTCGGCGTATCCACAGGCCACCACCGCGATACGGGAGTCGCGCTGAGTGACAAAGCGAGAACCGTACCCGATCGCTTCACCGGCAGGGACATTTTGAATCGCTAAAATCTTTGCTGAGAGTGTCATCGCCGGAAGGATTCCCAGCTCTTGGCTTGTGTAATGGCTGTCGGGACTTGCGCCATAAAGGGCCACACCGGCACGAACTGCATCACCTTTCACATCCGTTTGAAAGAGTGTCGCGGCGGAGTTAGCCATACAAAATGAGCGATCCTTATCCACAACACAGTCCATGCGTGAGAGTTGTTCTTTTACTGTTGAGGGCTTGCCGGCTTCATACGTGGGCTCGGCATTAGCAAAGTGAGTTACGATTCCCATCACTTCTACGCCTTCAATGGCTTCCAAGTCTTTTCGTACCCGCTCCTCTTCCTCGGGCAAAAAGCCCAATCGATTCATGCCCGAATTAATCTTGATGTGAACTTTGATCTTTTTAAAAGGAGCATGAGCGCGAAGCATTTCGATCATGGCATCACTATGAATGATCGTTTCAATATCATCGCGTTCAAGTAACGGTAAATCCGTTTCGTCAAAAAAACCTTCTAATAACAGCAAGCGCTTTGTCCACCCCTGGCGGCGTACAGCATCGGCATCACACAAATCGATTAACGCAAGACCGTCAGCGTTGGCAAAAGCACGCGCGGCTCTAAATAAACCGTGTCCATAGGCATTGGCTTTCACAACAGCCCAAAGTGTTCTTTGACCGGCAGCTTCACGCATGCGTTCAAGATTATGACGCAGACTGCCCATATGAATGGTGGCTAGAATAGGACGTGGCATAACAAAATTCTTTCTTTCAAACCCCGTGGCTGAGCGTACTCAGCCACTGCAAACACAAGTTCTTCATCTTAGCGCATTTGATTGTCATACGCGTTATTTAATGTTCCTATTTGCAGTCAGTATTACAAATCCAGTTTATTGGCCGATGCCTGATAATAGGCCGATCACAATAATAAGTCTCATTATCTCAATTAGTAGCATCCTGTCACACTTTTTGGGGCTAAACCCCGATGAAAATAGGGGTCAGAGAGCGCGACAATCCTGTTAGAATCGACAGGTTACGTAAGGAGAGATGACTTTGTCCATGGAACGCGGCTTTTACTCAATTATGAGTGCGCAATTTCTGTCGAGCTTGGCAGACAATGCGCTCTTAATTGCCGCTATCGCACTTTTGGCACAAATGAATGCGCCCGATTGGATGACGCCTCTTCTTAAACTCTTTTTCGTAATCAGCTACATTGTACTTGCGGCCTACGTCGGTATCTTTGCAGACTCGATGCCTAAGGGTCGGGTGATGCTGATTACCAACATGCTCAAAATCGCCGGCTGCCTTTTGATGCTTTTTGGCTCTCATCCGCTTCTGGCTTACGCCATTGTGGGCGTTGGTGCTGCCGCTTACTCCCCTGCCAAATACGGCATTCTCACCGAACTCTTACCACCTGTAAAACTCGTTCTGGCCAACAGCTGGATCGAAGGTTTAACTGTAGCTTCCATTATCCTCGGTGTGGTTTTAGGCGGCATTCTCATCAGCGACACGGTCAGTTGCATGATTTTAGCCAGCGGAATTCCCTTTGAAGCCCTTGGCATTGCTACCCCTGCACAGGCCGCCATTGCGATCATTGTTTTCATTTACATGGGGGCGGCGTTCGTTAACCTCTTAATCCCCGACACAGGTGCTCGTTACCCCAAAGCCGACTTTCGACCGATTGAAACCCTGAAGTCGTTTTATAAGAGTTGCACCATTTTGTGGGCGGATCGCTTAGGTCAGATATCATTGGCGGTGACCACGCTTTTCTGGGGTGCTGGCGCAGTATTGCAATTCTTAGTGTTGAAATGGTCTGAATATGCATTAGGCATGAACCTTTCTGAGGGGTGCATTTTGCAGGCCGTGGTCAGTATTGGTATTGCGGTTGGTGCAGTACTTGCTGCGCAATTAGTCAGTCTTAAGAATTCGCTTAAAGTGTTGTGGATGGGCGTGATCATGGGCGTATTGGTCACCTGTTGCGCCTACTTTAACCAATCAATGGTCCCTGATGTTTGCGTGAGCATCTTCGGCTTTGACGTCGGTTTAGCTGAACTTATCGCAAGCCTTATCATGATCACAGTAGGTATTTGCGCGGGCTTTTTCGTCGTTCCCATGAACGCTCTGTTGCAACATCGCGGCTACGTTCTCATGAGTGCCGGCCGCTCCATTGCCGTTCAAAACTTCAACGAAAACTCCTCTATCCTTGTGATGCTCGGCATCTATGCGGTGTTGATTCATTGGGATTTGAGCGTTCCTGCCACAATGGTTATTTTCGGCGTCTTTGTGACGGCCTCGATGTTAGCCGTCATTGCCAAGCACTTTATCAACCAACGTGAGTATGACTCCACACACTTGATCGGCGAAGACAAGCGCCACTAATCAAAGAGAATTCCCTTAGGCTGATTGCACCAGAAGGTCTTTGGCTGCACAAAAATCACGCCAAGCATCATTTTTAGCCACAGGCGATCTTAAAAGATAGGACGGATGATAGGTGACAACGGCAGGCACTGACCGTCCGGCAATTTCAACCTTGTGCACTGAACCACGAAGCTTGCCAGTTGATAATTCCGTGTTGAGAAGTTTCTGAGCGGCAAAACGGCTAGCAAGGACAATCACTGTCGGATTAAGAATTTCCAACTGGCGACGCAAGAAGTGACTGCAAGCTCGGATTTCATCGTCTTGAGGATCGCGATTATTAGGCGGTCTGCACTTCAAGACGTTGATGATGGCAACATCACTGCCACGTTTGAGTCCACAGGCACGAAGAATATTTTCGAGTAATTCTCCGCTCTTGCCGACAAAGGGCTTACCTTGCAAATCTTCGTCTCGCCCCGGAGCCTCACCAACGATCACCATTCGTGCTGTCGGCTCAGCAGTACCGAACACCGTTGAGAGTCGGTTTTGTACCAGCGTAGGACACAATTGACAGGAAGCCACCATCGAGCCAAGCTCTTGCCAGTTGGCCGTATGGATACGTGCAATGGTCTCAGAATCCGGTTCCTTGGCGGGTGCGCTTGCATCGATTCGTTTGACAGTTGCACTCGGTGGCGTCGTGACTCTTTGAGTCGGTGTGAATTGCACTCGTTGGGGCGTTTGCGGAATTTGCTCTTGCGGCACCTGTGCCACTTTTGCAGAAACAGTAGCCTGTTTAGGTTGGGTCGATAAACTCACCTGAGTCACTTCTTGAGAGCGCTGCTCAGATTCATCTTGAGCGATGGCGGCAGGCGACAACGGGTCTTCATCATCGCGCCCGATCCAATACGGGCCGATTTCCATAGCCATCCATAAACGAATCGCCTCAGAGTTTTTCATCGACATATAAAAACAATCCGATTAACGCAGTCTCTTACACATCACGATCGCATCCTCACGACCGCCATGCGTAGGATAGTAATCTTTTCGACGAGAAATTTCTTCAAAACCGAGCTTACGGTAAAGCGACAAAGCAGCCGTGTTACTCGGACGGACTTCAAGAAAAAGATTCTCAATGCCACAGCTAGCGAGCCGACTGCAGAGTTCAGTGAGCAAAACGCGCCCATAGCCCTTACCTTGAAACGGCGGATCGACAGCAATTGTCAAAAGCTCAGCATTTTCAAAAATGCTCATATAAACAGCGCAGCCGACCATTTGGTCATCATCTTTGATGACAATAAACTGGTGCCCCGCTCTCCAAGAACCTGCGAAATCGGCAAATGACCAAGGAAAGTCAAAGGCACGCTCATCCAGCGCTGCAATTGCTCGCAAATCTGATTCCTGTGCGCCAGTAAAGGTAATCATACTCACAAGCGCTCTCCGGCTTGACGCTCTTTAATTGTCAAAGCAACTCGGTCTCTGACGTAAAGAGGCGCGGCAGCATCAGGACTCACCCATGCGTCTTGAAGCTCGCTCGCTAGCCCCTGAGCATAGTCCAAAAGGTACTCGGCCCTCATGGGGACAAATTGAGCCTTTTGCGGCAAAGCCATTTCATAGACGCCGACTGCAGTCCCCACCACAAAGTCCGATTGATACTCGGCGAGCCACTGACCGACTTGAGAAGGTTTAATCAGCTGCTCTGCAGTGACAACCTTTAGCACGCTGTCGACTATTTCAAAGACAGCGGCATAGCACTCACTCATGCGAGCATCGTTGAGAACCGCAATTCTTTTTGCTTGATTTTTAAATTGATAAGCCAAAGCAGCTAGCGTTGAGACGGGCAACACTTTCTTGTCCCATCCATAGCCTAAGCCTTGCGCAAGACCGCAAGCAATCCGAAGACCTGTAAAAGATCCAGGGCCGGCACCAAACACAATACCGTCTAAATCTTTCCCCTTAATTCCTGCTTCTTGGAGCACTTCATCGATCCAAGGCAGCATGTATTCGGAGTGCGTATTGCCGAGTTTATCGAAACGCGTAATAAGACCTGATGGTGTGACAAGAGCCACCGAACCGAATTCCGTAGAGGTATCAAAAGCCAATAGACAAGACATTCTGNNCTTAGCACGAGACAGCCGTCTCTTACTTCCGAGAAGTGTTGGAAATTAAGGCGCGGGCCGAGAGTGAGCCGGCGTCATGGGACCGTGCGCGGGAGGCATGTCCGGTCTTGGCCCTGAGGCCATACCGGCACCGGGAATCGGTTGAACATCGTTACGGGGTTGATGCCGGCGGAATTCATAAAACTCCACATGCATCTCCTGAATTTGTTGACGCATACGAGCGCGTTCCTCAGGACTTAAGCGATGAGCCGGTCCTTTTTTGGCATCGTGACCAGGCTTGGGAGGTGGAGAGGTATAGCGGTGGCGAATGCTGTATTCATAACGACTGGGCAGGTGTTCACGCATGGCTAAGCGTTCTTTGCGAGTCATGCTTGTCCAATAAATGCGTTGCATACGAGGCTCAAGCAAAGGCCAAAGCTCGGCACGCTCCTTGGCATTCATTTCAGCCCAGTGTTTCGGGATGTCAGGATCGTGGCGATGATGATCAAATCGCCATGCTGGGACCACCGGAACCGACTCTGTTTGAGCCACTAAAACAAAATGCGCCGAAGCCTGTGCAACGGAGGCAATCCCTGCACAAAGCATCGCTAAAACCAATCGTGTTGATGTTAAACGCATTTATATTCCTTGCCCTACACCTTTTTGACACGGAAATAGTACGAAATGCGCGACCAATTAGGTGAAACCAATTTTTAATGAAACTCGTGATTTTGTAACAAAGCTCAAGATAGACTTGAAACTCTCAGAAAAGTGTCCAAAATAGGATGTAACAAACAACGCTTCTTTTTCAATTTTATTTTTAAAGTGAGTTACAAAATGACACTTGCAGAACGTACCCCCAAATTATTGGTTGTCGATGACGACCCCCGCTTGCGTGATCTTCTGCGTCGCTATCTCGGTGAAAACGGTTTCCAAGTTTTCGTGGCCGACAATGGCGTAACGATGAATCGTTTGTGGTTACGCGAACGTTTCGATGCACTCATTTTGGACCTGATGATGCCCGGTGAAGACGGTCTTCAAATTTTGCGTCGCTTGCGCGAACAAAAGGACACGACCCCGATCATCATGTTGACCGCTCGCGGTGAAGACGTTGACCGTATCGTGGGTTTGGAGATGGGTGCCGATGACTACATTCCGAAACCCTTTAATCCTCGTGAGCTCTTGGCACGCATTCACGCAGTGTTGCGTCGCCGTCCGGTTGCTGACAGCCCGGGCGCTCCCTCGATGGAAAATGAAGTGGTGAAGTTTGGCGAATTTGAACTCGATTTGGGCACGCGTGTTTTGCGTAAAAACGGTGAACCCGTGCCTTTGACGACCGGCGAATTTGCTGTTTTGAAGGCCTTTGCCCGTCATCCGAAACAACCCTTGTCTCGTGATAAGTTGATGGAAATTGCTCGCGGTCGTGAATACGAAGCCTTTGACCGTTCTTTGGACGTTCAAGTCTCTCGTCTTCGTAAGATGATCGAACCCGATCCCTCCAAGCCGCGCTTCTTGCAAACGGTTTGGGGTGTAGGCTACGTCTTCATTCCTGACGGTGGAGCCAACTAATTAACCTAAATTAATGAGGCGAATATGTCAGTGAGGTCTCCGAGTCTGTTTTGGCGCACGTTTGCACTTTTGATGCTTCTTTTGGTCATCACAGCTCTCGCGTGGCTTCAAAGCTTTCGCGTTCTCTCGGAGGTGCCTTTCTCCAAAGGCATCTCCCAACAAATTATCTCCACGGTCAATTTAACGCGCTACGCGTTAATCTCTGCCGACGCAAATTACCGCACCGATTTGTTGCACGTCTTGGCTTATCGCGAAGGCGTACGCGTCATTATTAAAGATGACACCGACGAGTGGAAGCCGCTCATCTCCCAAGGCAACACGGCCGAGATGATTGAAATGGAAACTCGGGCTGTCTTGGGCCAAGATACGATCATTGCCGGACAAGTCAACGGTGAACCCGGCCTTTGGGTTTCCATGAATATCGAAGGTGATGATTATTGGCTTTTAATCCGACAAGATTTGTTAGATCCGCCCTTTGGGACGGCTTGGATGTGGTGGGCTTTCGTGGCGTTTTTAGTCAGCACTGTCGGCGCTACAGTCCTGACTCGTCGCACGGTCACACCCCTTGCGCAACTTAGCGAAGTGGCCAAGAAATTGGCCCGCGGTGAAAAACCTGATCCCCTGCCCGAAGACTCCAACACGGCTGAAATCGAAGCTGTAAACACGAGCTTTAACCATATGGTCCAAGAGCTCGAGCGTATGGAAAGTGATCGTGAGATTTTGTTGGCCGGTGTTTCGCACGACTTAAGAACCCCGCTCACACGCATGCGTTTAGAAATCGAGTTGTCCAATCTGCCCGATTACTCCAGAGACGCGATGGTAAGTGACCTTGAGCAAATGGAAACCATTGTCAATCAGTTCATGGCATACGCTCACCGTAGCAAACAACCGCTTGAACGCGTTGACTTAGGCTTAACCACCAACCAAACGCTCAATGACACCCGTATGCGTGTCAAAGAAGACGTTCGCATTGAGACGAGCATTATGGGCAACCTCTTTGTGATGGCGCATCCCACTGAGTTAACCCGTGCTATTCAAAACTTGCTCGTGAACGCTGATCGTTACGGTCGCGATCCTGAAACGGGCATCTTGAGTCTGAATATTCAAGTGTTGCGTCAAGACAACGATGCGGTGCTTCGAATCAGCGATACGGGCCCGGGCGTGCCAGTTGAAGAAATGCAACGCATCGTCAGACCCTTCGAACGAGGCGATACCTCCAGAAGCGGAGCCAAGGGAGCCGGTCTCGGTTTGGCTATCGTTGTGCGTGTTGTTAAACGCTCTGGCGGTACGATTTCTCTTTCAACGAATCACCCGCACGGTCTTGTCGTTGAGCTTGTGATGCCATTGGCTAACAAAAAAGATGAAAAACCGGTTTTAGAAGAGCACTCGGCGCCGGCTGACTCCGTACTAAGTGAAGAACTTGCAGCCCAAGAAGCTCAAGAGCCAGCGGTCGAGAAAACCGATTCGACGGGCAATAACAAAACCGACGTCTGATAAGTTAAAAGAGGCGAGAAATTCGCCTCTCTTCTTTTCCATCTGAAATTACATTGCTTCTAAAAGTGCGATAGCGTGCACTTCCATGGCACGCCGCTCCCCGACTGCATCACACCCTTCTTTGGTTTTGGCTTTAACGTTAACGCGTTGCAAGTCGATGCCGATACACTGTGCCACACTCTCACGAATCCGATCCATATGAGGCGCAAGCTTAGGTTCCTGAGCAATGATAGTAGCGTCAACATTAACGATTGCCCAGCCCCCCTTGACCACCAATTGAACCGCCTGGCGCAAAAGCTCACGACTGTCAGCGCCCTTATAGGCAGGGTCAGTATCCGGAAAATGTCTGCCGATATCGCCTAATCCGGCCGCGCCCAATAATGCATCCGTAATGGCATGCAAGAGCACATCAGCGTCCGAGTGCCCCAGAAGGCCCTTATCGTGATCAATTTCCACGCCGCCCAAAATCAAAGGACGATCTTGCACTAAACGATGTAAGTCATAACCTTGACCGATACGAAAACTCACGATTTACTCCTTCATGTCTGTCTCGCTGAGATAACGACGAGCAGCATCGATATCTTCGGGGTAGGTCACTTTAATATTAAAGGGACTCCCGATAACAACCTTAATTTTTGCGCCGACTGCTTCCATGGCTGAAGACTCATCGGTTACGGAACTGCCGACCGACTCAAGCGCACGAGTCAACTGGGCACAGCGAAACGCCTGAGGCGTTTGTGCACGCATCAACTCCCGTCGATCTAAAGTATCTACAACAAGACCATTTACTACACGCTTGACGGTGTCGGTCACAGGTTGCACCAGTAAAGCCCCGTCACAATCACCATCAATAGCCTCAATTAACCGCAAAAGACTCTCTTTATCAACGCAAGGGCGGGCTGCATCATGGACAAATACCCATGCCTCGTCGGTAAAACCCGACTTTTTCAATCCGTTTAAAACGGATTCGGCTCTCGTTGCACCACCGCAAGCAATCACCTTTACCCGATCATCAAAATGGCAGTCTTTGACGTATTGATCCTCAGGCGAAACCACGACCACGGCCGACTCAAAAAGCTCGGTTGCCATCAAGCGCGATACGGTGATCTCCAGCATACTCAACTCGCCAACAAGCGGAAAGTATTGCTTGGGATAACCGATATTGAGCCTTGAGCCCACACCTGCTGCAGGAATCAGTAAATAACGTTCAGGCATATTGCTGTCCAAATTAAAATCGCTCTAAGTTTAGCCGAACTCGGCGGTCTATAATGATCAATCCTGAAAAATTTCCCTTAAAAGAGTCTCATGTTTAAGTCTTTATCGGCGCGTCTGGCGCGTGATTTTGATCATTTAAGTGCCAAAGCCAAACGAACGGTTGCTTTGTCTTCGCAAGGTGCTAAAGCCTGCGCTCTGGCTGAACTTGCGCTTTACGCTCACGACAAAGGCAAGCGCTTGGTGCTCGTAGCCGATAACGCCGCCGATTGCCTTCGCATGACTGACGAAATGCGCTACTTTGCGCCGCATCTTCGTATTGAGTATTTCCCGGACTGGGAAACGCTCCCCTACGACTCTTTAAGTCCTCACCAAGATTTGGTCAGTGACCGCCTGCAAATTCTGCATCGTTTAAGCTTGCCGCTTGAGGATACCCAAGCCGTCGACGTCTTGATTACGCATTGCGTGACCGCTTCCCAGACGATTGCACCTCCCTCATATTTAAAGGGCAGACTCTTTTTCTTTAAGACCGGTCAAGACATTAACCCCGAGGCCCTTCGCGCCCGCCTGATTGATGCGGGCTATGAGCACGTGAGCCAAGTGGTTGCTCCGGGCGAATTTTCCGTTCGCGGAGGTCTCATCGATATCTTCCCCATGGGTGAAAATCAACCCATACGCCTGGACTTATTCGATAACGAAATTGACGTGATCCGACGCTTTGATATTGACACTCAACGGTCATTGGAAAAAGTCGATGAGGTTCGAATTCTTCCAGGACGTGAGTACCCAGTCGAGATGGAGTCGTTGACGCATTTCAGAGCACGTTGGCGAGAAACGTTTGCGGGCGATCCCAGCAAGGTTGCCCTTTATAAGGACATGGCCAACGGTATAGTCGGCGCCGGCATTGAATACTATTTGCCTTTATTTTTTGATGAACGCAGTACGTTATTTGATTACTTAAATCCCGATCTCAATATTGTGGGGCTATTGGGTGATATTGATGGTGCACTTCATCGCTTCTTTGAGGAAACCTCGCAACGCTATCGTTTCTTAAGTGCCGATACGGCTAGACCGGTATTGCCTGTTGAATCACTGTATTTAAATCCTGAAGTGTTTTTCGTCACAATNNAAACCCTTCGTTCGCTTCCAAGCAACCGAGGAAATTCGTGAATCTTCAGCTCCCAAAGCTCTATTAGTTGATCGAAAAGCGGATAACCCGATTAAAAATCTTTCACTTTTTCTTGATTCAGAACGCTTATCCGGTCATCGAGTGCTCATTATGGCCGCAAGCATCGGTCGACGCGAGACACTTGCACAGCTTTTTGAACGAAACGGATTAAAGCTGCCCTACGTTGATACGTTTGACGAATTTATTGCCGTTGATGCCCCTGCAATGCTCACTTACGGGCCCTTAACCGAAGGCTTTACGATCGAAGGTGTGACGGTTTTAACCGAAAGTGAGCTCTTTGCCACACCCGTGCGTCGATCTTTGCGGCGACGCCAGAAGACAACGAACGTCGATCTGATGATTCGAGATCTGGCAGAACTTAAAATCGGTGACCCGGTCGTTCATATTAAGCACGGTATCGGCCGTTACGCCGGACTTGAAATTATTGATACGGGATACGGCCAAGAGGAATTTCTGCGACTGGATTACGCCAAAGATGCCAAGCTTTTCGTGCCGGTGGCTCAACTGCAAATGATTTCTCGCTACAGTGGCAGTGACGCCGAACACGCTCCCCTTCATAGCCTTGGTAAAAACGATTGGGAAAAAGCGAAGAAAAAAGCTGCTGAGAAAGTTCGCGATACGGCTGCCGAACTTTTAAATCTCTACGCTTTGCGCGAAAAAAGTGTCGGTCACGCGTTTGAATTTTCTCGTGTGGATTACGACAGTTTTGCAGAAAGCTTCCCATTTGAAGAAACGCCTGATCAGTTAGCTGCCATTGAAGCAGTGCTCGACGACATGAAAAAAGACCGTCCGATGGACCGTCTTGTGTGCGGAGATGTGGGCTTTGGGAAAACGGAAGTAGCGCTTCGTGCGGCCTTTGCTGCAGTTGCAGGTGGCAAACAAGTCGCCATTCTTTGCCCCACGACGCTTCTTGCCGAGCAACATGCGCATACCTTTGCCGATCGCTTCAGCGCTTGGCCAGTGACTGTCTCGGAGCTTTCTCGCTTCCGAACCGCCAAGCAAAGTAAAGCTGTTCTCGAGGGGTTGGAAAACGGGACGGTCGACATCGTGGTCGGCACACATAAACTCTTAACCGATAAGGTGAAGTTTGCCCGGTTAGGTCTCGTGATTATTGATGAAGAACACCGTTTCGGCGTCAGACAGAAAGAATTATTGAAGAAACTGCGCGCCGACGTTGACGTTTTGACCTTAACGGCAACGCCGATTCCTCGAACCCTAGCGATGAGTTTGGAAGGTATTCGGGAATTTTCCATCATTGCCACGGCCCCTGAAAAGCGTCTGTCGATTAAAACCATAGTCCGAACGGAAACACCCGATGTCATTCGGGAGGCCGTAATGCGTGAATTAAAACGTGGCGGTCAGGTGTATTTCTTGCATAACGACGTCTCCACGATCGAGAATCGTCGTGAGCAACTTGCGCAATTGATTCCTGAGGCCCGCATTATTGTCGGCCACGGGCAAATGAATGAACGAGAGCTCGAAAGCGTCATGCGAGACTTTTATCAGCAACGCTACAACGTGCTCTTGTGTACCACAATTATCGAAACGGGCATAGATGTGCCGACCGCCAACACGATCATCATGCACCGCGCAGATAAGTTCGGGTTAGCGCAGTTGCACCAATTGCGCGGTCGCGTCGGTCGAAGCCACCACCAGGCGTATGCTTACCTTTTAACACCGGGCAAAGACGCAATGACGGTAAACGCTGAAAAGCGGCTTGAAGCCATTCAAAATTTGGAAGATTTAGGCAGTGGCTTTTATCTTTCCATGCATGATCTGGAAATTCGCGGCGCCGGTGAAGTTTTAGGCGAACATCAATCCGGAGAAATCTCTGCCGTCGGCTTTGACCTTTATAACCAGATGCTCAAACGTGCCGTTAAAAGCATGCGCAATCACGAGACGGTCGACTTGGATGAACCGTTTGAAGCAATGGCTGAAATTAACCTGCACTCCCCGGCACTGTTACCCGCTAAATATATTGATGACGTGCAGCAACGATTGAGTTTTTATAAAGAGTTGGCAGGATGCGAAACCTTCAATGCCATTGAATCCGTTCGAGAAGCATTAGGCGACCGATTCGGGACGCTGCCCGAAGAAGCCAACACACTCATTGAGACGCACCGCTTGCGTCTGTATTGCCAAATGTTGGGAATTGCCCGCATTGAGGCGGCCGAAGAAGTCATTGTGATTACCTTTGATGCCAAACCGAAATTTGAACCCATGCGTTTAATTGAACTCATGCAAAAGAGTCGTAACATGCGCATGCTCGGTCCGACGAAACTCAAAATTGAGCAAAAAACGCCGACGATTGAATCGCGGTTGTCGTATTTACGAGGGTTTGTTAAAGCATTGGACAGTTCGAAAGTCACGTAATAATGGTAAGATGAAAGGATGATCAACCGGCGAATACATCATGCCTTTGAAAATAAGACTCTTAACCCTATGTTTGCTCGGGGCATTAGTCGTCCCGACAGCAACTCTCGCGCAAAGTGTAACGAGCGGCGTTTCGTTTGAAACGGCTCGTGCCATGATGCATGAGCGTGCCGACCGTTTAAAGATGACGGCAGCCGACATTGAACAGAAAACGCAGCAAGTTAAAGAAGCCAAGTCGCTGAGCGGCCCCAAGGTGACGCTCAATGCCAAACAGGTCGAAGGCCGCAAAAACCTCAGCATGTCGTTTGACAACCCTTTGGGTGCGGTCAACGTCCCTGCAATCGGTCTGCGTATTCCCGGGACGTTAAATATTGACTATGAAGACGACCTCTCCGGTCCCCGCGCCTCGGTTGACTTAACCTGGCCCATTTACACGGGCGGAGCAATTTCTGCTCAACAAGAAGCCTCTCGAGCCGCCCTTCGTCAAGCGCAAGCCGGCCACGACAAAAGCCGAGAAGAGATGGATGCGCTTTTGGTACAAAAGTATTTCGGCGTTCAATTGGCCCGCCATATTGAACAACTCCGTAATGACCTATATAAACAAAAAGGGCGAGATCTAGCACGTGCCAAGCGATTTGAAAAAGTTGGGATGATTGCAAAAATTGAGCGCATGAATGCTGAGGTCAATCTCGATACTGCTGAACGGGAACTTGTTCAATCCCAAACGGATTTAAAGGTTGCCGAGCGAGAGCTTTCGGAACTTTTGCGCGAACCGGTGCCCGCACAACTCTCAACTCCCATTTTTGTGCTCTCCGACTTAAAGACTCTGGCTTTGTGGCAAAACCTTGCACAAGCGCACAGCCCCGTTTTGCGTGAAATTGAATCGCAACGAGAACAAGCTTTAATGGGGGTTAAAGCCGCCAAGAGCTCTTTTCATCCGCAGGTTTACCTCTTCGGTCAATACAACTTTATTGATCACTATTTAACCATTACCGAGCCTGATTGGATTGCCGGCATTGGTGTCACCTTTACGCTTTGGGACAACCGAGACCGTTCGGCTCGCGTAGGTAGCGCCCATGCTTTAGTTGATAAAGCCAGTGCGGCACAAAGNNGGATAAAGCCGTTGAAATTGCTTGGCTACGCTCTCAAGAGGCGCTTGAGCAGTTTGAACTGACAACTAACGCCATTGAGCTTGCTAAAGAAAACGTTCGATTGCATGAGCGCAGTTTTTCCGAAGGCCTTGCAACCGTTGATGATCTCAACGATGCTCGCAATAAACTGATTGCCGCTCAAGTAGCCCGCTCAGTTGCCGCGTATCGATTTGTCGTTGCCTACAGCTTACTGNNCAAGCGGCCAAATGGTCAGCTTTGCCGACGCTTTTAATAATCCGAAAACCGTATTTGTGACGCCATGACCAACACTACTCTTCAAAACCGTAAACCCTTATTAATCGGAGCTGCCGTCTGTGCAGTCGCTGCCGTTGCGGTGGGCGTTTGGCTGGCTAAACATCCCGCTAAAGAACCCTTGTACGGCATGATGCAAGCAAAAACTGTCGACGTTGCCGCCAAAGTCACAGGTCGCGTTGAAGCCCTCAAAGTCCGTGAAGGCGATAACGTCACGGCCGATCAATTGTTGCTTGTTTTAGATATTCCTGAAGTTGAAGCCAAGCTCAAAGAAGTCAGAGCTCTGCAAGAAGCCGCCGCGGCTAAAAGCAGTCTCGTTGATGAAGGCGCTCGTCCTCAAGAAATCCGTGCGGCTAAAGCTCAAATGCAACGCGCGCAGGCAGGTGCTCAATTAGCCACCAAGACCTACAATCGCGTCAGAAGTCTTTACAAAGACGGACTCGTTTCCAAGCAAAAGTTTGATGAAGCGTTGGCGCAAAAGCAAAGCGCAGATCAAATGCTCGCCATGGCTCGCGAACAATATGACATTGCTGTAACCGGAGCAAGAGCTCAAGAAAAAACGGCTGCCAGTGCACTTTCTCAACAAGCCGCAGGTGGTGTCGAGCAAGTGCAAACGATTGTTGATGAGAAAAACGTCACGGCGCCTTTGGCCGCAGAAGTCTCTCGCATTTTCGTTGAAGAAGGTGAAATTGCCGCAGCCGGCGTTGCCCTTGTCAGTCTCGTGGATCTGACCGACCAATGGGTGGTTTTCAACGTACGCGAAGACGCCATGCCTGAGATTAAAAAAGGGACGCAACTTAAGGCTGAAATCCCTGCCTTGGGTCGTAAAGATGTGGCTTTTGAAGTCTACTTCATTAATGCTCGCGGTGAATACGCCACTTGGCGAGCAACGCGCCAGAGCACAGGCTTTGATTTAAAGACTTTTGAAGTGCGAGCCCGACCGGTCAGCGCCGTTCCCGATTTACGTCCGGGCATGAGTGTCATCGTTCACCGCTAACGTAGATTAGTTTTTATGAAACGGCCGGGCATTCTCGCAAGCGCCTATCAGGAAGTGCAATCGATCCTTCAGGATCGGTGGACACTTTTGATGTATGTGGTCACACCGGTTATCTGGTGCGCGCTTTTGTTCGGTCTTTTTGCGCATGGCATCATGCGCGATCTCCCCGTCGGCATCGTCAATCTGGACGAGCATCCCGATGCATTGGAGCTTGAAGTCAAACTTGATGCTCTTCCCTCGGTTGCCCTTGTCTCAATGCCCGATGTTGATTCAGCAAAAGACGCATTGCTTGAGGGCGATATCTATGCCTACATTGTCGTTCCCAACGATTGGAAGGCCACTTCCGGCAAACCCGATGGAGCGGCTCTCGAGCTCTTTTTCCCTAAAACGATTTACGCCATTGCGGTCAGTCTGGAGCTAGACATTAAACAGGCTCTTTTAAGTTTTCAGACTGAGAGCCTACAAAAGTTAGCTCGAGTCACAGGCATGACCTCAAAGCAAGCCGACCGTGCGACTAAAGCCATTGTTGTGCACTCCGTCACGCTCGGCAACATTGCCTTTAACTTCCAGGCCTACATTCTTCCGACTCTTATTCCCGGGATTTTGCATTTAGCCGTTACCCTGGCATTGGTTATGCGCATCATCGGTCGCTGGCATGACAAATCCATTCGAAAATGGTGCAAAACCGGAGGCGGACCATTGGGGGCATACATCGGGACGGCCTTACCTTGGTGGGCTTATTTCACGAGCTTGGGCATTGTCTTTATTGTCCTTTTAACCGGCTATTTCGGTTGGTTTGCTCAAGGCAGTCTTCTACTGTGGTTTGCAGGCTTTGCCGTATTCATGGCGGTTATGTGCACGTTGCCCATGTTCTTGATCGGTTTATTTGCGCGCTTTAGTCCCATCATTGCGGTCAGTGTGGCTACGGGCTATATTGCACCGATCTTCCCTTATACGGGATTTTCATATCCGTTGGATGCCATGGACGGCTGGGTGACGTGGTTGGCAGCCTGCTTTCCCTTTAAACACTATTTTGCGTTCCAAGGGCAAGTATGGATGCTTGACAGTCCCCTGTCAGTGACGCTTCTGACGCTGGGCAAACTTTGTGTGTTTGCCTTGATTTGGGTGGGCATTGGCTATTGGCTTTTCCGAAACAGTGTTCGCGTGGCCATTTTTACTGAATGGCAGGAGGCTCGGAAATGACCGGTTTCCTCAAGACTGTCCTTTACACGATCAAAAACGCCGTCGGCTCACGCGATACGTTTTTGATCTTTGCCATTGCTTCGCTCTTTTATCTCGTTTTTTATGCACTGCCTTACGAGAACCAAATCATCGTACGTATCCCGACGGCTGTCGTCGATATGGATCAAACACAACGCTCGCGGGACTTTGTCAATAAAATTCTGAGCGCGCAAACCGTTGATGCTCGACTCATTACACCGGACTACCAAGAGGCTAAAGATCTTTTTGCTCGAAGTGAANNGTGAAGTTGATGCGATTGTGGTCATCGGCGAGGAATTTTCACGAGATCTTGAGCGTGGGGAGCCCGTAGCCGTTCACGTGTTCAGTAACGGCGCATTGCCCGTTAAAGGTCGCGCGGTTTCTAGTTCCCTTTTGACGATCGTGGCCGAAGAAAATACCGTTGAAGTCGTCTCCCGACTGGTCCACAAAGGTCTTAACCCAACAGTTGCCAAATCCATGAGTCAGGCCGCTCCCACAATGGTCTCTCAAGACCTCTTTAACAATGTCGGCGGTTATGGCTACTACACGGTTCCGCTTGTGGCTGTTGTGATTGTTCAAGCCGTAATGTTTTTCGGTATCGGCATTGCTCTCGGTCAGTGGCTGGATTCAAAAGAAAAACCGGCATTTATTACCGAAGCCTTTAAATCTAAAGGAGGCCTCTTAGCCGTATTTACCGGCTTTACCCTCATTGCCTTTTTCTGGGGACTCTTTTTGGAAACTTTAGGCCTTACGCTACTCGGAATGCCGACATTCATGGATGCCGGCGCGACAGTGGCTGCACTTTTTGCCTTTGCGCTTTCGGTATCCTCTTTAGCAATGCTTCTGACACTTTTAGTCGGTACATACCGTTATGCGCCGGCTTTAGTGCTCGCTTCTGCCCCTTCAGTCTTTTTATGCGGGCTTGTCTTTCCGATGGAAAATTTTGCTGCTTGGGTGATTCCTTTTGCTTGGATGATTCCCACAACACCGGCTTGCCAAGCTCTTGTTTTTGCGAGCCAAGAAGGCGCTTCTCTTTCTCAGATTGCCCACCTAGTCGGTGCAAGTCTTTTGCAATTTGCGGTGTACGGCTCTTTGATGCTATTTGTTTTCTCTAAGCGCTATCAGAAACAAACGAGTGCGTGACGGGTACGTTCATTAATCGCTATTTCAGGCGATTGTTAACTCGATAGACTTCCGGGAAAGTCATTGCACGACTGACGCGCCGCATACGAATTTCCAACCAACGTGTCGACCCCCGCTTTTCGTAATAGCGAGGATTGCTCAGAATGCAAGCCAACCAAAGGCTCTGCCAATGATTTAAAGTAGATGCTCTTTGTCCGTAATAGTGCCGTGCTGCAGCTTCTACACCAAAAATCCCTTGACCGAACTCTGCAACATTAAGATAGGTTTGCAAGATCCGTCCCTTACTCCAAGTTGCTTCCATCACTTTGGCTAAAACAATTTCCTGCGCCTTACGGATATAGCTTTTCTTGTGAGACAAAAAGAGATTTTTCACCAACTGCTGCGTAATCGTCGAGCCACCGGGAGCCGCCTCACCTTCTAACACATTGCTGATAAAAGCCGTTTGCAGTGCCTTCCACTCAATGCCATTGTGGTCTAAAAAATTCACATCTTCGGCGGCGATCACGGCACGAATCATGTTATTGGAAACGCGTGACAAGGGAACAGGACGAACCGTTACTTTACCCAACCGTTCGCGTTCGCTTTCGATATAAGCCGAAGTCGTAATATCAGCTTTGGAGTAATAGAGCACTTGTCCGATGTAGTAGCCCTCAATCAAACAAAAAACCGCCGCCAAGCCGATCAACACGCGTTTAATCGTGCGTTTGGTTTTAGTTCGAATGGCCATGAAGTAGTCCTCACTACGCTACTGATCGAGCACTTCACGGCCGATCAAGTCATAGTCTTGGTTATCGGTCACTCGTACATTAACAATATCACCGGGCTCAAGGTGTCGATCGGTTGTCACATAAATAATGCCGTCAATCTCGGGAGCGTCGGCCGTTGTGCGTCCGATGGCTACANNTTGGCACGCATGCGCTCATAAGAAATCTCTGACTGTTCCGCCATGAATCGGTCACGACGCTCCTCACGAACTTCGTCAGGCAACGCCCCGGGCAAAGCATTGGCTGCCGCCCCTTCAATGGGAGAATAGGCAAAGCACCCCACGCGATCCAATTGGGCTTCTTTTAAAAAGTCCAACAGGTACTCAAACTCGTCTTCCGTTTCCCCCGGGAACCCGGCAATGAAAGTCGAACGGATCGTCAAGTCGGGACAAATCTTTCGCCAAGCCTTAATTCTTTCGAGCGTCTTTTCAGTGGCGGCGGGNNCATGGCTTTAAGCACACGAGGATGAGCATGTTGGAAGGGAATATCCAAGTAAGGCAAGATTTTCCCTTCAGCCATCAATTCCACGACTTGATCAACATGCGGGTAAGGATAGACATAGTGAAGGCGAATCCACATGCCCATGTCACCTAATTCACGCGCCAAGTCATAGAGCTTGGTTCTCATGGCTTTACCATGATCGTTAAAGTCAATCGCATAGCGCTTATCAAGGCCATAGGCCGAAGTGTCCTGACTGATCACCATCAATTCTTTAACACCGGCCTCACGAAGCCGCTCAGCCTCTCGCAAAACTTCTCCGATCGGACGGCTTTCCAAGGGGCCGCGCAACTGCGGAATGATGCAAAACGTGCAACCGTGATTGCATCCTTCACTAATCTTCAAATAAGCATAGTGCGGCGGNNAGGGCATCAAGTCAAAGTATGGCGAGTGCGGTTGCGGTAAATGACGGTGCACGAGATCGTAGACTTTGTCGAATTCGCCAGGGCCCGTGATGCCTAGAACATCGGGACAAACGTCATTGAGATACATTGAGCCGTCTAAACGCTTTTTAGCGCCCAAGCATCCCGTAACGATCACTCGACCGTTTTCCTGCATGGCTTCTTCGATCGCCTGCACGCTTTCAGCCACCGCTTCATTTAAAAAGCCGCATGTGTTAACGATCACCAGATCGGCCGATTCATAGTCGCCGACAATGTCATAGCCTTCAGCGCGCAGTTGCGTAATAATGCGTTCGCTGTCGACCAACGCTTTGGGACAACCCATCGAGACAATGCCGATACGTGCAGACGATTGAGTCATTTGATTAACCTTCTTGAATCCAAATCATGACTGCGTGGCGACCGCAAGTCGTATCACGACGATAGCTGTAAAAGAGCTCAGGATTGGAATAGGTGTCATGCCGCGCCGTAACGATATCCGTTACGCCTTGTGCGTTTAACGCCATCGTGGCCAATTGAGTTAACGAGCAAAGAAACTTCCCATCATCCTTTGACTTAAAGGCGGTTTCGGCTCCGGGAATCGTCTTTTGCATAGCATCCAGAACTTCCTGGCCTGTTTCAAAGCTCTCATCGCCAATTCTCGGCCCCAACCAAGCAATAAACTGAGCGGTCTCATCACCGAGCCGCTCACGCATACGCTTTAACGTTACTGGCAAAATGCCGTCGGCCAAACTTCTCCAACCGCAATGCACGGCGGCGACTGCGCGACCCTTTTTCTCTGCAATGAGCACCGGCAGACAGTCTGCCACTTGTACCACACATACTACGCCCGGGGTAATTGAGACGCTTGCATCGGCCTCTTCCTCAGGTTGAGCCCCTTCAGCATCCACAACACGCGTGCCGTGCACTTGTTTTAACCACTTGGGATCAGATGGCACCAATTGAGCCGCCAATGTGCGATTCATTTTGACGCAGAAATCGACATCAGAGACGTAAGCGCCGACGTTAAAGCCACCGATGCCGTTGACATCCCCATAGGGGCCCGAGGAGACGCCTCCGGCACGCAACGTCATCAATGCATCGACATTATCGGGACAAATGTCATCCCAATCGGGTTGCAAAATCGCTAATGCAGGCTTTTCAGTATCGTCAATCATAATTTGTTAAATCAATCAAAAACGGTCACGGGCTCATCTAAGCCTTCAAAACCCAAGGCTTGCATGAGTTGATATAAGTCTTCAGGAGGCGGTACAAACCATTGCATCGGCTCTTTGGTTTCAGGATGCACCAACCCTAAACGAGAAGCATGTAATGCTTGACGTTTAATATTTGCCAAAAGGCTTCCTTCCGGTAATTTCGCTATTTTACCCTTATAGACAGGATCGCCCACCAAGGGTAGCCCAGCCCACCGCATATGTACGCGGATTTGATGCGTACGACCGGTATCCAAGCGACACGCCACCCAAGAAACACTTAAAGGAACTGAGCCCACACCATCGACACTTGTCATATCGACGAGTCTGACATGCGTTTTAGCTTCTTTACTACGAGCACCTGAGCCTACACAAAAACGCATCGGAGCTCTCGGATCTCGCATCAACGGCTCATCAATAAAGCCAGCTTCGGGTGCTTTACCGTAAGCCAAGGCCCAATATTCTCGTTTAACGGTTCTTGCTTGCAGTTGTCGGATTAAATCCGTTTGGGCTTCAACAGTCTTGGCAATCACCATTAAACCCGTTGTGTCACGGTCAAGTCGGTGGACAATGCCGGCTCGAGGTAAGACTCGCAATTCAGGATTGCGATTGAGAAGTCCATTTAACAACGTGTCGTTCCAGTGACCGGCAGCCGGATGCACAACAAGACCGGCAGGTTTATTGACCACCATGATCGTGTCATCTTCATAGACAACATCAACATCAATGTCAGCGGGCTGAAAAGCCAATTCCTGAGGACTGGGTTGGGCCGTGACTTCAATTTCATCGCCTGCGGATACTTTTTGACGCACTTTTGTGGCAACTTCATCATTGACGACCACCGCCCCGTCTTCAATCCACGTTTGAAGCCTTGCGCGTGAAATTTGCGGCATTAATTCAGCAAGAACTTTATCGAGTCGCTCACCGAGCTTATCCTCAGGAACCACAAAACTTAAAGCATCTTCGTTATTATTTAACGACATAAAACATCCTAAAACCACACCGATAGTTGAAAATAACCCAAATGCGACTTGAGCGAGTCTTTCTCCTAACGGTATAATCGGCCAATCGACTGATTGGTTTTTATAAAGAAAACATCAATGGCTGTAACTTTACATCAATTGCGCAAACGCGCACGTGCAGGCTTACTGGCCTGCTTAGTCGCCGCCGTCACGGCCGGCTGCTCGACCATCGAAACCGATATCACGGCAGATTGGGACGCTGATCGTCTGTACAACGAAGCTCGCGATACCGTTGAAAACTCCGACTGGACGAGAGCGCAAGATTATTACACAAAACTTGAAAGCCGTTATCCGTTCGGCCGTTATGCGCAACAAGCACAAATTGAAAGCGCTTATGCCTATTGGCGTGACGGTGAAGCGGCTCAATGTGTACAAACGTGCGATCGATTCTTGCGTCAATACCCCAACCATGCCAATAGCGACTATGTGCTCTATTTGAAAGCACTGGCAACGCTCAACCAACGTGATTCGTTCCTGTCGGCTATTTTAACGAACGAAGTGTATGAACGCGACGCCGATGCGGCTCGTACCGCTTTTGACACGTTTAAGGAAATCGTCGAACGATTCCCCAACTCTCGCTACGCTCACGAAGCGCGTCGCCGTATGCATGAATTGGTTTTGGCTCAAGCCTATAACGAATTGAAGGTGGCTCGTTTTTACTACGATCGCCATGCCTACGTAGCAGCCATTGAGCGCGCTCAAGGTGTTGTTCGTGAATTCCAACAAACGCCTTATTCTGACGACGCTTTAAAACTTATTGAAGATTGCTACGAACAACTTGGCATTACTGAATTACAAGCCGACGTACGCCGCGTGATTGACTTAAACCAAAATCGCGAACGTTAATCTTTAAGACTTTCAAGGCTAAAAGCTCGAGATCACAGTCTCGAGCTTTTTCTTAACTTAGTACGCTTCATCGGGATTATCCAAAAACGAATACACCCGTCCGAAGTCTCGGGTTCTAATCATGGGCGGCAAACTATCCATGACAATGCGCCCATAGGACTTCTCCACAATGCGATTGTCACCGAACACCACGACACCGAAATCGCGCTCGCTACGAATCAAACGTCCAACACCTTGGCGCAACATCGTGATCATCTCAGGCAACTGATATTGCATAAAAGCATTTTTGCCCCGACTCTTTAACCAATCCGATCGTGCTCTGGCCAAGGGTGTATCAAATTGCGCGAAGGGCATCTTGTCAATAATGACCAGTTGCAACGACTCGCCCTTAATATCAACCCCTTCCCAAAAACTCATGGAACCAACGAGCACGGCATTATCGGCTGACTTAAAGCGCTCCAAGAGCTCTGTCTTGGCGCTTTCGCCTTGCACGCAAAGCGTAAAGTTTGCCCCCATGCGAGCTCGCAAACACTCTGCAATGGACTCCATCGAACGGTAACTGGTACAAAGAAAGAAGGCTCTGCCCTGCGTTTTTTGCAATAAAGGCCAGGTGGCTTCAACCAAAGCTTCAGAAAAATCCGGCGAAAAAACACCCGGCAAATCGTTGGGTAGATAGAATCGGGCCTGATAGTTGTAATCGAAGGGACTTTGCCAGCTGTGCGTTTCTGTCTCAGGGTCAAGCCCTAACTGATCCAGAAAATACGAAAAGTCGGCTCTCCCGTCACCCTTTTTCGTGGAAATTGTGGCGCTCGTGTAAACCCAAGCATTATTCATGTCGCTTCGGGCCTTGCGGAAATGCCCTGAGACAGATAGCGGGGTATTGGAAAAAGTGACATTTTGCTCGGTCAAACGAAGCCAGAGAACAGAAGGCACATCATTGACGATTTTGACTTTAGAGGCTTCTTTAAAGACGCGATCCCAGGCCTGGACATTGACATAAAGTTCTAAGGCGCGTTGAGCAAACAGCGCCAATTCGTCATTGACGTTTTGAACTTGCGCGAAATCCTCGGCAATGCGACCCACAGCAGCTGTGAGCGCTTTCATCGGCGCATCCATTGCTTCGGCAAAGCCCTCAATATCAGCGATATTGTGTTCGGTATCGTAATCTAAGCCCAACGAGTCATGCACAGCCTCTAAGATCCCTAAAGAGGCTTCTCGCACAGCAGCAAATTCTTTATCCCAATCAACGGACTTAACCCAAACACGGCCTAAAATGCGTCCCTCATCGCAGAAGTCTTTGAGCTCCCAGAGCGAAAACATGTTGGAAAAATAGTCCATGCCGACATCAGCTAGCTTATGAGCTTCATCGACAATCACTAAATCAGCCGAAGGTAAAATCTCCCCGAGACTTTCATCTTTTAGACTCAAATCGGCCATAAAAAGATGGTGATTGACAATGACCACATCGGCCTCTTTGGCGCGACGCCGGGCTTGTGTTACGTAGCAGTCTTCAAAGTGAGGGCATTTACTGCCCGTGCAGTTATCTTTTGTGCTTGTTACCCAAGGCCACAAGGGATCATTGTCAGGTACGCCGACAATTTCATTGATATCACCGACTTCACTCATGCGTTCATAATCGATGATTTTTTTCAATCGAACGTAGCTGTCTTTTTCGGGCAACATCCCTAATGACTGCAGATTTTCAAGCCGCATCTTGCAAAGATAGTTATTGCGACCTTTAAGCACTGCAACGTCAGCCATCAACCCTAATGCGTTGCAAATTAATCCAATGTCTTTTTTGAAAAGTTGATCTTGGAGCGTTTTACTGGCCGTTGAAACAATCGTTTTGGAACCCGATAGTAGCGCCGGTACCAGATACGCAAATGTTTTCCCGGTTCCGGTCCCCGCTTCTACTACAACGCTTTGTCGATTCTCTAGGGCATTGGCCACCGCCAATGAAAATTCCACCTGACTGGCACGACTCTGAAAACCATCGATAGTCTTAGTGAGTGCTCCGTCAGGCGCAAAAACTTGAGAAATCGCCTCTTGAAGATCTGTCATTAGAAGAACAATCCCTTGTCTTGTTCCTGAGATTGACGTTCTTGGGCTGCCTGGCGTTCTTTGAGTTCAGCCTCGTGTGCTTTTTGACGTTCTAAGCGCCGCGCTTTACGCTCCTGAGCTTCTTGCTGCATTTTGGCTACACGCTCTTCTTGAGCACGAACCTTGGCTTCGTAAGCTTGCTCATTGGCTTGTTCTTGAGCGATACGAGCGCTTTTTTGTTGTTCAGTTTCAGCCACGGGCTGTTTAACTTCTGCGCGCTTAGCGGGCATTCTTGCTTCACGCTTGGCGCCTTCTGCTTGACGTTCTTTAACAGCAAAAGAACGAATTTGATGATCCGCCGTGCGAATTAATTGACGTGCAATGCGACTTCTTTTCTGTAAAACACGCTCGGCGTTGTCATAGCAATCATTGACAAAGAGCTTGGATTGACACAGGTGCATATGACCGGCACGAAGCTTTTCGATGCGCTCCAATTCGGCTTGCGCAATCGCCTTAGCGTCTTCGGCTTCCTGGCGAGTCTTAAACGTGGGATTGTCGTACTTGGGCGACAAGGGGCTTGGGGCCACAACGCCGGCTTCCCATCCCAGTTCTTCAGGTGTAGGTTGCGTTTGAGCCACGGCCGAATGAACACAAAACAGAGCCGCTAACGTAATCGTTAATTCTTTAATCATGAGAGAAGTCCGCATATGAACGTGTGCTTGATCTACCATGCGCATTGTAGCCGTGAAAACGCTTTTTTTCCGATACAAATAACAAGCAAAATTCTCACGGTCGTATAATTTATTTCAGTTTTTGATTTNNATTTCGCACGGAGGACTTCCACCATGACTCGACCCATTCGAGTGGCCGTCACAGGCCCCAACGGCTCCATCGGCTACGCCATTTTGTTTCGAATCGCCTCCGGTGAACTTTTCGGCAAAGACCGCCCCATTGAGTTAAGACTGCTTGATCGAAACACGCCCGAAAGCCGTGCAAAACTTAAAGGCACAATGATGGAATTAAGCGACTGCGCTTTTCCGCTTCTGACCTCCATGACGGCTTATAACGATGAATACAGTCTTTTTGACGGTGCTGAGTGTGTCTTTTTAATCGGCGCTCAGCCGAGAAAAGATGGCATGGATCGTTCGGATCTGTTGCGACTGAACGGCGAAATTTTCCGTAAACAAGGTAAAGCGCTCAATGATCGCGCCTCACGCGACGTGCGCGTTTTAGTGGTTGGAAATCCTTGCAACACGAATGCCTTAATTGCCATGCGAAATGCCCCTGACCTTTCGCCTGAATGCTTCTCGGCAATGATGCGCTTGGATCAAAACCGTGCGATGGCCCGCGTGGCTGAAAAACTGAATGTACCCGTCGGCGGTGTTGAACAAGTCTTTGTTTGGGGCAATCACAGCAACACGATGTATCCGGATATTCGCTTCTTGCGCTACAACGGTCGCCGTGTGGATGATCAGTTCGACGAAGCATGGAAAGAAAGCTTCATTAAAAATGTCGCCACGCGAGGTGGACAAATTATTAAGGCCCGCGGAGCCTCATCGGCAGCAAGTGCTGCAAGCGCAGCGATCGATCATATGCGTGACTGGATTTTGGGCTCTCAAGGCAAAGTCTGCACGATGGCCGTTCCCTCTGACGGCAGTTACGGCATCCCGCGCGGTCTCGTTTTCGGCTTCCCGTGCTTGTGTCCGGGCGAGGGTCGCTATCAGATCATCCGCAATATGCCAATGACGCCTGAAGTCAACGCACGCTTAGCGACTACCCGCGATGAATTGATTGCTGAGGCCCGTGCCGTTGCGGATTTGATGCCGTAAATCTTCCGTGATCGATACTCAAGTCATTGACCACTGCCAAACATTGATTAAGAGCGCCCGAACTCTCGAGCGCTCTTTCTCGCAACCTCTTTGTGTTTTAGACACCAACATTGCACTTGACCTTTGGCATTTTGACGATCCTAGCTGCAGGCCCATCAAATCACTCATTGAAAACGAAGAGATCATCCCTGTCGGTCATTTTGACACTTTAGTCGAACTCGCTGACGTACTCTCTCGCCCCCATTTTCAGTTAAGCGAGGAAGGTTGCCAGCTTGTGCTCGAACGTTGGTTACACCACACTGCCATATTTGAAGGTGCACTACGCGAAGACTCGTATTGTCGCGATTCTGACGATGATAAATTTTTCGCGCTGGCTCAAGCAACCAGAGCGAGCTTTCTTTTTTCAAAAGATAAGAAAGTTCTTAAAGCGCGAGGTAAAGCGAAGCGTTTCGGTTGCAAAGTCCTCACCCCCGAGCAATTCAAAAGCGCTATCTAAGCGATTTCTTATTTTTTTGACCACAACCCCTTGATTTTGTCCTCTTGCGGTGAGAGACTGAATAGAAGCAACACTTTTTATCAGGATTTGGCCATGGACTATCGTTATCAGGGACCCTTGCCCAGTGCTGCAGTCATCAATGAACGCATTCGCGCCTATAACCACATCCTGCGCGCTGTCAGTCAATGGCGTGAGCCGCCGCTCGATTGTGCCTGGCCCGTTTTGGTCAAAGACAATGTCGGTGTCACGGGCCTTCGAGCCACGGCGGGTAGCTACGCATTAAAAGCACTTAAATCTAAAGACGCTCACTGCATTAAAAACCTGAGGGCGGCAGGTGCAACCCCCTTTGGCAAAACAACCATGAGTGAGCTTGCGGGCTTTCTCAGCACGACACTTCCGCCGGGTTATTCAGAATTAGGCGGCCAAGGTATCAACCCCATTAACGAGCGATTCACACCCGGTGGCTCGAGCTCTGGTTCTGCTATCGCTGTCGCGGCAGGCTTTTGTCACGCCGCCGTTGCAACTGAAAC
>DCTK01000082.1 GCA_002329575.1 Sutterella sp. UBA1442 | reverse complement strand
AAAAACACCCCGATCGCTCGACTAGCCCTGCTAATCGAGCGATTGGGCTATATAGAAGGCTCTGAAACTGTCAAACTCGGGAAAGAGCTTTTCTTGCCGCGGGCAACCGCTTCAACGCGTTGCTGCAATTGTGCGATTTCTTCGCGTTGACGCCGCGTCAGCCACTCTAAGAAATGACGCACGCGCTTATATCTCAAAGCCTCTTCGGGCACATAGGTGCTGCAGGCGCGAGTGGGCACGTGCCAGCCGTCAAGAACGGGCACAAGGCGCCCGGCCTCAATGTCACCGATTGTATGAAACGCGGAGATATCCACCGCGATACCGGCACCGAGATCCAGGGCCTGCTTGGCGTGCATGACCTGATGGAAAAAGAGCGTGCGTTTCCAACTTAAGGGCTCTTTTCGGCCGTCTTTGAGCAAAAACTCACTCGGCTTACCCTGCCAGGCATTGCTTGAGAGACAAATATGGTCTTTACACTCCTCAGGCGTTTTCGGGCTACCGAAGCGGCGAATGTAATTGGGAGAAGCGCAGGCAATAAAAGGCATATTGCCCACGTGCCAGCCTTTAACCCCTTCGATTTCGCCCATGGAATAGGTGAGCACCACATCGGCCCGCCTGCCGCTTGTCGTCTCAAAGCCCTTCAAAGGCGACGCGGCCAACTCATGCATCTCAAAATCCACATAAGGAAAACTTTGTTGAAACTGCACCATAAGGGGCGTGATCTGAATGGCGGCAACGCCACCGTAGATCGCCACGCGAATCGTGCCCTCAAGGCTGTCCTCGGCCGTTGTCAATTGCGTCACAAGCCGCTCGTGTTCGCTCAAAAGCCGCTCGACGCCTTTTAAAGCCTTTTCTCCCATCTCGGTTAAGCCTGCCGGCCGTGTGCTTCGATCAAAAAGCTCAACACCCAAATCACGCTCCAAGGCACGCAACATCCGACTCGCGGCTGACGGATCCTCATTGAGTTTTTCACAAGCCGCCGTGACGCTACCGCAACGGGCAGCCTCGGCAAACAATCGCCATGCAGTCATATCGTTTTCTCGTCCCATCGACAAACTCCAAAAGCATTGACGACAGTATATTGCAAAATTATCCATTTTTTATGGATTAATTTGCCTTTCAATCCAATTGTTATTTTTCAATAATAGCGTCTCTTATCGATCTTTCTGGAGCTTTTCTCATGTCTCTAACGCAAAAACGCTGGATCCTGCTTGCCATCGGTTGCCTCATCAACCTTTGCGCGGGTTCCATTTACGCCTGGAGTGTTTTCGCGGCGCCCTTAGCCGAGCGCCTGGCTGCCATCACGCAAACGACGCTTACAGCCGCTGACCTTGCCACCGCGTTCAGTCTTGCCAACGGCCTGTCGCCCATTCCGATGATTTTGGGCGGCTACTTTAACGATAAACTCGGCCCCCGTCGCGTCATCATGATGGGCGGCGCTTTAATCGGTCTGGGTTTGGTGCTCTCGGGCTTGGCCCAAAGTGTTCAGACGCTTATTTTGGTTTACGGTATTTTCTACGGTTTGGGCTTGGGGCTGACCTACGGGTGCGTGATCAGCAACGCCGTGAAGTTTTTCCCGGATCGCCGCGGCTTAATCGGCGGCTTAACGACGGCCGTCTACGGCGCATGTTCCGTCATTATTCCCCCGATTGCCAATGTTTTGATCGCCAACGTCGGCATTTCTCAAACGATGATCATTATCGGCATTGCCTTTGCGGTCATTATCGTCACGGGCGGTTTTTTAAGTGAACGCTGCCCCGACAATTTCCGTCCCGAGGGCTGGACGCCCAAGGAAACGCAAGTCATTGCCACGCGCAACTACACCTGGAGCGAAATGCTCAAGACGCGCACCTTCTACCTGATGATCGCGCTTTTGATGTGCGGCGCAACGGCCGGCATGATGATGTTTGCTCAAGCCGCCACGATTGCCCGCGAGCAAATGGGCTTTACCGCCGCTGCGGCCGCAACCGTTGTCTCCCTGTTGGCCTTTTTCAATATGTCGGGCCGCTTGGTTGCGGGCTATCTCTCCGACATCATGGGCCGATTAAATACGTTAGGCTTGGCGCTCGTATTCTCGGCTGCCGGTCTTTTCACGTTAAGTGCGGTGAGCGCCGGCGATCAACTGCTCTTTATTGCTGCCTTCTGTGCATTGGGCATTGCTTTCGGTGCCTTTTTGGGTGTTTTCCCCGGTTTTACGGCCGACGCCTTCGGTACGGCCTTTAATTCCGTCAATTACGGCATTATGTTCTGCGGTTTTTCCGCTGCGGGCATTATCGGCCCGAACATCATGCGCGTGATGCCCGACTACACGAGCGCCTATCTGTGCGCACTGGCAATTACGGCCGCAGGCTTTATCTTCTTTGCGGCATTAAAGCTTTTTAACAAGAAACAATAACCGACGTTTTAGGTTCGTGATCCGCTCTTTGGCCCCCGACAGTCTTGACGGCTTTCGGGGGCTTTTCTCAAGTAACTTTTCTCAGGTAATTGTCTTAGTGAGCTTTAAAGAAAACCGAAATCTAATTTGTATCCCTTAGTCGACTCAGCTCAATGTTGAGCATTATTTGCGAATTTACTATTCTTAAAGAAAATCGAGCCGGTTAAGCATTAACCGGCCCGTATGAAATCAAAGAGGTGAGTCAACGAAATCAGTTTTCGTTTCTAAGGCGATTGGTGACTGACAAAAGTGACAAGCCCCAAGCAACTACAATTAGGCACGTTCCGATATCAGCAAAGACAGCCATCCACATCGTGGACAAGCCCATAAATGTGAGCACCATGAAAAGAAACTTCACACCAAGCGCAAACGTAATGTTTTGCACAAGGCGGTTGTGGGTGATGCGAGAAAGCTTCACAAAGACCGGAATCTTGCCGATATCATCTTCCATCAGTGCTACGTCGGCAGCGTCAACAGCAATGTCCGAGCCTTGTCGACCCATGGCAAAACCGATGTCTGCGCGTGCTAGGGCAGGCGCATCATTAATGCCGTCACCTACCATGGCCACAGGCCCTTTCTTTTGCAACGCTTCAATTTCTTTGAGTTTGTCTTCAGGCATCATTTCCGAGCGCACGACATCAATGTCCACGGCTTGTGCCATGTGCTGTGCCGTTTTGTGATTATCACCGGTAATAAGAACCGGCGTGACGCCTAGCGACTTAAGATTCTCAATCGCTTTTTGACTTTGCGGTCTTAAAGTATCGGCTACAGCTAAAAAGCCCAAGGCGCCGAACTTGTCTCCGATCACCACAACGCTACAACCTTCGTTTTCATAGTGGGTGATTTCGTCGACGGTAGTGTCATCTAAATAACCGCCTGATTTCATAAAAGCCCGTTGGTTAAAAAGTCGCATTTGTACACCGTTAATCGTTCCGACGGTACCGGCGCCGACCTCGGTGTAAAAGTCATCAACATCAAATAGCTCAGCGCCATGTTCGGCACCGAATCGGGCAATGGCGAGACTTACCGGGTGGTTACTGCGTTCGGCTAAACTGGCCGCCATTTGCAAAAGTGCCTTTTC
>DCTK01000073.1:12728-13010 GCA_002329575.1 Sutterella sp. UBA1442 | reverse complement strand
CCGCACGGTGGACTTTAAGAATACGGTCATCATCATGACGAGTAATTTGGGTTCGTCGGAAATCCAAGAGTTGATCGGTGCCGATAAGTCAACGATCCGCACAGCCGTGATGCAACAAGTTCGAGCACATTTCCGCCCGGAATTTGTTAACCGTATCGATGAGATCGTCGTCTTTAATGCTTTGGATGAAGCGGTGATTAAAGACATCGCCCAAATCCAATTAAAGAAGCTTGCTTCTCGCGTTGCCGCGCAAGACATGGTGCTTGATGTGACAGATGCTGC
>DCTK01000073.1:0-12655 GCA_002329575.1 Sutterella sp. UBA1442 | reverse complement strand
TAAATGCACTCAGTCGCAAGATGCTTGCCGGCGAAGTCAAACCCGGTGACGTCGTGACGGTTGATGCGCAAAACGGAGTCTTTACCTTTACGACCAAGCAAGCCAATTAATTTCGGCTTATATAGTCAAAAGTGACTATCTAAGAGGGAGCGGTTAGGGAAATCGCTCCCTCTTNNAGAAATACTTATTTACAGGATTTTTTTATTGATGTTTAATTAAACCCAAAGTTGGTAGAGGTGCAACGCGAATGAGTAACGCTTCCGAGGGGACACCCGAAGACAGAGTGTGAAAGGTCAAGTTGCCGAAACGACCGATTCGGTAGAAGAGGTCAGTTGGGCGCCGGGAGAATATCTCGTCGACTCCTGCTTGAAACCCAAGCAGAGGAGCTATCGATTGCAAGCTGTCATTATCACTGTAACTGGTGTCATCAATGCTACTGGTGTATCCACGTTACCGGATAGTTATAGGGACGTTGCATCGATGGATGCAACTTTTTTTTACCCTAAAACTCATTGATAACATTTGAGGTCTGATAATGACAACTAATGCTGCCAATCGCCTGCAAAGTGAATCAACTGAAATGCGTCGTGAAGTGACGCTTTTCGGCGGCATCTCCGTTTTAGCAGGTATCATGATCGGCTCCGGTATTTTCTACATCGGTGCCATCGTCCTTGAACGCTCGGGCATGAGCCTGGGTCTTGCTCTTCTCGTTTGGCTCATCGGTGGTTTGGTGACGTTGATGAGCGGCATTTGCTTTGCCGAGCTCGGCGCTATGATTCCGAGAGCAGGTGGCTACTACGTGTATCTGCGTGAAGCCTACGGTGAACGAATCGCCTTTATGTGTGGTTTCGGCAATTTCACATTGTCTAACCCCGGTTCCATCGCTGCCTTGGCTGTGGCCTTTGCTGCCGCTCTGAATTCAATCTTCCCGATTGATCCGGTGGTACAAAAGGTAATCGCTATTTCGACGGTGTTGCTCTTAACGTTGATCAACATTCGCGGTGTGCGTATGGGTTCGAGCTTGCAAAGCTGGTCCATGATTCTGAAGATGTTCCCGATTCTTTTGATCCTTTTTGCCGGTTTGTTCTTCGGAACCGAAAGCCCGGATTTGACCGCCATGCCTGCTGAAATGCCCTCTTGGAGCACTCTGATGAGCATGATCGGTTTTGCCGTGATCGCCACGTTGTGGGCTTATGAAGGCTGGACCAATTTGAATAACATCGCCGAAGAAATCAAGAACCCGCGCCGCAACATTCCGTTAGCCTTGATTTTGGCAATCACCGGCGTGATGGTGCTCTATGTTCTCTTTAACTACTCGATTTTCCGCGTCGTGCCTTATGACAAGATTGTCGAGATGGTCAATTCCGGCAACTACTACTTGGGTACTGAAGCTGCCAATTCGCTCTTTGGTTCTGCCGGTCTCGTGATCGTCGGTGTGGCCATGGTGCTTGCCATCTTCAACTCTCTTAACGGCTGTGTGTTGGCATTCCCGCGTATGTACTACGCTATGGCTCGTGACGGTGCCTTCTTTAAGAGTTTCGGCAAGCTCCATCCGGTCTACAAGACCCCGATGAACGCTCAATTGGCTTCTTGCTGCTTGGCCATTGTTTTGATTCTCTCGCGTACGTTGGGCGAATTGACAAGCCTCGTGGCTCTGTGCGGCATGATTTTCCACGGCATGGCTTTCTTCAGTGTGATCGTTCTTCGCAAGAAGTATCCCGACATGGAACGTCCGTACAAGGTTTGGTTTTACCCGATTCCGGTGTTGTTGATCTGCGCCATCATGATCGGTTTGATCGCCAATACGATCATCAATGACCCGATTACCGTGTTACTCGGCGTGATCGTCCCGCTCTTGGGCTTGGTTATCTATGAAATCTTCTTCCGTAAGTCTCATGATGCCGTTCAAGCTCAACAAAACAGTAACGATGCTCAACAATAATCGAGGTTTTGAAGATGTCGACATTAATTCATAACGCAAAGATTTATCTCGAACGTGAACGTTTCGCTCAAGCTCTTTTAGTCGGTGATGACGGATTGATTGCAGCCGTAGGTACCGAAGAAGAAGTGCGTGCAGCCGCTCAAGGGCTTGAGCCCGAACTCTATGATGCGCAAGGTCGCACCATTGTGCCGGGCTTTAACGACTCGCACCAACATCTATTCAATACTGGTGTGTTTTTATCCTCCGTGAAGCTTTTGGGCGTGACAACAATCGCAGAAGTGATTGCTCGCGGCCGTCGCTACATTGAAGAAAATCGTCCCGCTGCCGGTGAAGTCGTTCACGGTATGGGTTGGAATCAAGACTACTTCACCGATGAGCATCGTCTCTTGACGCGTCACGATTTGGACAAGATTTCCACCGAGCATCCGATCATCTTTGATCGAGCCTGTGGTCATATCTTGACCTGTAACACGAAGGCGCTCGAGATGGCAGGTATCACTGTTGACACGGCTCCTAATCCCGGTGGCGCCATTGACATTGAAAACGGTGAATTGACGGGGGTTTTCCGTGAAAATGCTCGTTCTCAAGTTCGCGTACTTTTGGCTGAAAAGAGCCTGGAGCTCAAGAAGCGTTTACTTCGTACGGCGATTCGCCATGCTAACGAAACCGGCGTGACCTCTGTGCAAACGACCGATATTCGCAATAAGGATTGGGCAACAACGCTTCAAGCCTTTGAAGAAGTCTTAGGCGAAGATCGCTCGATTCGTGCTTATCACCAATTTGCCTTTATGAATAAGAATGATTTGCAAGCTTTCTTCGATAAGGGCTATCGGATGGGGCAGGGTGATGCTTATAACCGTATCGGACCGTTGAAGCTTTTCGTTGACGGCTCGCTCGGCGCGCGTACGGCTTTGATGCGTCAGCCATATGCGGATGATCCGAGTACACAAGGCATTGCTACTTTGACCGAAGAAGAGCTCGATACGCTGGTCGGAATGGCCGTGGAGCGTAATTGCGGTGCTGTGATTCATGCTATCGGTGATGCTGCCGTAGAAAATGTTCTCAATTGCTACGACAAGTTCTGCCACGATGGTCAAAATCCTTTGCGCTTAGGCATTATCCACGTGCAAATCACGGATTATCCGTTATTGGAACGCTTCAAGAAAAACGACATTTTGGCTCTTGTTCAACCGATCTTCTTGCACTATGACACGAAGATTGTTGAAGACCGAGTCGGCAAAGAATTGGCGGCCACGAGCTATGCTTTCCGCACGTTAAAGGACTTGGGTGTTCATACGAGCTACGGCACGGATAGTCCCATTGAGGATATGAACCCGATTGATAATCTCTTCTGTGCAGTCACGCGTAAGACGCTTGACGGTGTGGATCGTCCCGGATTCCATACCGAAGAATGCGTTGATATCTACGATGCCGTGGATGCTTATACGGCTGAAAGCGCCTACGTTTCCTTTGAAGAAAACGTGAAAGGACGTCTCTTTAAGGGCTACTATGCTGACTTGGTGGTGCTAAGTCGCGATATCTTCACGATTGATCCCGATGAGATTCTGACCGTGAAGGTGGATGCTACGATGGTGGGCGGCAAGTTCGTCTTCCAACGTTAAGTCTGATAAGAAATAGGGGAGTGACTGATGAAGGCCCTTTTTTAACTAAGGGACAAAGGAAACTCCCCTAACGTTCTTTTATTTCTATTTCCTACACAATTTTCCCCAAGATCCTTTGGTAAGAAAAGCTTAATAACCATAGCAATAATGGTTATTAAACACTTCATAGAGAACCGCGAGGAAACCCGTGTCAGTCGCGGGTTGTTTACTAACGTAGAAAATGGAAGTAATACAGAGCCTTCAACTGACCAACTCTGCATCGAGTTTTGGTAACTTGAAATCAATTCAAAATAAAATTACTTGGCGTGCGACCCGTGTCCATTGCTGATTCGATCTCGGGTTCACTAGGCTCACAGAGCGTGCCGGTTGCATTGGGATAGAGCACCTCTTCGTCTTCTTCATCCATAAAGAACGATTCACCTTGCAACACCGTAGCGTTTTGACCCTCTACGAAACCGTGGTATCGCAGGCTTTTAGTCAATGTGTCGAAGGCAATTTCCGCCGGCTCATTAAAAACAGGCCAAGCAATGCCTTGAACAATTTGTTCGGGCTTATCCGGTAGACCAAAGCCTACTCGAAACTCCGCCAATCCCATCACACCCATTTGCACGTTTTCGTAGAAAGCACCTACAGTTGCTTGTAATTTCTCACTGGTGAGTTCGTAAGTCTGTTTCAGGTTCATCAACGCTTCGCGAAGCGCAACGTGGCGGAAAGCCTTTCCAGCTTCTGTCAGAGCTGCAATCGGGGTCAGGAATAAGTCCTGCATATAAAATTCTTGCGGCTTGATTTCTTTTAAGTATTGCAACATCTGCTCTGAGAGCGCAAAGGGGAACTCAAAACGTGTGGCAATGAAATGCTTTTGAAGAGCCTTTAACAGTTCTTCGCTCAGTCTCTTGTAATTGTTGAGATGAAGAAGCCGCTTTGTGACGGGTTCGGCAATAATCGCTGCAATTAAGCGAATGTCGGCAACAAGCTCATTGGCTTCTTCATGCGTTTCATTAGACTCAATAAAACACGTGCGTCCGTTTTGCATTCCAAGAGCCCATTCCGAAATCTTCTGATTGAGCTCAAAACCGGAATAATCAAACGCTTCAGGGGTTAAGAAACACGGATTGATACAAAGATCGACCGTGTTGGGCATTAACACTCGAAGATTGTGATCAATGACTTTCAGAACATCCTCAGGAATTGCACCAAACGGGAGTCCGTAGGCACTGGCGGCCATTACCGGAATGATCAGCAACGTGTAGCGGCGATTGCCTAACGTGACGTGACCGGAAAATGTTTCGATGAAAAAATGCCATCGTGCGACAGTACTCGGATCGTGACCGTTATCTTCGAGCTTTTGCGCAACTAAGCCGGCAACGTCATGAGTGTTTGAGCTCACCAATGTCTGAAGCATAAAAAAGAGCTTTTGGCACTCAACGGAGTCAGGCTTGATCTCGTTGCGCTCCATCTTTTCAATGCGTTCAATGATCTCAGCGTAAAGCTCTTGATTTTGGTTCATTCGTTGCCTTCGAGTGGATGACTCGGACGGGCATTTAGCCCGTCCGAGCGATATGTAGGAAGTTAGTCGAGTTTAGTTGTGTGAACTTGAATTAACGGTTTGTCATCCAAGGGCGGCAGTTCCTTGCGAGGACGGCCCGGGTAGATGACGGGTTTGTATTCAAGCGGTTCAACGAGCTCTGCTCGCGTGTGAACGACTTCAAGACCTTTTTCGGCTAAAGCTTCTGTAAGTCCAGCCGTCAAGCGAGTCAGTGCATCTTCAGAGACTTCAGCTTGGGGTTCAGCAGCTGTTTCTGTCACAACTTGCTCAACCGGAGCGGTCGTGTCAGCAACTTCCGTAACCGTATCCACAGTTTCTTCAACGGCGACTTCAGCTGTGGTTACAACTGCTTCGTCCTGTTTGACTTCGGCAACGTCAGCCGTAGCGGTTGTAACGGTAACGACTTCAACCGGCATTCCAACGGTCGTCTCAGCTAACGTTTCTTGAGCAGGTTCTTGAGCCTTCGGACGGCGAGCCGTGGGCTCACGCTTCACGTTACTGATCCGACTTTCTACATTGACGTGTTCGGTCGGAACGGCTTGCGTGAAAGCTTCCACTGCAACAGTGCTTGTTGCTTGTTCCATTTCATCGCGCAAGAACACGGGCGGACGGTTCATTTCTTCGGCCTCAATTTCCGGCGGAATGCGGCTAAAGCGAAGGTTCTCACCGGGATCAAGCGGCTTGCGGCGACGACGAGTGCGACGTTCGGTTGCCTCGGGTTGAGCAACAGGTGCGGGCTCCGGTACAGCAACGGCCGGAATGTCACCGATGGCATCCGTGGCAAAGTTAAAGTCATCGTCTGACTTCACTTCGGAAGCTACGGTTTCAACAGCTGTCGTTTCCACGGGCTTTCGTTCAACCACAGGGGCTTCGACCTTGACTTGCTTGTTTTCAGCGGCTTGCGGCACTGCTACCTCAGCAGTCTCAGCTTGGGGCTTGGGCAACGCAACCTTGGTTTCAGGTGCGGGCAAGAGCTCCATGTTTTCTTCATTCTTCGGACGACGGCGAGAACGACGGCGGCTCGTTTGAGTATCCTTCGCACGAGATTCACGCACAGGAGCTTCTGCTTGAGAGGACTGATCAGCAACTGTCGACTCATCAGCTGTCTTCTCGGTCTTTGCTTCGTCTTTATCCGTTGTGCGACGGTCGCGACGGCTACGGCGGGTCGTGTCTTTTTCACGACGATCACGCGGATTGCGGCGACGACGATCGTTGTTGCGAGTCTTTTTGTCTTCGGTCTCAGCCTTTACGTTTTCTTCTTTTTTGCCAAAAAGGAAATTGATCAAACGCGTAATCAGGCTCGGTTGAGCAGCCTCTTGAGCGCGCTTGGCGGCTTCTTCACGAGCGGCTTTTTTCTCTGCTTTCTTGTTTAAGAGACGGTCAGCCTCGTTATGCTCAGGGGCAACTTCAGGCATGAAGTTACGGATGACTGGCTCTTGGCGCTTCGTAGCAGGCTTTTCTTCAGTCTTTTTCACGCGATAGGGATCGGCCGATTCTTCAGGCTTAATCTCTTCGGCGCGTTTGTAGCTGGCGATTTCATCGTCCAAGCGTTCGTCATCGTAGCGCAAGCGTTCGATGTGATAGTGCGGCGTTTCCAAGAACGTATTGGGAATCAACACGACGGGCAAGCGGTGACGTTGTTCGATCTTGGCGATGTCGCGGCGCTTTTCGTTTAAAAGGAAGCTTGCAACATCCACAGGTACTTGTGCATGGACGGCTCCCGTGCCTTCCTTCATAGCTTCTTCTTCGAGGATTCGCAAGATTTGAAGCGCGCAGCTTTCAGTGTCACGGATAACGCCGACGCCGTTGCAGCGCGGGCAGGTAATGTGATTGCCTTCAGCCAAGGCAGGGCGCAGACGTTGACGGGACAATTCCATCAAGCCGAAACGGCTGATTTTAGCCATTTGCACGCGTGCACGGTCGTACTTTAAGGCATCTTTCAAACGTTGTTCAACTGCACGTTGATTCTTCGGATCGTTCATATCGATAAAGTCGATCACGATCAAACCGCCGAGGTCTCGCAAACGCATTTGACGGGCAACTTCATCGGCAGCTTCGCAGTTTGTTCTGAAAGCCGTCTCTTCAATGTCAGAGCCACGGGTTGCACGAGCCGAGTTCACGTCAACGGCCACAAGTGCTTCGGTGTGGTCGATCACAATGGCGCCGCCCGAGGGCAAAGGCACGGTGCGTGAATAGGCAGTTTCGATTTGGTGCTCAATTTGAAAGCGCGAGAAAAGTGGCGTAGCTTCGCGGTAACGCTTTACACGACCCACCATGTCAGGCATGACATGCGCCATGAACTGACGGGCTTGCTCATAAATCTCGTCGGTATCGACCAAGATTTCGCCGATTTCCGGGTGGAAATAATCGCGAATAGCACGGATAACGAGATTGCTTTCTTCAACAATCAAAAACGGTGCCGGGTTGGCGCGTTTCAATGCTTCACCACGAGGTCCTGTGGATTCGGTCACGTACTTGATCGTTTGACGATTGTTTTGAACAACGGGCAACTCAAATTGAGGCGTTGCGGCTTCGGAGATGGCTTCCCAGAGCTTCAAGAGGTAGTTTAAGTCCCATTGAAGTTCTTCAACAGTGCGTCCGATACCGGCCGTGCGGGCAATGATGCTCATGCCGGAGGGCAACTTCAACTGATCCATGGTTTCGCGCAACTCTTGACGTTCTTCGCCTTCGATGCGACGCGATACACCACCGCCGCGCGGATTGTTCGGCATCAAAACCAGATAACGGCCCGCTAACGAAATGAAAGTCGTCAGTGCAGCACCCTTGTTACCGCGTTCTTCTTTTTCAATTTGAACGATGAGTTCTTGACCTTCGACAATCGCATCGCGAATCGTGGCACTGCGAACATCAACGCCTTCTTTGAAATAAGCGCGGGAGATTTCTTTAAAGGGAAGAAAGCCGTGGCGGTCTTCGCCGTAGTTAACGAAACAAGCTTCAAGGCTCGGTTCAATTCGGGTGACGATACCCTTGTAGATATTAGATTTACGTTGCTCGCGACCTGCGGTCTCGATATCAATATCGATGAGTTTTTGCCCATCGACAATGCCGACGCGTGTCTCTTCGGCATGCGTGGCGTTAAATAGCATTCGCTTCATTTTAAGCACTCTCCGGGGCATAACCGAACGTGTACATTCAGTCGTGCCGATTTTGGGGTGCCGTTACAAATGAAATCCGGTCTTCGCGCACCTATTGTCGCAACATCGAATAGACCTTGGCGTCAAAAGCCTCAGATCTTAGTCGATTTTTCAAACTGTCTTTAAGGTTATTTCGCAAATGCTCAGCTNNGCCGGACGCACTATCGATCTGTCGGCGGTAGGGAGAGCAACGAAACGAACGAATTCAAAGCACCTAACAGCGGCTTTGCATCTATGAGCTCAATCCCTCACATGGGTCTAAAACATTAACGTTCAATAGGTAAGTCTGATCAGTCGACATTGGCGACCGTCCCGGTGGGACCTACCGACCACGGATTTCATTATGGCGGCACACGCTACTGGTTGCGAGCGATGAGCATCAGCAAGGCAGTAGTCAAATTGTTAATACCGTTTGCTGCCGTTGGGCAAAGAGCGTCCAATCGCAATCTTTGCCTCGTTGTGTTCACAAGTCATAGCGGGAATTCTTTTTAACCCTTCTTGCACACAACACAAAAGCCCTGAGAAGGCAGCGCTTGTCAGGAGCCGCGACTGCCAGCGTCAAATTTAACGTGCAGTCAAAAATTTCGATCAAAACATGGCTACAATGCACATGTTGATTTTTAAGCTCTGAGGAAATCCCGCCAACAACATTTGGCACCTTTCCCCAGTACGCTCCACATTATATATTCAAGATGACAACTTTGACAGTAAAAACTCCGAATTTTGTTGACTCTGCCGTTGCTAAAGCTAGAACGGATGCTGTCGTATGGGTGAAAATCGGAGTCGATGCCGAAGGCCAAAGGCTCGATAATTTCCTTATGCGTATCGCTAAAGGGGTGCCGAAGAGTCACATTTATCGTATTGTCAGGGCCGGTGAAGTACGTATTAATAAAAAGCGCGCCTCAGCCGACACTCGTCTGGAGTTAGGCGATGAGCTTCGGGTGCCGCCCATTCGTGTCGGCATGGAAGAAAAAAAGCAAGCCGCTCCGATTGCTGCCGATGACTNNATGAGCATTTGTTAATTGTTGATAAACCGGCAGGACTGGCCGCGCACGGTGGATCCGGTGTGGCATTTGGCTTAATTGAACGATTGCGTGCCGCGCGACCTAATCAACCCTTTTTGGAACTCGCTCACCGATTAGACAGAGATACGAGTGGAGTTATGATCATTGCCAAATCTCGTAAGGCTCTTGTCCGCCTTCATGAAATGATGCGAGACGGGAAAGTTCATAAGTCCTATAAAACTTTAGTGATGGGCGATTGGGTTAATGATCGTCAACACGTTAAAGTGCCTCTTCATAAGTATGTGACCGCAAGCGGGGAGCGTCGAGTTTGTGTAGATATGGACAAGGGCCTGCCCAGCCATACAATTTTTGAGTTACTTGATCGGTTTAAAACGGTCTCTTATTTAAATGTTGATTTAAAGACGGGTCGTACGCACCAAATTCGAGTACACGCTCAGTACTGTGGTCATCCTTTGGTCGGTGATGAGAAGTATGGCGACTATGAATTTAATAAAGCAGTAACTAAAGGTTTGCTCGGTATTCCTTTTAAGCGAATGTTTTTACACGCCTGGCGTCTGAGTTTTAGCCATCCGATCTCCGGAGCGGCTTTGGTAGTGACCGCACCGTTACCGAAGGAATGTGCACAGTTGATTGCTCAATTGAAAAATAAGAAAGGAAGTGATGCATGTTAGTGCCCAAATATGATCTTTTTGTGTTTGACTGGGATGGGACTGTGATGGATACAACGGAGCCGATCGCGGCCGGTATTTGTCACGCTTTTACGGCTTTGGGCTATAAAGATCCGGGCATGAAAGTGGCCCGTAGTGTAATTGGACTTGATTGGCGAAGCGCTATTTTGACTATTGAGCCCAGTTTTCGATTTGATCACTACGATCAGTTTGAAGAGGCTTATCGCGAGTACTATCTCGTGAAAGAAAAAGAGATCGGGATTTTTCCCGGGCTCGAGAACATGTTGAGAAAGATGAAGGCCGCAGGGCTTCGCTTGGCGGTGGCAACCGGGAAAAGTCGTAAGGGACTTAATCGTGTTTTTGCTCAGACCGGTGTCGGCGAGCTGTTTGAGGCCAGTGTCACGGCCGATGAAAGTGCCGGTAAACCCAACCCCTTGATGCTTGAGATGTTAAGCCAAGAGTGTGACGTGCCTTTATCGCAAATGGTGATGATTGGTGATACGGAACATGATTTGTGGCTTGCTAAGAATGCCGGATGTGCGTCGGTCGCGGTAAGCTACGGAGCGTTCCCCAAGAGCGAACTCATGAAGTGGAAAGTTCCTGTCGTAGATGATGTACCTCAATTGGCCGCCGCGATTGGAGTTGATGAACTGCTTTAATTAGAGATCCGGCGTGCTCTTGGGATGAATACAATCCCGGCACGACGGTCTTGTTTTCTTCAATTCGTTTCGATTAGGCTTGTCGCCAGAAACTGCCTTCTTTTTTACCCTTAAAGTGCTTAAGTGACGGTTTAGTGTCTTTTGTCGTCGCTTTGCGGCTTTGAGCCAAAATGCAAAAGATCGTGGGCATTTTGGCTAATGTCGGAAGATCTTTTCGCCAGTCTTGAGCACTTCGCGTTCTAACAAATTCAGCATCCCCTGTTAAATCTTGAGCAACCGTAATCCGCGTATCGTTACGAAGGGTTTGAGTTAAAAACTCCAAAAAAGTCGTGTTGCGGTAGGGGGTTTCAATAAAAATCTGGGTTTCGCCTCGTGCACTTTGGCGTTCGGCCGCCAAAAGCGCCTCAGAGCGCTCGGGCTCTTTAATCGGTAAGTAACCTAAGAATCTGAAATGTTGTCCGTCTAAGCCGCTGGCCATCAGGGCTAAGAAAACGGAGCTTGGACCCGTCAGTGGTTTAACGGTGAGTCCTCTGGCCTGCGCCACAGAGACAATGTCAGCGCCTGGGTCGGCAATGCCGGGGCAACCGGATTCGCTGACAATGGCCACATCATGATTTTCTGAAAGAGGGGTCAGCCAACTGTTAATCTTCTGAACGTCAGGTCGATGACCGATCTCTTCAATATGAAGTTCAGCGATCGGTAACGGATGACCTGCAGCCTTTAAGTACGCTCTTGCACTTTTAGCGTTTTCGGCTAAAAAGTATCGAGTCGAGCGTAGCACCTCGAGTGTTTTTGCCGGAATGGTTTCTTCGACCGGTCGATCGGCAATGCGATTCGGTAATAAATAAAGAGTGGCCATATTATTCGTCACCCAAGCCAGGAAGCACTTCTACACCGGCTTTTACGAGACAATTAACCGTTTCAATTAGAGGAAGTCCGATCAGGGCTGTGGGGTCAGTCGAGCGCACTTCTTTCATCAAAGCGATCCCTAAGCGTTCAATTTTGGCGCTGCCGGCGCAGTTATAAGGCTCTTCGTGGCGAAGGTAGGCTTCAATCGTTTCGGGCTTAAGCGTTTTCATGACAACGGTGGTAGGCACCATCGCTTCAAACGCCTGGCCTTTTTCGTCTAAAACGCAAAGTGCCGTTAGAAACTCAACCGTTTGGCCTTGCATGGCTTGAACTTGTTGGACAGCACGTTCATGAGTGTGCGGTTTACCCAAGATGGTTTCGCCCAAAACGGCAACTTGATCACTGCCGATAATGACGGCATCAGGGTGACTTTCTCTGACTTTAAGAGCCTTTTCTCGCGCCAATCGAACGCAAAGATCTCGGGCAGACTCGCCCTCATGACGAGTCTCATCAATATCGGCACTGACGCAGCAAAAGGGTAGCCCCAAACGCTCCAACAACTCTTTACGGTAAACGGAGCTCGAGCCAAGAATTAACTTCTTCTGTAACATAACGGCATTAAAACCAATTCAAAAAGGGGAGCGCAATGTCTGACAAATTCACCGGTACGACTGTCGACATTTACTCAGTTGCGAAAAATCGACAAAAGATTAACACAAAGATTGCGCTTGCGCAGATGCCTGAGCTGTGTGAGTTTTTGCACGAGCCCGATCTCGCTTCAGAGCTTGAAGTTGAAATCACGGGTATTGAGGGAGCTAAGGGACTACCTGCGGCGCTTTTAGCTGTGAAGGGAACGCTTTTTATGCGTTGCGTGCGTTGCATGCAACCCTATCAAGTGGACATTGATAACGAAGTCCCGTTTTTGTTTGCTGCCACAGAAGCCGATGCGGATCGATTGCCCGTTGATGAAGACGATGAGTGGGAAGTTACGGTGGGCTCTGAGCATTTGAATATTGCCGATTGGGTGCAAGAAGAAGTGATTTTAACGTTGCCGGCTTTTCCCAAACATGATGATTGTGACTCGCCTGAGGGAATCACCGAAGTACAGTCTGATGACTACGAGCAAGAAGAAAAGCCGAATCCCTTTGCCAATTTGAGAGAAATGTTGGCAAAAAAGCAAGAAAGCTGA
>DCTK01000124.1:3381-11077 GCA_002329575.1 Sutterella sp. UBA1442 | reverse complement strand
CTCTTTCGGACAGTTGTGGAGTCAGTCTGCCTAAACGCATCTCTGACAGTATGGCAGACAGTTCAGAATCTGAGTCGCCAGGGTCGATACTTTTCCAAAGTTCAGCCGCCTGAAGTGCATTGTCGTAGGAGCGGGCTCCGTCGGCAATTTGAAAGGCTCGTTGCGCCAATCGGGGATCTTTTGTCATCCGAGCAATGTGCATATAGGTTTGGAAGGCCGTAGCCGGATCGTTACGGCGTAGCGCAAACTCCGAGGCCATAATCTTATAGAGCAGATCGCCCGTTAATTCAACGTTAGGAAGCGTCTGCGCAGCCTGTATCGGGAGACAGGCCGTAACAGCCAAAGTAAGAGCTATTTTTTTCAAAGACAGTAACTTCTGGGGCATAAATCAGTATCAAAAATATGTGCACGATATGAACAGCAGCACACTTATAATGGTCGATTGCGACAATTGTACTGTTAATTCTTTTTTGTTTTGTTTCGGAAAGTGACCGCTTCTAAACACAATTTCTCAAAAACATTGGTTGATTGGCAAAAATTGCACGGTCGTCATGACTTAGCTTGGCAGATCAATGATCCATATGCGCGCTGGATTTCAGAAATCATGTTGCAGCAAACGCAGGTGACGACTGTACGAGAGTATTACGATCGTTTTATGTTGCGTTTTCCAACGGTGCAAGCGTTGGCAGCTGCCGATGTTGACGAAGTAATGCAGTTATGGGCCGGGCTTGGTTACTACACGCGCGCGAGAAATCTTCACAAAGCCGCTCAAATGATTGTGTCTGATTGGCAAGGGCAATTTAAACGTACGCGTGCGGATTGGGAGAGTCTGCCCGGTATCGGGCGAAGCACAGCTGCGGCCATCGTAGCATTTAGTTTTGCAGCCAAAGAAACAATCCTAGATGGTAATGTCAAACGGGTACTGATGCGTTATTTCGGGATAGAAGCCTCAAGCGATGATTCCGCGGTGATTAAAGAACTTTGGTCTCTCGCAGAGAGCCTCTTGCCGGAAAAGGATATCGAGGCATACATCCAGGGGTTGATGGATTTGGGAGCAACGGTCTGTACGAGAAGTCCGTCTTGCGATCAGTGCCCCTTTGTTGCCGATTGCAAAGCATTCGCTTTAGGCAAGCAACGAGAGATTCCGTGGCCTAAAAAGCGGCGTGAACGCCCACAAAAGCATGCTGTTTTTTGTTTGATCTGGAACGATGACGAAGTGTTTTTACAAAAGCGTGAGCAAAAAGGAGTGTGGCAGGGATTGTTTTCATTGCCTCAGATAGACGGGGAATGCTCAATTGAGGAGTGTGAAGATACTGTACGAGCTTGGGGATTTGATGTGAGAAATAGCAGAGCACTGCCCGACATCGTGCATGATTTTTCGCACTATAGATTGTTGATGCACCCAGTGGCCGTTCGTGTTCGCACGAAAGCTTGCTCCATTGATGGTCAATGGTTTGACGGCCAGGCTCGAACATCAATTGGCATGCCTGCTCCGGTGCAAATTTTGTTGGCTGACTTTTTCAATTAAGCGCTTTGAGTCATACCTTTGACGGGCTTTTTGCTTTGTCCAATGATGCGGTGTCGTAAAGTGACCGATTCATTTCGTTCACTGAAATACTTTGCAAGCGTTTCGGCAACGTAGACCGAGCGATGTTGTCCGCCTGTGCACCCGATTGCCACTGTTAAGTAATGTCGGTTAGTCGCCTTATAACTTGGTAACCACTTCTCAAGGAAGTGCTCAATATCGGCAACCATGTCATTGACTGAACTTTGGCTTTGCATGTAGTCAATAATCGGCTGATCACGACCCGTTAAGGGGCGCAATTGCGGATCGTAATAGGGATTGGGAAGGTTTCGTACGTCAAAAACAAGGTCGGCGGCCACAGGAATCCCGTGTTTGTAGCCAAATGACTCAAAAGTTAGCGTGAGATCGGCGTGGGGAGTGTCGGCGAATTCTTTCACCCAAGTGCGAAGCGTATTACTTTGTAAACGCGTGGTGTCGAGCACCAGAGCGGGAAGTGTGAAGTTTTCCAGCAATTCGCGCTCTTTCTCAATGACTTCAGACAGTGTGACCTTTTGACCATTTTCAGTTAATTTCAAAGTCAATGGGTGACGACGGCGTGTTTCTGAGAAGCGCTGGATGAGTTCGTCGGTGGAGGCGGTTAAAAACAAAATCTTAACGTCCCAGCCTTGGGCTTTGAGTTCTTTCAGTAAGATGTCCGGCCCCAGAGCTCGGGTGAAATCGCTTCGTGCATCAATGGCAAAGGCTACATATTCTTGGCTTTCGCGAAGCGCACCGGCTACAGGAACAATAAAAGACAGGGGAAGGTTGTCAATACAGTAGTAGCCGCTGTCTTCAAGCTGACGAATTGCGACGGACTTGCCGGAGCCCGATAAACCGGTAACGATAATGAGTTTCATGACACTGCCCCACACTGCAAAAGAGAAACAATCGCTTGTATTGTACGGCAAGAAAGCCGCCGATTAAGACTCGTTTTCAACGGCGGCTACAACAAGAGACTTATTTTCGTCATGCTCGGAGTGATGAGCCTTTACCTCTTCATTAAGTAAATCCCATTCTTTATCGAGCTTATCTTCAATCATCTCTGAATCAATTCGTTTCGGGGCACGCCAATCAAGAATTAGAGAACAGACTTCTACTCCGTTGACCGTATGACGAAGCTTTTCTGCAAAGTCTCGATCTTTGAGCATGGCGATGCATTCTCGCAACAACGGCAGAAATTCATCATCGTTGTCTGTCTCGGGAACGATGAGGAAAAAGAATAAATCAACGGGTTTATTGTCGTAAGGTGTAGGGTCAATGGGAATCGGTCGTTGGAGAATAACGACGACGGCCATTGGTCGTTTAAGACCTTCTATACGGCAGTGAGGAAGCGCAACGCCACCGCCGAGGGCGTTGTTGCCGAGTCTTTCGCGTGCGTAAAGAGCTTCGAAAACGTCATTGTGCGGCACGCCCGCAAGCTGAAAAAGCAGACTAGCTTCTTCAAACACGCGTTTTTTACTCGGTCGTTGCATCGAGTTCATAAAAAGAACACTCGATGAACTCAAACAGGCGCTGATGCGGTTCATGGCACAAAAAAAGATCAGTTACATGCGGAAGCCTTCGCCAAGATAGACACGGCGCACCGCCTCATCTTGAACGATTTCGCTCGGATGTCCACTTGCGAGTACCCCACCGTCACTAATGATATAGGCATGGTCGCAAATGCCTAACGTTTCACGCACGTTGTGGTCAGTGATCAGAACGCCGATCTTTCGATCCTTTAAGAAGCGGATAATGCGTTGAATTTCAATAACGGCAATGGGGTCAACGCCGGCAAAAGGTTCGTCAAGTAAGATAAATTTCGGTTCTGCAGCTAGAGCTCGGGCAATTTCCGTGCGTCGACGTTCGCCACCGGAAAGGCTCATTGCCATATTGGTGCGAAGACGTGAAATTTGCAACTCATCGAGTAAGGCGTCGAGTTTATCGTTAATGACATCTTCGGAATAGGGTTTACCGTTTTCATCGGTTTGCAATTCCAAAATTGCACGAATATTTTCCTCGACTGTCATGCGACGGAAAACGGAAGCCTCCTGCGGTAAGTATGAAACGCCCAAACGAGAGCGCCGATAAATCGGCAGGTGAGCAATGGATTGACCGTTTAATTCAATAGTTCCGCCATCGGAGACGACGAGTCCCACAACCATATTGAAAGTGGTTGTTTTGCCAGCGCCGTTGGGGCCAAGTAAGCCTACAACTTCACCGCTTTTAACTTGTAAAGAGACGTCTTTAACTACCCAACGGCTTCCGTAGCGTTTACGTAGACCCGTTGCAATAAGCGTATTAATCGGGGCGATCTCGGCAGAAACTTCTTGGGGTTGCAGATCGTTGAGTTCTTGGATTGTTTCGTTACTCGACACGGTCGGTTCCTATCATTCTTGGCTATTGGCGCGAGCGCGGGGCAATAACGGTTGTCGCTCTGCCGCCTTGGCTACCTTGGATAATTGTACGTGAACGGATGGTGTCGTAAACAATTTTGGAGCCTTTGGCGCTGTCTTGAACGACACCGTTGACTTCACGTTCGACTACAGCATTCCCCGTCAGCGTTACGATACCGGTGCGCTCCTCATAGTGAATTTGGTTCGCACGGCCCTTGACCCATTCCTTGATATTGGCAGCCCGAGGGTCTCGTTGTTGACGAAATGTCGCCTGAGAACCCGTGAGAGAGCCTGTGCGATAGCCGTTGGCCTTTTCCACTAATGTGAGTTTTTGACCAGTCAATCGCATACTGCCCTGATCGACTTGTACGTTGCCGGTATAAACAGCAGTTTGTTTGATCTCGTCGCCCAAAAAGTGATCGGCTTGTACTTCGATAGGCTTATCGCGGTCTCCCGTCAATGCCAGCGCCTGTGAGCAAAATAGGCCCGCAACAATTAAGACGGAAAGAAGTTTAGTTGTTTTCATGCTGTCCAAATCCTATCGGCTAGATGGCAGAAGGTTACCGGAGCCTTCGCGAGGTTCAATGACGGTAGTGACGCGACTTCTGAGCTCAACCGTTCTTTGCATGTTGTCAAAAATCATGCCGGTGCCGACAGCTTTGTCTCGACCGCTGTAGATATGAACAACGTCATCGGTCTCAAAGCGATTGGTATCCGTGTCTACATGCATGCTTTGTGTTTCAAGACGGATGGCCGGGTTGGATCCCGATGCATCTCGCGTAACAACCACATCTCCTTCAAACAAAAACGTTGCACCTGCGTCATTGGTAAAACCCGTTTTGGCTTGCGCATGACTGACGGGTTCATTTGGTGAAACGGTGGTGGCTTGCGGTTCAACCATTGTCATGGAGTCGTCAGAGAAATGTTGGAATTCCTTTGCACGCAAGCGAGTCTTTGCAACGCCGTTTTCATCAAAGCTGATGACCGTTGCTCCTGTTGCGATAAAGTCAGGGGACTTATCGCTGGGCACATAGCGCAGAGTGCCCAAGGATGTTTTCATCGCATACCAGTAACTTGCTCCAATTAAAAAGACGAGCAAGATAATGGCAATGATGGCGGTTAATCGTTCTCTCATAAAGTCTTTTCTCAGTCCTTAATATCGATGCTTGGCATCGGGATCAGGATGCAAGAACATTGTATCGATCGTATGGGTCCATTTGTCTTGAGACTTGAGGATAAATTCGGCCAACTCGCGAACGGCGCCCTTACCACCGGCAAAGCGGCTCTTAAAGTGGCTCAACGCAACAATATCCTCGACCGCATCAGAAGGACAGGCAGCAAGCCCCACCTTTTGAATCACCGCATAGTCGGGTAAATCGTCTCCGATATAAGCGATTTCCTCGGGTTTTAAATGACGATCTTTTAATAGTTCAGCTAGCCCTTTGACTTTGTCTCGTTGTCCTTGTAAGACGCTCGTAATTCCAAGTTCAGAGGCTCGTTTTTGTAAAATCGCAGAGCTTCGAGACGTCAGAATGGCGACATCAATGCCGTTAGCCAAGAGCATCTTAATGCCCAAGCCGTCTTTCACATTGAAGGCTTTAAACAGTTCGCCCTCATTGCCGATATAGATCATGCCGTCGGTGAGTACACCATCAACATCACAAATCAGAAGCTTAATTTGTCGAGCTTTTTCATTTAACGTCATTCAGATCACCTTAGCACTCATCAAATCGTGCAAGTGCAATGCGCCGATTAAGCGTTGATCGGTATCAACAATGAGCAATTGATTGCACAAGGATTTATCCAAAATATGGGCGGCTTCTGCGGCGAGCGCTTCCTTGGCAATGGTTTTGGGATTCGGCGTCATGACATCGGCAATACAGACGTGACGGATATCTCCCACNNGGTAAAGATTCCCTTGAGGGTATTGTTTTCATCAACAATGGCCGTCATACCAATGCGTTTGGCAGTAATTTCGCGAACGGCTTCAAGCACAGTGGCAGTCGTTGTGACGCTGGGGACTGCTTGACCTGTGCGCATGATGTCTGCCACATGGATAAGTAATCTGCGGCCTAGAGCACCGCCAGGGTGTGAGCGAGCAAAGTCATCGGCCGAGAAGCCCTTGGCTTGTAGGCAGGCTACAGCCAATGCATCGGCCAATGCCAAGGTTGCAGTTGTACTGGTTGTTGGCGCCAAGCCTAAGGGGCAGGCCTCTTGGCGAACGCCCACATCCAAATGAATGTCAGCATAGCGAGCCAGGGCACTATCCGGAGCACTTGTCATAGCAATGAGTTTTGCACCCTCACGCTTAATGGTGGGGACGATCGTGAGTAACTCGGCAGTGGTGCCTGAGTTAGAGATGGCCAATACCACGTCATTTCTAGTGATCATCCCGAGGTCGCCATGCGCGGCTTCGCCGGCGTGAACGAAAAAGCTAGGAGTGCCGGTTGAGGCAAAGGTTGCTGCAACTTTGCAACCGATATGGCCGCTTTTACCCACGCCTGAGACCACCACACGACCTTGGCAGTGCAAAAGCAGTTGCACTGCCTTCAAAAAGGTGTCATCAATCGTTTGGGCCAAAAACTCTAACGCTTGGGCCTCGCGTCTTAGAACAGTTTTGGCCAGCTCAAGCGTGTTTTCATTAATGTTTGCGTGTTCGTTCATAGCAAAGTCGTTTCATTTAACGTTCTTCGATGGCTCATATTACCATCGAGAAGAGAAAACTACGCTTTGTCAATTGTGACAAAGCGTAGAAAATTTTCTTTTTCGACAAAGAGTTAGTGGTTCAGAATCTTGGACAAGAACTGTACGGCACGCTCCGAGCGCGGGCTTGTGAAGAATTCTTGCGTTGGGGCGTCTTCGAGAATTTGTCCGTCTTCCATAAAAAGAACTCGATCGGCAACGCGACGGGCAAAACCCATTTCATGGGTCACGACCATCATTGTCATGCCGTCTTGGGCAAGTTCGCCCATAACGTCGAGTACCTCATTAATCATTTCCGGGTCCAGGGCCGAAGTCGGTTCGTCAAAAAGCATACACACCGGATCCATTGCCAAAGCCCGGGCAATGGCAACCCGTTGCTNNTTGCTGTTGCCCGCCGGAGAGTTGACCAGGGAACTTTTGAGCGTGATTGGAAAGATGCACTCTATCCAGTAACGCAAGTCCACGCTTACTGGCCTCGCCTCTTGAGCGGCCCAAGACTTTCATTTGAGCCAAGGTCAAATTGTCAAGAATTGACAGGTGAGGGAAGAGCTCAAAGTGTTGAAACACCATGCCGATGTGCGTGCGCAGTTGNNGGCAGATTGGTTTTAGGATCGCCGACACTGATCCCGTTGACGATAATTTCGCCTTGTTGGAAAGGTTCTAATGCATTAACGGTTTTAATTAACGTCGATTTCCCGGAACCCGAAGGGCCGCAAACGACGACAACCTCCCCCTTATCAACACTGGCGGAGCAATTTTTCAATACTTGGAAGTTTTCCGAGTACCACTTGCTGACGTTTTTAATTTCAATCATAGGCATAACGATGGCACCTCAGATTATTTGTGGCTGAAGTCAGGCTTTCTGCCTTGTTCAAATGCTTCAGTCGCTTCTCGTGCTTCGTCTCCAGCCAATCGCTCGACCAATTCCACCTGTTCTCGATTGATGGCAGAACGAAGAAGCGAAGCTTGTGTCATTCGCAAAAGACGTTTCGTTGCACGAACACTTTGAGGCGGCAGTTGCGTGAAACGAGCCGCACGTTGCAACAGTTGTTCG
>DCTK01000124.1:0-3358 GCA_002329575.1 Sutterella sp. UBA1442 | reverse complement strand
GCGGCATTAATGGGCTCACTAAGCAGTAATTTCTCAGCGGCTTTTTGCATGCCGGCCTTAGCGACTGTTAAGTGTGTAAGTCCGAACTCAGGAGTCAAGCCTAAAGCCGTGAAGGGCATGGAAAAAAGGGCTTTTTCCGAACAGTAGACAATGTCGCAGAAGTATAAGATGGCCACTCCTAAGCCTACGCAGGGGCCAGTGACAGCGGCCAGCATCGGTTTGTCGAAAGCAGCGAGCGCTTCAATTAATGCGTTGTAAGCTTCTTGTGTGGCTTCGCTTCGGGTTAATGATTCTTGTAGGTCAGTGCCGGCACAAAAAACGCCGTGCTCGGTGGTAAAAACCACGCACCGCACCGTTTCATCTTGAATGGCTTCGTGCAGAACGGACACAAGCGTAACGCAAGTGGCGGCATCAAGCGTGTTGCGTTTACCGGGGCGATTAAAACCGATGCGGCAAATGCCGTGATCGATACTGACAGAGAGCTCGGACATAGTGTTAACGGATATTTAAAGTAAATTCAACAAAGGCATCGCCATCTTGATCAGACTCTTGATACACAAAGCCAAGTCGTTTCATTAAGGCGTACATAGCTTCATTGCCCTTAATAACATAGCCGACTAAGGAGTCAATATGGTTTTGACGAGCCTTTTCGATCAAAGTGGTCATTAAGAGTGTTGCCAGTCCACGGTTTTGCCACGCATCTTCGACCAAGATGCCGAATTCGGCCTTGCGTGAGCCGTTAATGCGTTTAAAGCGAGCGACTCCGCGGATTTCATCGGGCTGTTCTTGATCAATGGCGACAATAGCAATTTCACGGTTGTAATCAAGATTGGTGAGTTCAACCACTTTTTCACGTGCTAAGTCGGTCGTAGAGACGTGAAAACGCAAATAGGCCGATTGCGGCGACAGACGTTTGAGCATTGCTCGGGTGGCGTCATAATCTTGAGCCCGCATACTGCGTAGTGTCACGGTACCGTTTTTAATCGTATGGATTGCATTGCCGAACTCCGGTTCCGGAGCAAGCGTTAGGTGCGAGGCCGTGTTGTCGGGGTGCAAAGCGGCGTCACTTAAACCGATATGGGCGTCAAGCACGATTGCGCCGCCAGCGTCGACTAAAAGCGGGTCAATGGTCAAGTTACGAATTGCAGGAATGTCGCGAACCAAACGTGATAAGCGCAAAAGAACCGTGACGAGCGTTTCTTTATCTACAGCGGGCATGCCGCGGAATTCGTTTAAAAATTGCGAAACTTGGGGCTTTTCCAATAACTCGCGGGCAAGAGGCTCTGTCAGCGGTAAAAGTTGCAGTGCTTCGTCGTGATAAACCTCTCCCATATGGCCGCCAGCGCCAAATCCAATCACCGGGCCGAATCGAGAGTCATTATGAATATGGATACGTGTTTCACGTCCTGATGAACTTCGAACGAGGCGTTGAACATAGATGCCGCGAATGCGTGCATACGGGGCGCGAGCCTTGACTTCTTCAACCATCGCATTGGCCAATTCGTAGGCATCTTTTTCCGTGCGCACATCAAGACGCACACCTCCTACATTGCTCTTATGTTCGACACCATCGGCAATTACTTTCATGACAACTGGGAAGCCGAGAGTTTTCGCAGCGTCGACTGCTTCTGTGGCAGAGGTGACCAAAATCCCAGATGCGGTTGTTAAGCCGATGCTCGCCAGAACTCGCTTGGTACGTTGCTCATCGAGGCTGTAGCAGTTCTGAGCCAGCGCTTCTTCAATAATGCGACGAGCCGCCTCAATATTGGCGGAGATTGTCGGCAATCCGGTAGGAATGGAACTTTGAATGAATCGACGATTTTCCGCATAGCGGCACATCAAAGAGAATGCCCTGACGGCGCTTTCGGGACTTTTCATAACAGAAATCGGGTGATCTTTTAACCGTTGTTTTGCAGCGGCGGTCTGAGTTTCCCCAATCCAGGCCGTCAAAATGGGCTTATATGAAGAGTCGGTGGCGTAACTGATGGCATCTGCAACGCGCTCGAGCGGTGCAGCAAAAGTAGGCGCCGTCACGATTAAGATCGCATCAACATTTTCATCGCGGTTGAGTGCATCAACGGACAATTTGATCCGGCGCGGATCGGCGTCGGCCCAAAGGTCAATGGGATTATTCACCGGCAACGGATTGTTGAAAATGTCGTGCAAGCGTTGCGTCGTGGCTCGAGAGAGATTGGCAAGTTTGACACCGGCATCGGCAGCAGCATCGGCAGCTAGAACCCCGAAACCGCTTCCGTTACTGATAATGCCCAAGCGGTTAGCACGAGGTAAGCGGCGCTGAGAGAACATCTCAATGGCAGCCAGCATATCTTCAAGGCCGTAGACGCGGATGGCACCGGCTCTTTCAATGAGAGCGTTGAAAACGCGATCATCGCCTGCGGGCACGCTCATACGCTTAGCCAACAGTTGTCCGGCTTGGATGCTCTTTCCTCCACGCAGAATAATCACCGGTTTGCGTTTGCTTGCTTCACGTACCGAGGAGAAAAACTCCCGTGGATTGCGAATGCCTTCTGCGTGCACAACGATGACGCGTGTTTGATTGTCTTGTGCGAAAAAGTCAATGACTTCATCCATTGAGACGTCAATTTCGTCGCCCGTATTGATAAGGGAAGAAAAGCCGATGTGGTTGAGCTGTGCGGAGGCCAAGACCGTGGTGCCGATGACACCGGATTGGCAAGCAAAACCAACGTTGCCGGCCATCGGAAGGCCCTGCCAGTAACTGGCATTTAAGGCGATACTCGGGCGAATGATCCCTAAACAGTCGGTGCCGATGAGGCGCAATTTCAGAGAACGAGCTTTGTTAACAATATGAGCTTGCCAAGCAGGAGCCGAGGTAATGGCTGTATCGCCGGGAGCCAGCATGACAAAACGAACGCCTTTGGCAGCGACTTCTTCTAGAAGTTTTTCCGCAATTGCTGCCGGCGTTGCCAAAATAGCTAAGTCAATCTCACTATCAATGTCGCCGATTTTGTTGTAACACGCGACATTACCCAAAAAGCGGTATTTTGGGTTGACCGGATAGAGTTCGCCTTGAAAGCCCGAGCTAATCAAGCTTTTCCATAAAGCGCTGGCGCGCGAGCCTTCTCGGTCACTGGCGCCGAGTAAAGCGATGGAGCGAGGAGCTAAAGCTTGCAGTAATTGATGAGGCGTATCCATTATCAAAAAACCTGAACAAATCTAACCTGCTAATTGTACTGAAAATTGCTCCAAATCCCTGAAGTTGCGAGAAAAACAAGCCGTCTTTTGCTGATATGCCTTGGTACAATAATTGGATACCCAAAATGAAGAGGTTCTTGTCAACCACCCCTGTCTGATGACAGAGGCTTGTGAAAGCAAGCCG
>DCTK01000103.1 GCA_002329575.1 Sutterella sp. UBA1442 | reverse complement strand
GCTCTACAAGACCTTAGGTGGCGGAGCTACCGATAAAGAAACCCCGCAAGAAAAGCAATCGTAGTATCCGAGAAAAAGCGATACGGTCTCGTTAATCTCAAAAGTTAACGAGACCGTTCTTTGTTTGTTAAACGATGCGATCGGGTGCATCCCCCGTTTGTAAGTACGCATGCAGATTTTTGAGTACTTCCAATCCTGCATCATGGCGGGCTTCATGTGTAGCACTTCCTATGTGGGGTACCATGATAAGGTTGTCAAGCCTTGCAAACCGAGGATCAATCGCAGGCTCTCCTTCGTAGACATCGAGGGCGGCAGCTGCAATCGTGCCGTTTTCTAAGGCGGTAATCAAAGCGTCATTTTCTACGACTTCGCCTCGACCGATATTGACAAGATAGCCTTCAGGACCTAAAGCTTGAAGAATTTCTGCATTGACTAAGTGTCGATTGACCTTGCCACCAGGCATGGCAATGACTAAATAATCGCACCAAGAGGCCAATTCTTTTAGTGAATCAAAGCGCTGATAGGAGACATTAACATCCGTGAGATTGGTGTAGCCTACGGCCATTTTGAAGCCTTCAGCACGACGGGCGATTTCTTGCCCGATGTGGCCTAAACCGGCAATTCCCAAGCGCTTACCACTGATGCGTCGACCAAGCGCCATATTAAGATTGACTTGAAGTTTTTCTCGGAGCACTTTGTCGGCATGGACAACATTGCGTGAAATGCTGGTCAGTAACGCCCAAGCAAGATCTGCTACATCATCGCTCGTTGAGCTAGCGGCGTTTGTCATGACAATGCCTCGCGTTTTCAGTAACTCAAGGTCGACTTTGTCGTATCCAACACCAATACTTGCAATCATTTTGATTGCTGGGAAGCGGCTTAAAAAAGACTCGTTAATGGAAATGAGTGGAGAAACAACGGCCAACGTGCCTTGCGAGTCCGAGTCTTTACTCGTCAAATAGCGCACCTTGCCGAGCTCTTGCAGGCCGCTGTCCAGACAATCGGAAGTACCTTTCGGGATCAAACACAAAATAGTTCTCATGAAAAACTCTCCGAAAACGAAGTCTTAATTTTCGTCCTCTTCTTCAACCTTGGTCAGATCTAGTTGAGGGCTGACCATCGGATGGATAAGACGGTAAAGCTCGCGTGCACTCTTGGGCGGTTTATTCAGTTGCGCCTCTTTACGAGCGGCGCGAATGATTTGACGCACCGATTGCACGTTCACATCCGGGAACTCTTTAATGAAATCGGTCAGAAAAGCATCTTCGGCAATGAGTTTGTCACGAAGACGCTCGGCGCGGTGATGGGCCGCCACGGCTGCTTTACTCTCACCTGTAGCCATGTCAATGGCAGCGCGCACTTTGACGGGATCAAGCCCATTCATTCGTTTTCCGATTAATTGCAATTGTCGACGTTGGGCTCCGAATGAACGCATTTTGGCGTACTCATCAATCGCTTCTCTTACATCTTCCGGCAAGGGAATCTTGTTGAGCGTGTCCGCGCCCAAGCGGGTCATTTCTTTGCCTAAATCTTGAAGTGTTTGCAACTCTCGCTTGATTTGGGACTTGCTTGGACGATCATCGTACTCTTCGTCCATGTCAAGATCATCTTGCATTTCGTTATATCGACTCATCTATTATTTTTCCAAAAAAGGTTCAACAGCCTTATTGTACCGACACGAATGCAAGGCGTTTTGAAAGAAAAGTTCAGAGTGTCTTTCTTGTCTTCGGTCTGTGCGCTAATATAAAAATTCAGTACTTGATTAGAGATAGTCGTGAGCGATATCGTTAAAACATTTCCGGGCTCGCCCTTTGAGTTGCACGCTCCTTACGAGCCCTCAGGCGACCAGCCCCAAGCCATTGAAGAGTTAAACGATGGGTTGGAGTCAGGTCTTGCTTATCAAACCCTCTTGGGCGTGACGGGGTCGGGAAAGACGTTTACCATGGCCAATATTATTGCGCGCCAAGGCGTTCCGGCTATCATCATGGCTCCCAACAAGACCTTGGCCGCACAACTTTACTCCGAAATGCGGGAATTTTTTCCCAATAATGCAGTGGAGTACTTTGTTTCTTATTACGACTACTATCAGCCCGAAGCCTACGTGCCGAGCCGAGATCTTTTTATCGAAAAAGACTCGGCAATTAATGAGCATATTGAGCAGATGCGATTGTCGGCCACAAAAAGTATTCTTGAGCGACGTGACACCGTCATTGTGGCAACGGTCTCTGCTATTTACGGTATTGGGAAACCTGAAAGCTACACTCAGATGCGTCTGATCATGCGCACCGGCGATCTCAAGAGTCGTCAAGAGTTCATTGCTCAACTGGTGCACATGCAATATAAGCGTAGCGAAATGGATTTTGTACGCGGTACGTTCCGAGTCAGAGGCGATACCATTGACGTGTTTCCCGCTGAGCACGCAGAGCTTGCCGTGCGGTTTGAGCTTTTTGATGATGAGTTGGAATCCATCGCGCTCTTTGATCCGTTGACAGGCAAAATCGTTCAGAAAGTTCCCCGTTTTGTGATTTATCCCGCTAGCCACTATGTCACTCCTAGAGATGAAGTGGTGCGAGCCATTGAAAGCATCAAGCAGGAGCTTCGCGAGCGCAAAAAGTGGTTCTTGGATGAAGGCAAACTCGTTGAGGCTCAACGCTTGGAGCAAAGAACACTTTTTGACTTAGAAATGCTCGATCAAGTGGGCTTTTGCAAGGGCATTGAAAATTATTCACGTCACTTAACCGGATTGGCTCCGGGTGTGGCGCCACCATGTCTCATTGACTATCTCCCAAAAGACTGCTTGATGTTTTTCGATGAGTCTCACGTCATGATGGGGCAATTGGGCGGCATGTATCGAGGGGACCGATCGCGCAAAGAGACTCTGGTGCTCTACGGCTTCCGTTTGCCTTCTGCATTAGACAATCGTCCGTTACGCTTTGACGAGTTTGAGCACAAGATGCGTCGCAGTATCTTTGTCTCGGCAACGCCTGCCGATTATGAACTGCAGCATAGCTCTCAAGTGGTCGAGCAAGTGGTGCGTCCCACGGGGCTAGTGGACCCGGAAGTCATCGTGCGTCCTGCCAGCACTCAAGTCGATGACGTACTCTCGGAAATTAATATTCGTACGGCCAAAGGTCAGAGGGTGCTTGTGACAACACTGACCAAGCGCATGGCTGAAGATCTCACCGAATTTTTAAATGAAAACGGTGTTAAGGTGCGGTACTTACACTCCGACATTGATACGGTCGAGCGCGTGGAAATTATTCGTGATTTACGGGCCGGCGTTTTTGATGTTTTGGTGGGG
>DCTK01000018.1:3199-4545 GCA_002329575.1 Sutterella sp. UBA1442 | reverse complement strand
TGGTTTCCTTGCGTGTCGTACCTAACAGATGGCAGTGCAATTCTGTTTTAGGGATGGCACGGAAAAAGGCCATGTGTTCTTCGGTCATAGGACGCATGAAGGGGGAATCGGGAACGAAGGCGGGATTATCTTTGCGCATATAAAACTCCGAAATGAAAGCAAAGAAAAGTGTAGTGGTATTGTACTAAATATCTTTACGTGAAGATATTTTTCTGTGTCTCAAAAGAAAAGATCCGGTTTCGTTCGAAAACCGGACCTTTCAGTTTTAGTGGTTAGATCACCGANNCGCGGGTGACGATTTCGCCCAATCGGAACACCTTTTCACCTTCGGCTTCGAATGCGGCCATCGCACGATCGGCGTCTTCAGCAGCTACGATCACTACCATGCCGATGCCATTATTGAAGACTCGGTGCATTTCATGAGAGTCAATATTGCCAGCTTTTTGCAACCAATCAAAGACGGCAGGACGCGTCCAGCTGTCAGCATGAATGATCGCACGCGTATTGTCAGGCAAAACACGCGGTACGTTTTCAATTAAACCGCCGCCGGTAATGTGCGCCATGCCTTTGATTTTGACGGACTTCATGACGTTGAGCACTTGCTTGACGTAAATGCGCGTAGGTTCCATCACGCAATCCGCTAAGGTTCGACCGTCTAGCGGCATATCCCAAGACGTGTTGGTGACTTCGACGACTTTGCGAATCAGTGAAAAGCCGTTGGAGTGCGGACCACTGGAGGCAAGACCAAGGACAACGTCACCGGCGGCAATTGATTTGCCGTCAATGGCTTCTTCTTTTTCAACGATACCCACGGCAAAGCCGGCAAGATCGTATTCGCCTTCGGGATACATGCCGGGCATTTCAGCGGTTTCGCCGCCAATTAAAGCGCATCCGGCCAACTCGCAGCCGCGCGCTACACCTGCAACCACTCGTTCTGCAACATCCACATCGAGTTTGCCACAAGCGTAGTAGTCAAGGAAAAAGAGACTCTTGGCGCCTTGCACCAAAATGTCATTGACACTCATGCCGACCAAGTCTTGGCCGACCGTGTCGTGGCGACCGAGTGTGAAGGCTAATTTCAGCTTCGTCCCCACACCATCAGTGCCGGTGACAAGGACNNGGATTTTTGTAGTCTTTCGAGATTTCGAACATAGCCCCGAAACCGCCGACACTGGCGAGAACTCCGGGGATCATCGTACGCTTGGCAAGCGGTTTGATGCGTTCTACGAGTTCATCTCCGGCATCAATGTCAACGCCGGCAGAAGCGTAAGAGAGTTGCGTCATGGTGAGCAAAGTCCAAAAATGATTAATCAGACGGTACACTTGCGTATCCGTGTTCGTTAACC
>DCTK01000018.1:0-3082 GCA_002329575.1 Sutterella sp. UBA1442 | reverse complement strand
TCTATCTTTGGGGACCCTCGGGAGTTGGCAAGACCCACTTGGCGCTAGCAATGGGGCTTAGGGATTGTGATGTGCCAAACTTTGATCCCCAGCGATCGCGTTACGCGGTTGATGATGTGGATACGCTCTCTGAGGACGGTTTGGATCGCCTCTTTGCGTTAATTAATGAGGTGCGTATCCATCCTCAAGCTACGCTTGTGATGACAGGCAAAAAATCGCCGGCTGAACATTTTGTACGAGAAGATGTGCGCACTCGTTTGGGCTGGGGCGCAGTTTTTCAAATTAAGCCCTTGCAGGGAGAATTGTGTGAAGCGTTGCTTGCGCAAGCCGCAGCGCGCGGATTACAACTGACTCCTGAAGCACAACACTGGATCCAAATGCATTTGCCTCGAGATATTAAAGTGCTCTCAGGGCTTTTGTCCGATCTAGATCGAGAATTGATGGCACGCAAAAAAGCGGCTATTACGGTGCCGACTTTAAAGCAGTGGTTGGCAAAGCAGTTGTAGTCTGAGAATAGTATCTTAGTTTCATTGCGGCACAATGCCTTGCGTATTGCTAGAATGCGCTTTGCAACCAATCCGGATCGCCAATAACCAACAATAACGACAAGGTCGTCGGGCAGAGCCCGTCAGATTTCGGAGCGTGGTGCAAGTCTCAAGGAACAATAATGTTAAAAAACCTTTTCGATTACACAAAAGAGTTGCTTTTTCCCGGGAAAAAGCAAGAACCTTCCCACTATATCCGCACCCCAAAAATTATTGACCGTGATGAACACGGAATTGATCGTCGTCAGGTCAGCGTTGAAGCACTGCGAACGATTCGTAACTTACAAAGAGAAGGCTACAAAGCCTATGTGGTTGGCGGAGCTGTCCGTGACCTTCTTTTGGGCGTGCGTCCAAAAGACTTTGATGTAGTCACCGATGCCACACCCGAGCAAATTAAACGTTGCCAACGTCGAGCCATCATTATCGGAAAACGTTTCCGATTAGTTCACGTGCTCTTTGGTAAAGAAGTGATTGAATGTTCGACATTTCGGGCTCTGGAAGGTGCCGGTGTTCGAAAGGACCGCTTCGGGCGAGTCGTCAGTGACAATGTCTTCGGAGAAATGTGGGAAGACGCTGCTCGCCGAGATTTCACAATCAATGCGCTTTACTACGATCCTACAACCGAGCAAGTAATCGATTATCACAACGGCATGCAAGATATTTTGCAAGGCATCGTTCGTATGATTGGAGAGCCGGCTGAACGCTATCGAGAAGATCCTGTGCGAATGCTGCGAGCTGTGCGCATTGCCTCCAAGCTTAAATTCGACATTGAACCCAAAACGCTCGAACCCATTCCTGAATTAAGACCGCTTTTGGCAAATGTCCCTCAGCCAAGGCTTTTTGACGAAGCTATTAAGCTTTTGACATGTGGCCAAGCTGTTAAGTGCATGGAAAGGCTTCGAGCCTTGAATCTTTACCGTCATGTGATTCCTTTGTTGGAAGTAGCATTAAATGAAACGAACGGCGAAAAGTTCTTGGCTCTTGCAATGAAGCGCACCGATGAGCGTATCGCGATTGGCAAAAAAGTTTCTCCGTCGTTTTTATTTGCCACATTGCTTTGGCCCTTAACCCAACGAATTTTCAATGAACGCATTGCGCGTGGTGAAGGACAAGTGCCAGCGATGGCCGCTGCAGGCCGCCAGGTATTGCAACAACAGTGTTCTCGCTTGCAAATTCAAGCGCGTTTTGTCGATGACATTCTCACGATTTGGATTTTGCAAATTAAGCTTTTGCGTCGTGGCTCAAAGAGTGCAATGGGACTATTGCACATTCCAAAATTTAGAGCTGGGTATGACTTCATGCTTCTTCGCAGTCAGCTCGATTTTGTTGATAAAAGCATTGTGGATTGGTGGACGAAATTTCAGGAAGTGGGCGACGATGAACGCATGGAAATGATTCGTCAGCAAGCCGATGAAAACGCAAAAAATCGCAAAGCCAAAAAGGGAGAGCCGAAAAAGCCCTCGAAGGCGCAAGTGAAGCGAAAATTAATGCAAGAAGCCGATGATTGGCAACAGATGCGTGACATGAGCACCATTGTGGATGATTGGGTTGAAGATGTTGAAGATGTTGAAGATATTGAGCCGCAAGAAATGCCTCAAGTCGTTCAGCCTGCAACGACCAAGCGTCGGGTCACGAAAAAGGCGAAGCAACAACCGGCGTTAATCCAAAAACCTCGTACATCACGTAGCCTGAACCAAGAGAAGGTGCTTGATGAGGCTCCGAAGGTGGACGATTTACCGGCGGCTAAAGAAAAAGAGGTTGTCAATACCGTTGAGGTTCCTGAAGCCCCCTCAGAAAGGCTTGAAGACGATTGCGTGACTTTAATTAATGACATCGAGTCGTTACCGCCAAAGCCGACTCGTCGCCGCCGTACTCGTCGTAAACCGCAAAGTGCTAAGGAGACTTCCGGTGAGGCTTGAAACTGCGTACATTGCGTTAGGAGCTAATTTGGGTAATGCTAGAGCGACGCTGGAAGAGGCCGTTTGCCGGATTGGACAATTCGACGGCGTGACGGTGACGAAGTGTTCTTCGTTTTATAAAACTGCGCCGATTGATTCGAGCGGTCCGGATTACATAAATGCCGTCATTGAGGTTAAAACCGTCATAGATGAGCGGGAACTTTTACGATGGCTCTTGGAATTGGAGAAAGAGTTCGGGCGCGTGAGACCTGTCGGGGTAGTTAATGCGCCCAGAACAATGGATTTGGATTTATTGCTTTACGGCCAAAAGGTCAGTAGCGACAGTTTTTTGGAGCTTCCGCATCCGAGAATGCATCAAAGAGCCTTTGTATTGGTACCTTTGCTTGAAATTGCTCCGGACGTGCAGATCGTAGGCAAAGGTCCTGCCAAGAATTTTTTAGCCGAGGTTGCTGATCAAGGCATTGCGAAACTAGTGTAGTTTCAGGTAGAATCATCCCTCGTGCGCCAGCCGCAGAAAAATCGCCAAAATCGAATTTGACAAGGAAGATTTTCTCCGTATAATTTCGATTCTCACTTGTTGAGAAAAGCGCGGTTAGCTCAGCGGTAGAGCACTGCCTT
>DCTK01000109.1 GCA_002329575.1 Sutterella sp. UBA1442 | reverse complement strand
TATTCACCTGTACGTGTATCGATTTCGATCTTGTCGTCGGTTTCGACGAAGGCGGGCACTTGCAATTCATAGCCCGTGTCCAAACGAGCCGGCTTCATGACTTTACCGGAGGTGTCACCCTTGACGGCAGGTTCCGTGTAAGCCACCTTACGCACCAAGATCGTGGGCAATTCCACGCTGATGGCGCGGCCTTGGTAGAAGACCACTTCGGCGGGCATACCGTCTTCGAGGTACTTCATGGCGTCTTCCATCACGTCGGCTTCAACTTCGTATTGGTTGTATTCTTCGTCCATCCAAACATAATGCGGATCGGCAAAGTAGCTGTAGGTCACTTCCTTGCGTTCGAGGACCAAGTCTTCAAACTTGTCGTCAGCGCGATAAACGGTTTCGGTACCTGCGCCCGTCAAGAGGTTCTTCAACTTCATCTTCACGACAGAGGCGTTACGGCCGCTCTTGGAGTATTCGGCCTTCAAGACCACCATCGGATCCTTGCCGATCATCACGACGTTACCGGCGCGCAATTCTTGTGCAGTTTTCATCTCAAAAGTATCCTAGTTAGCGTCTTTGTCCCGAGCGCTCAATCGGTGCGGTAGCGACCCGCGCGGGGCGCTTCAGAGGTCAAAGACAGTAATATCAATGTGGGAAAAGAGTTCCCTGAAAAACGTTTTTCTTTTCGCTTTCTTAGCGAAAACGCGTTATTTTAGCGTTTTTGAATCATTTGTGAAAGACGCTCGGCAATGTTGGCGTTGCCTCTGACGTGTTCACCCCAACGGGTAAAACCCGCCTTTAAAGCCGAAAGCTCTTTAGTCATGCTCTGCCAGGCCGTTTCGTTGATTTGGCCTGCGTTAAAGTCGTGCTGAAATTGTTCCCACGCATCAAAGACTGGCTGATGATCAAAGTGCGAGCGCATTTTGTCCGTTAATGCGGCAAGTTTTACCCAATGTGCGCCATCGTCTTGGGGATAGATTTGCCAGATGAAGGGAACGCCCGCAAGCATTGCGCGCGCAGCACTGTCCTCGCCACGGATAAAGGCAATGTCACTTGCCCAGATGAGTTCATCAAAGCCGTTTTGGGGAACAAATCCCAGTTGTTTGATCGTAACGTTATTCGTTGATGCGCTCTCAACGTTGCGTGCCAGAGTACGGGCCGCCTCGCAAGCCGAGCACGTCAGTTCAATGTTTTGTTTGCTATTGGCTAAAAGCGTGGCAAGCGCAGAGACGGGGGCCGTGGGGTACGAAAAATAAAAGATTTTAAGTGCGTCCGTTGCAGGCACTCTGCTTAAAAACGCCTCTCGGGCCGCTTCATAGCCTTTTTCAATGGTCAGACCTCCAGAGGCTCGGCTGACGCCCGGAAAATAATTGATTTTCTCAGCACCGGTTGACGGCAGAATGGACTTAAGCATATGACAGCCCTCAATCCAATCTTCGGCCGTGAAGTAATCAATATTGACCCACACGGTTTGGTGCGCAATGATGCGGCCTTCATAGTCAGGCGGCAATCGACAGGCAAAGCCTTCAACCACCATGTCCGCAACCGCTAACGGGCAGGGCCCATCGCTCCAAGCTTTCTCCCAATGGATCACTTTTAAGTCTTTATCGTCAGAAATCGCCTCAACAGCTGTCTCGCGAGCCTTTCCCGCTAAAAGCGCAAGTGTTGCTGTATCGTCAATGATTAATCGCACCGCAAAGCCCTCGCGGCGCATCTCACGCGCAAGCCGCCACAGTACGCCTGCGTCACCGAAGTTATCGATCACGCGGCAGAAAATATCGATCGAATATGCCAAAGAATCAGCAGTGCAACAGCGAGTAGACATGACTACAATGTGGGCATCGAAAATAAGACGCCACAAGTGTAGCCGAGCGGGAGAAAAAATGGCTTTTGATGCCAAAGAGACACTCAAAAACTTACCCTCATTGCCAGGAGTCTATCGGTACTTTGATGCCGAGGACCGTTGCTTATATGTCGGTAAGGCTCGCGATTTAAAGCGTCGAGTGAGCAGTTACTTTCAAAAAAATGACCTAAGCCCCCGCATTGCCATTATGGTCAGTCAAATTGCTCGCTTGGAGACAACCGTCACCCGTTCGGAAGCCGAAGCACTGCTTCTTGAAAATAATCTCATTAAAACATTAGCGCCCAAATACAACATTCTTTTCCGTGACGATAAAAGCTACCCTTATTTAAAGATCAGTCACGAAGCGTTTCCGCGCGTGGCTTACTATCGCGGAGGCGTGGATAAGAAAAGTCGTTTCTATGGACCGTACCCCAACGCGCAAAGCGTCAAAGAGGCCATCAACTTGCTTCAACGCGTCTTTCGACTCCGTACGTGTGAGGCCTCGGTCTTTAAAAATCGCTCCCGTGTTTGTCTTTTGGCTCAAATCGGTCGTTGCTCAGGGCCCTGTGTGGGCAACATTTCGCGTGAAGACTACGCAGCTGATGTGCGCCGTGCAGAAGATTTCTTAGATGGCAAAAGCGAAGAACTACTCGCAGAACTTCAAGCACGAATGCTTGCGCATTCCGAAAAGCTTGAGTTTGAAGAGGCCGCAGCCGTCAGAGACCGCATCGCAGCACTTTCTAATATCCTCCATCGACAAACCGTCGAGGCAACAGGCGCTGTCGATATCGATGCTGATATCATTGCCGTGCAAGCACGAGCAACGGATGTGTGTGTCAATTTGGCTATGGTCAGAGGCTCTCGTCACTTGGGCGACAGAGCATATTTCCCGGCAGTGCCCAAAGATGGGGAGAGTAGTGTGGCGGAAATTTTTGAAGCGTTTGTCAGTCAACACTACGAGACGCTTCCAGTGCCTACGCTCATCATCACAGACGCCGATGTTCAAAAAGAGCCCCTTGAAGCCTTGTTAAGCGAAATTGCCGGCCGTCGTGTCACCGTCGTGCATCAACCCACCGGTGTCAGACGTGAGTGGCTTACCATGTGCCAAACCAATGCCAAGATTGCCTTGGATCGCCATTTGGCGCAAGAAGGTTCTCAGTTATCGCGTCTTAAAGCATTGTGTGACGTGCTCGATATCACTGTGCCCGATGATGATTGGATGAAGGTGCGAATGGAGTGCTTTGATATCAGTCACACGGCAGGAGAAGCCACGCAAGCCTCTTGCGTGGTTTATGAGGGGGCCGGCATGGCTCACAATCTCTACCGACGCTTTAACATTACGGGAATTGAGCCCGGAGACGACTACGCGGCGATGCGGCAAGTTATTGAAAGGCGTTACTTACCGGTCAGCCGAGGCGAGGCAACACTGCCTACCGTTGTCTTAATTGACGGCGGCCGAGGACAAGTGGCGATGGCTAAGGGCGTTTTCGATGAATTGGGACTCGATACCTCCGTGATTGTGGGGGTGGCAAAAGGCGAGGGGCGCAAAGTAGGGCTCGAGACGCTTATTTTTGCGGATCCCGAACGCGAGCCATTGGTGCTTGGACCTCAGTCACCAGCATTAATGCTTGTGGCAGAAATCCGAGACGAAGCGCACCGCTTTGCCATCACAGGCATGAGGGCCAAGCGAGCAAAGACTCGTAATACCTCCAGACTGGAGGATTTGGAGGGCATCGGACCTAAACGCCGTCAAAAATTATTAACTCGTTTCGGTGGCATGCGTGCATTAAAAAACGCAAGTCTCGAAGATATTGCTAAAATCGAGGGGATATCTCAAACGTTGGCTGAACGAATTTATGCACAATTGCACGGTCAGATCCCTCAAACTCTAGTAGAAAATAAAAATGAGTAAACCGCTTTCAATTAATGTACCGATGATTTTGACGTGGGCTCGCATTGCTCTGATTCCCTTAATCATTGGGGTGTTTTATATTCCGGACCATATTCTTTCACCCTTTATGCAAAATGTTTTAGGCACAGCGATTTTTATCATTGCGGCCTTAACGGATGCCTTTGACGGTTATATCGCCCGACGATACAACATGGAAAGTGCCATCGGTGCATTCTTGGATACCTCGGCTGACAAACTCATGGTTTGCGCTGCGCTGATTGTGTTACTGGATTTCAATCGCGTTGATATGCTCGTGGCGTTGATCATCATCGGTCGCGAAATTACGGTGACAGCACTGCGTGAATGGATGGCTAAGGTTGGCGCAGCCGCTCGCGTGAAAGTCAATTGGTTTGGAAAGATCAAGGCGATTGCACAAATGGTTGCGATCCCGATGTTGCTTTTCTGGGAACCGTTATTTGGTATCTCGATGTCCTGGCTCGGGACAATTCTCATTTACGTTGCTGCGTTCTTAACGATTTATTCCATGATCGTTTACATCCGCGCGGCCGGCCCCTATTTGTATGTGGAGCCGCCTAAGCACTGATTGCAGAAGCCTTGAGCATAATTTTTTTGGGTCACGGGATTTTGTCTACGTGACCCTTTTCTTTGGATTTCAGAAAAATTTGTCCTGGTGTGTGGGCACGGTCTGATAAGTTATTTTTATATGGTTTAATTCTTTATAGGTAAATGCTGACATAAACATTTCCAGTTGTTAAAATCCGCAATTCACCTTTAATTTTCTTAGGAACAAACCATATGGAATCCTTTAACGCCGGTTGGCTTTCGATTTTGCCGCCCGTTATTGCCATTGTGTTGGCCTTGGCCACGAAGGAAGTGATCTCTTCACTTTTGATTGGCATCATGTCGGGCACGTTCATTTACGCCGTTGGCATGAATCATTCCAATTTGCTGATGGGAACGGTGGAAACAGCGTTTTCATTGATGAGCAACAAGGTAGACTTCAACATTCTTGTTTTCTGCACCTTGTTGGGCTCTTTGGTTTATACGATCAGTATTGCTGGCGGCAGTCGCGCGTATGGCGACTGGGCCATCAAACGCATCCGTTCGCGTCGCTCCTCTTTGTTAGCAACGGGCGGGCTCGGTGCCTTCATCTTTATTGATGACTACTTTAACTGCTTAACGGTCGGTACCGTGATGCGTCCGGTCACCGATAGCTATCGCGTCTCGCGCGCTAAATTGGCCTATATCATCGACTCGATGGCCGCGCCTGTTTGTATCATCGCTCCGGTGTCCTCTTGGGCGGCAGCGGTGGGTAGCTCCTTGAAGTCGACCGGTGCCTTTGAAAGTGATTTCTCGGCTTTTGTGAGCACGATTCCGTACAACTTCTACGCCATTAGCTGCATCGTTATGGTGTTTGTGCTTTGTTTGACAAAACTTGACTTCGGTCCCATGCGTCGTGCAGAAGAGCGTGCTGAAGCGGGTGACATTGGTGATGTGACGACTCAAAACGCTCAATTACGCGTCAGCGATAAAGGCACCATTTGGGATATGGTCGTGCCGATTGCCGCTTTGATTATCTTTGCCGTGCTCTGCTTGATGTACTCGGGCGGCTACTGGGGGGACGATCCTGCCTATCACAGCTTTGCGGCGTCCTTAGGCAATAGCTCGGCTTCGAGCGCTCTTGTTTGGGCGTCCTTCGGTGCCATGGTTGTGGCCTTTGTGCAATTTGTGCCGCGCGGCGTCGTCAGCTTCCGAGACTTTATGGACGGTTCGGTCGAAGGCATGAAGATGATGTTGCCTGCCAACATTATTTTGGTGCTCGCTTGGACAATTTCCGGCGTTTGCCGTGACTTGTTGGATACGCCCATCTTTGTGCAATCGCTCGTGACCGACGGTGGCTTCTCGGCCGTTTGGTTGCCGGCTGCAATTTTCTTAATTGCAAGCTTCTTGTCCTTCTCAACGGGTACCGCTTGGGGGACATTCGGTATTTTGATTCCGATTATCGTTCCGGTGGCTCAAGCCTTGGATCCGGGTTTGGTGATTGTGAGCTTGTCGGCCACCTTAGCCGGTTCCGTTTTCGGTGACCACTGCTCGCCCATTTCGGATACAACGATTCTGTCTTCAGCCGGGGCCGGGTGTTCACATATTGAGCACGTAGCAACCCAAATTCCTTATGCTTGGCTTGTTGCGGTTGCTTCTTTTGTGGGCTATGCCGTCGCTGGCTTTACCAACGCTAACCTCTGGTTAAGTCTTGGTACAACGCTGGTGATTTTGATCGGAAGCATCATTGTGTTGCATATGATGGGTAACGCCAAACGCGAAGGTGCGGCGGCCTAAAAGCACATTGAACTTTTAATGAATGATGTAATGCGCCCGCTAAGAAAATAAAGCGGGCGCAGTCAAATTAGACAATGACAACGACAGTTTTAGATCGCGATCAATGGCTTGAAATGCCCGAGCCTTCTAAAGATGAGACGGACTACGACGGCCGGACCTTGCTGTGCGGCTTTATCGATACGCCTATCGGTTGCTTTGGTGTGGTGAAACATTCGCTAGGGCTTGTACAGTGCGCTTTTGGCGATCACATGGATGATTTAAGCTATCCGATGATCCAGACCTATTCGCCCAATTGGTACATCATGCGTGATGATCGCGTAGCCGCAGAAGTTTGGGAAAATGCGATGAGCTACAAACCTCAGCCTTTGAGTTTTTGTGTCTCAGGCACGCCTTTTCAGCTAAGTGCTTGGAAAGCTCTTCGTCATGTGCCTGTCGGCAAAACTTTCAGCTACTTGGAGTTTGCGACGGTCATGGGTAAAGCTTGGGCGGTTCGAGCCATTGCAACGGCCATTGCCAATAACCCCTTTGCACTTGTTGTTCCGTGCCATCGAATCATTCGTGCAGATGGCACATACGGGGAATATCGTTGGGGTGCTCAGCGCAAGGAATGGCTCATTCACAATGAACTCAAACACTTATACGGTGAGTTCGCTTTTTAACGAAAAAAGAGGGGAATTAGGCCTTGACAAATCCCCCAGGGCCTGATTAAAATACGGATTTCTTGACGCGGGAATAGCTCAGTTGGTAG
>DCTK01000023.1 GCA_002329575.1 Sutterella sp. UBA1442 | reverse complement strand
GGGGAGTTCTTTTGCGTGGATTTTAATCACTGTCATTCTGCCCTATTTCGGCTTTATTCTCTACCTCCTGATGGGCGAACGAACGCTTGGAAAATGGCACGCAAGAAAGCTACGCCGCGAAATGCGAAAACGCCGTCAGATTTTTAGGCATTTCATGCACACCGATGCAATGGCCCCGCTCCAGTGGCGAGGGCTGTCTCGACTGGCCACAAGACTTAGCCGCTGTCCCCTCACCCAGCAATCCTCCCTTGCACTTTTAAACGATGCCGACGAAACCCTTACCCGACTCGTTAAAGACATTGACAATGCCCGCTCCTGCATTGTTATGGAGTTTTATATCTGGGATGTCGGCGGTAAAGCCGATGATGTTTCTGCTGCCTTAATCCGAGCTGCCCGCCGAGGTGTTAAATGCTACGTTCTTGTCGATGCCATCGGCTCTTCGAAATTTTTAAGTAGCCACTGGGCTCCCATGTTCCGTCACGAAGGCATTCGTCTTGAAAGCGCATTGCCAGTCTCCATTTTCAGCGCATTACTTTCGCGCGTTGACATCCGCTTGCACCGAAAGGTTGTCGTTATTGATCAATCCATCGGCTATAGCGGCAGTCTTAATATGGCAGATCCGCACTTTTTCAAAAAAGAGGCCAAAGTCGGTCAATGGATTGATGCCATGGTGCGCACAAAAGGTGAAATCGTTGCAAGCCTTTACTACCTGATTTCCTTTGACTGGAAAACACTGTCTGTTGCCGATGACGAACTGCCCGAATTCAAAGCTAAAAACCCTCCGGAATTTGACATCCCTGATCAAGCTACGGTGATGCTTGTTCCGTCCGGCCCTGCAACAAACGATGATGCTAACCAACGCATTATTCTCGATGCCATCTATAACGCCAGGCAAGAAGTTCGTATCGTGACCCCTTATTTTGTGCCGGGTGAAGCCTTGGCATTAGCGCTTCAAAACGCAGCGGTACGAGGCGTCAAAGTTCTTTTGATTGTGGCTGAAAAAAGCGACTCACGACCTGTCGATTACGCCTCTCGGCGTTATTTTGAAGACTTGTTAAGAGCTGGCGTAAAAATCTTTTTACATAAAAAAGGCATGTTGCATACCAAGAGCATCATTATTGACGGCGAAGTCTCTTTATTCGGGACAGTCAACATGGACATGCGTAGTATGCACTTAAATTACGAGTTGATGCTTTTGGTGTTTGATCGTGAATTCAATCGCAAGATTGCCATGCTCAATAACCAGTACGAAGCAGATTCTGAACAAATTGCACTGGCAAAATGGTATAAGCGCCCGATTATCGAACGTATGAAAGAAGGGGCGTGTTATTTGATTTCGCCCCTACTGTAATTTCGCTTACTGCTTTTCTTTGACCTCGACGGCGTCTTCAACAACCTCATTTCTGACGCGCATCTTCACCTCTTCACGACTACCCGTGGGATAAGTCGGTTGGGATTGACGAGGAGTTTTAAATTCCGGATTGACTCGCATTCCTTCTGCACGCTCGCGCATACGATCCCAAGGATTACCGTAAATCCAACGATAGATGATGCCTCCGACAACAAAAAAAGCAATCAATCCCAAAATAATTAATGCAATCACTCCCACGACGGGCAAAAGCAAAATCCCCAAACCGACCACTACGGCCAGCACAGCCAAACTGATTAAAAAGCGAACGAGCGGGTTTTGAGGGCCTTGAGGGCCTTGTCCGAAACCACCACTGCGATATATGTAAATGGGCATTGTCTTACCGTATTTCCTTTATGTTTTTAGAACAACTTTCCGAATCATTAATTTAACGGGAAATTATCTACATTTGCACATTCAATCGTATCTTTTCTCTGAAAATTGCTCTCGACTTGTAACAAAGCACTGTTCTTTCTTGCGTTTAAAAAAAGTTCCTTTTATTCAATCAATTACACCGTAGAAAGTTTAAATTCCTTTATTTTGATCTCGATTCAGTTATTTAATTCTGTATAGTTTTTGTTTTTTTCTTTGAAAACGTTCGCAAATTTTCCTTTTTTTAGCCAAAATTACGCTCACTTATGCAAACACTACCTAATACAAATCTGCCTGATGTTCAATCCAGTGCAGACCCGCGTAATATCGAAATCGATTTTGTCGGTGTCCGTGGCCTCGAATTGCCCGTGACAGTGGAGAGTGCCAGCGGTGTTCAACCCACCGTGGCAGAGATCGGCATGTTCGTCTCTTTGCCTGCTCATCAAAAAGGCACGCACATGTCACGTTTTCTCGGCTTACTGAAAGAGCACGCCACCCCCTTAAACCGTCAAACACTCACCGAACTCATGCAGTCCATGCTCTCGGCACTGGAAGCCGAAAGCGGACGTATTGATTTCGAATTTCCGTTTTTTGTGCAAAAGCACGCGCCCATCTCCGAGCTCGAAAGCTTGATGAACTATCGCGTGAAGCTAAGCGTTGAGCACAAAGCAGCTCGCACACTTGTGACCCAGACTGTAACCGTTCCCGTGACGAGTCTTTGCCCCTGTAGCAAAGAAATTTCTCGCTATGGAGCTCACAATCAACGCTCACACATCACAATTGCCGCACGCCTTTGTGGCGATCTGTCGCTTGAGGAGCAAATCCGATTTGCCGAAGAGAGTGCTTCGTGCGATCTCTGGAGTCGCTTAAAGCGCGTCGATGAAAAGTATGTCACCGAGAGCGCTTACGAAAATCCCAAATTTGTGGAAGATCTTGTGCGAGATGTTGCCGGCCGAGTCAATGCTGACCCTCGCATTGAAGCCTATCGAGTCGAGGCGGAGAACTTTGAGTCCATCCATAATCACTCGGCTTATGCACAAATTTTTAAAGGTGATCTCTGATCCTAGAAAAGAAAGCGCGCACGACTGTGCGCGTTTTCTACGTAGAAATTAACTGCTATTGGAATGTAAAACACTATGTTGACCGATCAAAAAGTTGCGATACAAAACCTCTTTGTCCAAGCTCTTGAAACCATGGGAGTGACACAAACCGAGGTGTTACTTGAGCGACCCAAAGTGGCCGCCCACGGAGATTTGGCCTGTAACGTCGCCATGCAATTGGCCCGCGCCTTAAAGAAAAATCCCCGCCAAATCGCTACCGAGCTGATTGCGGCACTAAACGCTCAACCGCAAACGGCTGATTTGATCGCGTCTTTTGAAATTGCTGGCCCCGGTTTCATCAATATGCGCTTGAGCGATGCTGCAAAAACAGCTCCCGTGCGCCGCGTTCTTAAAGAAGGCGAATCTTTCGGTCAAAACCAAGATCATGCCGGCGAGAGCATTATCATCGAATACGTATCGGCCAATCCCACAGGACCTTTACACCTCGGTCACGCCCGTCAAGGCGCACTCGGAGACGTACTCTCCAACTTAATGCGTACGCAAGGCTGGAACGTCTGCCGAGAGTTTTATTACAACGACGCCGGTGTGCAAATCAAAACCCTTACCGATTCTGTGCAATTGCGCGCTAAAGAACTTCAAGGCGAAACCATTGAATTTCCTGAAAACGGTTATCAAGGCCTTTACATTAAAGATATCGCCCGCGATTTTTTAGATAAAAAGACGATCTGCACGCGTGACGGCCAAGAAATTACCGCCTCGGGTGACATCAATGACTACGACAACATCCGAGCATTCTCGGTCGGCTATCTCAAAAACGAACAAGACAGCGACCTTAACGCTTTGGGCGTTGCCTTTGACAACTTCTATCTCGAAAGCTCTCTTTACTCCGACGGCTTGGTCGAGCGTACCGTTAAGGCTTTGGTAGCATCGGGCCACACCTATGAAGCCGATGGCGCTCTGTGGTTAAAGACCACTGACTTTAAAGAGTTCGGAGATGACAAAGACCGTGTCATGCGCAAGTCTGACGGCACCTACACCTATTTCTTGCCCGACGTGGCTTATCACTTAAGCAAATTTGAACGCGGCTTTATTAAGGCTATCGACATTCAAGGCTCTGACCACCATGGCACTTGCGCTCGTGTTCGTATCGGGGTACGTACTGCCGGACGTCAATTGGGGCTGAATATTCCGGACGTATTCCCCGTCTACGTGCTTCACAAGATGCTTAAGGTCGTTCAAAACGGCGAAGAAGTGAAGATGAGCAAGCGCGCCGGTTCTTACGTGACGCTGCGTGATCTTGTTAACTGGGTGGGCAGGGACGCCGCTCGCTTTTTCCTCGTGAGTCGCAAGGCCGACAGTGAATTTGTGTTCGATATTGACCTGGCACTCGCACAGTCCGACGAAAATCCGGTCTACTATCTCCAGTATGCCCATGCTCGCATTTGCTCGGTACTGGCACAAGCCCGTGAAAAGGGTTATGTTGTTCCACAAGCCTCTGAGCTGGCCCAAACCGATTTGAGCGCTCTTTTAACGCCGCAGGCCATGGCATTAATCGCCCGCCTCGGAGAATATCCGGAAACTTTGACGGTAGCGGCTAAGGAATGTGCTCCGCACTCACTTTGCTTCTATCTGAAAGATTTGGCTGGTGACTTCCATGCTTTCTATAACGCCGAACGCGTGCTCGTTGAAGAAGAAGACGTTCGTAACGCTCGCTTGGCCCTTTTGACGGCTACGGCGCAAGTTCTTCGCAACGGCTTGGCACTGCTTGGTGTATCGGCTCCTGAAAAAATGTAATAGGTAGGACAATATGTTCAACGCCTCTAACAAAAGTTCCTTTTTCTCCGGCTTTCTTATCGGCGGCGCAACGGGTTGTGTCGTCGCCGCCGTCATTGCCCTGATCATCTCCGGTGCTCCGGTACCCTTTGTTGAGAAAGTACAAAAGCAAGAAGCTCCCGTCGAAGTGACGGAGCTTGACGGCAAAGATCCCAATACGGTGATCTATGATAATGAGACTCGACAAGCCTCCGCTGACACGGCTATGTCGGCCATTAAGACTGTTGAAGCACCGACGGCCCATCGCTCGGCAGAAGAACCCACCAATGCCGCTCAAAGTAGTGTAACAAGCTATCGAGTGCAAGCCGGCGCTTTCCGTAACGAACGGGATGCTGAAAAAATTCGTACCGATTTAGCATTTTTGGGGATTTATGCCGACGTTACAAAGTCTACGGATGCCGGTGTGACGCTTTTCCGTGTAGTCATGGGCCCCTTTGAAACGGCTCGTGAAGCCAATGACCTACAACATCGTTTGATTGAAAAAGGCTACGATGCCATGGTCATTCGTAACCGCTAAAGGATGCTCAAATGCGAAGGGTATTACTTGCGTTAGGCCTGACGTTCGCATTAACAACGACAGCTTTCGCAACAACCGGTTCCAACCAAGAGCCCAGTTACCGCATGGTTGAACCCGCCGTGCAAACAAGTACTGAAACGATTGACGTTCTGAACTTCTTTGCTTACACGTGCGGCCACTGTCAACGCTTAGCTCCTTTTTTTGATGACTGGGCAAAAAAAACGCCTAAAGACGTTACCGTTCATAATGTGCCGGTTGCCTGGGACGCTTCTACAGCCTTTTTATCAAGAATCTACTACACCTTCGAAGCGCTCGGACGCCTTGAAGATCTGCATCCGCAGTTTTGGCAGGATTTGCTTGACGGGAAAATCACCGCTGAAAGCGATCTCGATGCGTGGTTGAAAGCGCAGGGCGTTGATCGTAAAACTTGGGACAATGCCTACCGATCTTTTTCGGTCTCTCTTCGTGTGCAACAAGCCTCTGAACTTTGGCAAGCCTATAAGCTCGATGCCACGCCTTATATCGGCGTTGCCGGCAAGTATCTTACGGCCCCGCATATGGCAGGCTCGTATCAAAAAACTCTCACTGTTTTAAATGAACTCATTGATTTGGAGCGAAAGAATCGCGCCAAACGATAACATCTTCTGGGAATTAACATCATGCAAGTTGACGCCAGTATCTTTAAAGCTTATGACATTCGTGGCGTGGTTGACGAAACGCTAACGACTCAGGCCGTACGTGAAATCGGTCGCGCGCTGGGGTCTATCGCAGCCCAACGCCACATTAACGCATTGTGCGTCGGTCGTGACGGTCGCCTCTCAGGACCTAAACTCTCTGAGGCACTAATCGAAGGGATCACGGACATGGGTGTTGATGTTAAAGCGATTGGCCTGGCACCGACTCCTGTTCTTTACTTTGCAACGTTTTTAACTCAAACGGGCTCTGGCATCGCCGTCACGGGCAGTCATAATCCCCCGCAATATAACGGGCTCAAAATGATGATGGGCAAAGACACGCTTTACGGCGAGGGTATTCAAGCGTTGCGCTCTCTTATCGAACAAGGCATCGACGTAGCTGATCATAAGGGCAAGGTTGAGGAAATTGATGTCATTACGCCCTACCTGCAAAAAGTAACCGGTGATGTAAAACTCGCTCGTAAAATCAAAGTCGCTGTCGATTGCGGTAATGGTGTTACCGGTCCGGTTGCCATGGAGCTTTTTAAGCGCTTGGGTTGCGAAGTTGTTCCCTTATTTACCGACATTGACGGTACATTCCCCAACCACCATCCCGATCCGAGTAAACCTGACAATCTCAACGATTTAATCGAGACGGTGAAAACGACCGACGTTGAATTGGGCTTGGCTTTTGACGGCGATGGGGACCGTTTGGGTGTCGTCACTAAATCGGGTGAAATCATCTATCCCGACCGTCAAATCATGCTCTTTGCCGCGGACATTCTTGAACGCCATCCGGGCAGTCGCATCATTTATGACGTCAAGTGCACGCGTCGTCTTGTGCCTTGGATTAAGGAACACGGCGGCATTCCCACAATTTGTCGCACGGGTCACTCATTAGTTAAGGCCAAACTCAAAGAAACTGGCGCTCCGTTTGCCGGAGAAATGAGCGGCCATTTATTCTTCAATGACGAACGTTGGCCGGGCTTTGATGACGGTTTATACGCTGGAGCTCGTTTGCTTGAAATCGTGTCTCGTTACGATAATCCCTCTGCCATTCTTGAAGCGTTGCCCACGGCGGTGAACACCCCTGAATTACACATTCAATTGCCTGAAGGCGAAAACAAACGCTTTGTGCAACGCCTGCAAGAACAATTGCACTTTGATGATGCTACCGACACGATCACAATCGACGGTATTCGCGTTGAATGGGAAGACGGTTTTGCTTTAGCACGTCCGTCCAACACAACACCGGTGGTGGTACTTCGCTTGGAAGGCGATACGCCTGAAGCCCTTGAACGCATCAAAGAGCGTTTCGGCCAAGCACTCAAGCAAGTTGATCCTGACGTGCAATTACCCTTTTAAGGAGCTCTCAAATGTCTCTTAACGTTTTTATCACGGGAGCTTCCAGCGGAATCGGCGCCGCATTGGCTCGAGAGTTTGCCCGTCGCGGAGCAACTTTGGGACTCGTTGCCCGTCGAAAAGAAGCTCTTGATGAGATCATCAGTACGCTGGAAAATCCTGAAAAGCACTATGCCTATCCGTGCGATGTGACCGATCGGGATCATTTGATTGCCGTCGGCCGCGAATTCGATAAAGTCACGGGCGGTGCCGATATCGTCATTGCCAATGCTGGCATCAGTGTTGGTGTAAAAACACAGTATTACGAAGACCTTGATGTGATGGAAAAGGTCTATGCCACGAACGTCTTCGCCATGGCATCAACTTTCCACGCCTTTATTGAACCGATGATCGGCAGAAAACGTGGCACTTTGGACGGAATCGGTAGCGTTGGTGGCATTCGCGGTATGCCTGGGACCGAAGCTTACTGCTCGAGTAAATCAGCCGTCATTACGTATTGCGAAAGCTTGCGTGTCGAGATGAAAAAGTACGGCGTACATGTTGCTTGTTTGTCGCCCGGATTTGTGAAGACGCCGTTAACCGACGTCAACCCCTACCCGATGCCCTTTATCCTCACGCCTGACGAATTTGCCCAACGGGCCGCCAAAGCCATTATGGAAANNAAAACGTAGCTACGCGACTATCCCTTGGCAAATGGGCATTGTGGCTAAATTGTTGCGTATTTTGCCGAATGATCTCTTCGATAAAGTGTTTGGCAATCGCAAGCAAAAACCGAGAAATTCTGAGATTCACCGCGCCTAGGTCGCGATTGAGAAGCAAAAACCGGCATTTAGCAGTGCCGGTTTTTCTTTGTCAAAACATGGCAGAAAATGCCAGTGTTTGCTCATTTTCTCGCCACCGATTCACGATGCGACAAACAGCATCGCCATAGCGCTCAATGCGCTTTTCTCCTATACCGCTGATGCCGACCAAATCCGAGGGTTGCTCAGGTTTTCGCTTGGCAATTTGGATAAGAGTAGCATCCGGAAATATGTTATAAGCAGCGATGGCATTTTCCATTGCGCACTCTCGGCGCCATTGCCTCAGAAGTGAGAAAAGCCGTTGTTCGGCATCATCCAAGTCCTCGTGATTTAAAACCTTTTGAGAGGCCAATTTTTTTGCCCCTTCAACACGAATGAAAAAGGGCTCTTGCCCACGCAACAAGGTTTTGGCTTTTTCGCTTACCGTTAAGACATTGGCCACTTGGTAATTCACGTTGACGTAATGCTTGGTAATTAATTGTCTCAACACACGACGCCAGTACTTCATCGTATGGTCTCGACCGATTCCGAAAGTCGGAAGCTCATCGTGACGTCGTTCAAAGACTTTGGCGTTGTTTTCTCCTCGCAAAACATTGATGACGTGCGAGGCACCGAATCCCAACCCATTGGTTTTGGAGCATCGGTAAATACAGGACAACAATTTCTGAGCATCGACTTGCGCATCGCGAGCAACGGGCGGATTTTGACAATTGTCACAATTACCACAACTCTCAGCGGCCTCTTCTCCGAAATAAGTCAATAGCTGCGCTCGGCGACAAGTAACGGACTCGGCCAATGCCAACATGCTTTCCAGTTTGTGAAGACTGACTTGTTTATGCAGATCATCCGCATCGCTTTGCTCAATAAAAGCTCTTTGAGTCATCAGATCTTCTAAACCGTAATAAAGTACTGATTCAGCGGGTTTGCCGTCTCGTCCGGCGCGCCCCGTTTCCTGAAAGAAACTTTCGATGGACTTTGGCATGTCCACGTGGATGATAAATCGCACATCCGGTTTATCGATCCCCATACCGAAAGCAATCGTCGCAACCATGACGCAATCGCGTTCAAAAAAGGCGGCTTGATTAGCTTCTCTTTGCTCATTTTCCAGCCCGGCATGGTAGACAAGCGCATCAATGCCAGCGGCTTTCAAAGCAGAGGCTACTGCTTGTGTTTTGTTACGCGTTGCACAATAAACAATGCCTGATTCATGCATGTGTTCGCCGGTAATGAAATCGATAATTTCTTGAATGAAGCCCTTATTTTTCTCATACATCCGGTAACGGATATTCGGTCGATCGAAACTATCGAGAAAAACTTTGGGATTGTTTAAAAGTCGAGAAACAATTTCGTTTCGAGTCTGCTCATCGGCCGTTGCCGTTAGCGCTAAACGCGGAACATTCGGATAGCGATTTTTAAGGATGTCCAGCTGCTGGTATTCCGGTCTAAAATCGTGCCCCCAAACGGAAATACAGTGTGCCTCATCAACGGCAAAAAGGCTGACCTTAATTTCATCCAACAAGGCAAGCATTCTGGGCGAAACTAGTCGCTCCGGGGCAACATACAGAAGCTTGACCTCTCCGCTTCGAATTTCTCGAATGACGTCACAGGCGTCCTCAAACGTTTGAGTCGAGTTAAGACTTCTGGCCTCAATACCCACATCGGCAAGCATGTCAACTTGATCTTTCATAAGAGCAATCAAGGGAGAGACCACCACCGTGAGTCCGTCGAGCATCAAGGCAGGAATTTGGTAACAAAGACTTTTCCCGCCCCCTGTAGGCATCAGTACAAGCGCATCGGTACCGGAGACGATCGTATCGATCACCTCTTTCTGGAAACCTCGAAAGGTCTCGTAGCCGAAATAACGTTTCAAAATATCTTCGCTTGTCATTGCCATCGCTTCTTAAGAATCGTCAGTAGTATACCGATACGGATCGCGAATGATTGTTGATATACTCAAGAATTGAACGCAACAAACGCATCGCGCTCGTTTGCACTTTTTCCCTTTACAAAGGACTTCGTGTCATGTTTAAGATTATTAAAAACGCCAATGTCTACACCCCGGCTCCGATCGGTAAAAAAGACATTTTGATATGCGGTGAAACGATTGCAGCCATTGAAGACAGCTTGGATGACATTAAATTACCAGGCGAAGTGGAAGTGATCGATGTCGAGGGCGCCATTGTCACCCCTGGNNCAACACGTCCACTTGACAGGCGGCGGCGGAGAAGGCGGCTTTGCCACGCGCGTTCCTCCCGTAATGCCTTCAGATTTACTCAAAGCCGGCGTTACGACGGTTTGCGGTGTCATGGGAACGGAAGGCACTACCAAGTTCCCTGAAGAACTCTACGCCAAAGTCATGGGGTTGCGTCAAGAAGGGCTAACGGCCTACATGCACACCGGCTCCTATCAATATCCTTCCCCCACCATCACCGGCAATCCCCGTAAGGACATCATCTGCATTGAACCGGTCTTGGGCGTTAAGCTGGCCTTGGCCGATCACCGTTGTTCTTTCCCCAACGATGATGAAATGCTCAAGCTGGTTGCCGACGTCCGCATGGGCGGCATGCTCTCCGGAAAGAAAGGCATCTTGCACGTCCACCTCGGTGACTACGGCGGAGCCTATGAACAATTTGAACGTTTGATTGCCCGCGGTCTAGCTCGTCATCACTTCTCCCCCACCCATACGGGTCGTGAACCGAAGTTGTTTGAACAAGCCATCGAATTCGCCAAGAAGGGCGGCGTCATTGATATTACGTCCGGTGGCGGCAACTATTATCCGTTTGTTGAATGCGTACAACGCACGCTTAAGGCAGGTGTCGATCGTGCACGCATTACGATGAGTTCCGACGGCAATGGCTCCATGCCCAAATTTGAAAACGGCGTGATGGTTGCTATTGTCGCAGCTCCGGTTAACGCCAATCATCAAATGCTCAAGGAAATGACCGCTAACGGCATCGACTTTGAAACGGCTTTGATGATGACGACCTCAAACGTTGCGGACTCCTTAGGCGTTAAGGAAGGTCGCTTGGCTGTCGGTTTGAAAGCCAATATCTGCGTGCTCAAAGACGGCTATGACATCGATACCGTCATGGCTCGCGGCACCATTTGGATCAAGGACGGCAAGAGTGTCAAACTTGCCAATTTTGAAGCCTAATTAACGGGTTTCTCCCTTTATTAAACAGGAAAAGGCGGTTACCCGCCTTTTCCCTTTTCTGTCGCCGCACCAACTACTGTTGAGAACGATCGCGACGAATTCTTTCGGTAATTTCGTGACTGCGCACTTCATGCGCACGGCCGACTCGTTCGGCTCGCAAACACACAGCCGCAGTAAACAACACATCCGAAGAAGAATTCAGAGCCGTTTCTGCCGAGTCCTGCAATACCCCGATAATAAAGCCCACTGCAACCACCTGCATTGCCAACGTATTGTCAATGCCAAAGAGACCGCAAGCAAGTGGAATCAACATCAAGGAACCACCGGGTACACCTGATGCACCGCAAGCACAAAGCGATGAAATAAAACTGAGTAACAAGGCCGTGCCGAACGTCACGCTGATTCCTAACGTGTGCGCGGCCGCCAACGTCAGCACCGTAATCGTAATTGCCGCACCGGCCATATTGATGGTTGCACCCAGCGGAATTGTGATCGAGTATGTTCCGCTATCCAAATTCATACGACGACACATCCCCATGTTCACGGGAATGTTAGCCGCAGAAGAACGCGTAAAGAACGCCGTCACTCCACTTTCCCGAAGCGTTGCAATCGTCAACGGGTACGGATTGCGGTGCGTGCAGATCCAAACCAAAAACGGGTTATAGACCAGAGCGACAAAAATCATGCAGCCCAACAAAACGGCTAACACCCAAACATAATCGACCAACACTTCGATGCCGGTTGTTGCAACCGTATTGGCAACCAAACCGAAAATACCGATTGGAGCGCAACGAATCACTACTCGCACAACGAATTCAACACCGCTTGAGAGATCTGCCATAAATTCGCGCGAGGTATCGGAGGCATGTCGCATTGCCACACCTAAACCGGCCGCCCAAGCCAAGATGGCCATGTAATTGCCCACCGACAACGCATGAACAGGATTGTCTACAACACTGAGCACCAAGTTGTGAAGCACTTCCCAAACATTACCCGGCGTCGCTTGTGCCAACTCGGTTTGTTGCAAGGGAATCGTCACAGGGAAAAGAAAACTCGCTGCGACCGCCACAAGAGCCGAACCAAATGTACTGACAATGTACATGACAAGCACGGGACGAATATGCGCCTTTGTTTCGATGTCTTGGTTAGCAATGGCCGACATCACGAGTACAAACACCAGTAAGGGAGCAACCGCTTTCAAGGCTGAAATAAATACAGAACCTAGAAAACCAGCGGAGATCGCAACGGAGGGCCAAACAAAAGCTGTCAAAACACCCAACACTAAGCCGATCAAAATTTGTTTGACCAGCGATGCGTGTAAAAAGGGAATGGTCAATCTTTGTAGTAATCGTCTTTGCATTGACTTTTCCTGAAAACGTGGTGAAACAATGACTTCCACCATATCAGGGTTTACTCAGGTTTTCTTCAGGCAAATGCTTTACTATTACGAGCTTCTGTTTAAACAATAAGGGTTTTTGCCTAGTGCCTCGACAATCCCCGCCTACACCAGCGGTTATATTTATTCTCATTTGTATATTTTTGGATGCACTCGGCATCGGCCTGATCGTGCCCGTGTTGCCATACTTAATCGGAACACTTACCGACTCGGGACGAGAACAAGCTTTGTGGTTCGGAGCTCTTCTGACCGCATTCGGTCTAACCCAATTTTTCTTTTTACCTCTCTTGGGTGCACTGTCGGATCGCATCGGTCGAAGACCCGTGCTCTTGGGCGGAATTTTAGGTTTAGGCATTATGTTTTTAGTGCCGGCTGTCAGTGCCAACCTTTGGGCTTTACTGATTTCTCGAATCGCCGGCGGCATGCTCTCGGCCAACTTCTCTGTCGCCCAAGCCTACATAGCAGACATCATTCCAAGGAATAAGCGTGCGGCGTACTTCGGCAAAATTGCCGCTACATTCGGTGCTGCCTTCACGTTGGGACCGGCCGTAGGAGGCTTTTTAGCCCAAGCAGATATCCGTCTTCCTTTTATCGTTGCCTGCGTTTTGTGTGTGATGAATTTTCTCTACGGACTCTTTGTGTTGCCGGAGAGTCTACAGATTAAAAAACACGGCTCTTTTAATCTCTCAGAGCTCAATCCTTTACGGGGCATTTTCGGCGTCATGGGAAACCCTCAAAGTCGTCTTACCGTTCTTGTCCTGCTGTTATGCGCCTTGGCACAAAACCTTTTGCACAGTACTTGGTCTCTTTTTGCACAAATTCGCTTCGATTGGATGCCCGTTCAAATAGGACTGTCCGTATTTGCAATGGGTGTCAGTATTGCGGTGTGTCAAGGGATGCTTTTGCCAAAAATCCTCGGCCGTTTCAATGAGCGAAAAACCGTTACCATAGGACTTGGTGTTGGTTTAGTGGCTTTCGTGCTGACAGCCGCCTCTCCTTGGGCAATTTTAGCCGCAGCCGCACTATGCTTATATGCTTTTTCAGGCACTGTTGTACCGACTCTACAAGGCTATCTTTCGAGACTTTTTGACCACGACAAGCAAGGTACCGCCTTAGGAGCTGCTGCGGGCATTAATAGTTTGGCCGGCGCTTTTTCTCCGATCTTAGGAACTGCATTGATGGTGCACGCAACAAGCATGCCCGCAAGCCCCCTTGCAGGCATGCCCTACTACGTTTGCGCAGTACTGTTAGCTGTAGCACTGCTTTTATCAAGAAGCTTAAAGCTCTCCGATCGCGGCACTTGATAGTCTCTCGTGCCGCATTCGGCTTTACTTCGAATCGGCCACCATTTCGATAGCACCGCACGGGCACTCTTGTGCACAAATGCCGCAGCCCTTACAGTAGTCATACTTGATGGAGAAGCGTTTACCTTCACCAAGTTTGATAATGGCATTATCCGGGCACACGCCGTAACAGGTATCACACTCAAAGCAGTTGCCGCAAGACATACAGCGACGCGCCTCAAAAAGCGCATTCTCTTCGGTCAATCCATGCACGACTTCATCGAACGTATCCGTACGACGCGCTAAATCCAACATCGGGCGAACGGTCTTCGGAGCATCCGAGTAGTACCACGTATTGAGCTTTTCAAATTTTGCTTCAGGCCCCCGGGCAGGCGGTTGATAATCTCGTCCAGCAAGCCACGCGTCCATTGCACGGGCGGCAAGTTTGCCGTGACCGATGGCCACCGTGACGTTTCGTTCTCCCGGCACCATATCACCGCCGGCAAATACGCCTTCAACACTTGTCATCATGCATTCGTTGACAACGACCGAGCCTTTTTCAACGGTCACTCCCAACTTATCCACACAGCTTAAGTCAGTCTCTTGCCCTAAAGCGAGTACCAAAGCATCGGCTTTGATCGTCTCGAATTCACCCGTCGGTTGTGGGTAACCGTTTTCATCGAGAACCATCTTTTCGATCTTAATTTCGCCCTCGTCAGCTTCGGCTACGGTTGAAAGCCACTTCATCGCAACGCCTTCTTCCTTAGCCTCTTCGATTTCAAATCGATGAGCCGGAGCCTTTTGTTCTGTGCGACGATAAACCATCAAGGGCTCGGCGCCTAAACGCTTCACGGTGCGTGCAACGTCAACCGCAGTGTTACCGCCGCCATAAACCACAACCCGACGACCGATCATGGGTTGTGCTTCTCCTTCCATGCTACGAAGTAACGACACTGCGTCCATGACGTGGCTTGCGTCTCCGGCAGGAATGTAAGCACGCTTAGCCAAATGAGCACCCAATCCTAAAAAGACCGCGTCATAATGACCGGCTTGCTTTTCTGCCAGTACATCTTTGACTTCATGATTGAGTTCAATCGTTACACCCATGCGTTCAAGGCGGGCAATTTCTCGATCAAGAATTTCTCGCGGCAAACGATAACGCGGAATCCCGTAACGCATCATGCCGCCGGCAGCTTCGGCACTTTCCAAGATCGTCACTGTGTGACCAAATCGGCGCATATGATATGCGCACGACAACCCGGCAGGACCGGCTCCAATAACTAAAATCTTTTTGCCGGTTTCTTTCTCAGGCAACGGGTAATCCCAATTTTTTTCGGCCGCATAATCTCCCAAGAAGCGTTCCACCGAGTTGATGCCCACACACTCATCAACACGACCGCGATTGCAAGCGCTCTCGCAGGTGTGATAGCACACGCGACCCATCAATGCCGGGAACGGATTATCACGGATAATGACTTCCCAAGCGCCGCGATAATCGCCGCTTTCCGCTCTAAAGAGCCAGCCTTGAATATTTTCCCCGGCAGGGCACTTGGCATTACAAGGCGGTAAATGGTCCACATAAGTCGGCCGCAACGTGCGCCAAGAGCCCGTATGGTTATCCAATGAAGAGCCGACTTCCAACGTAATGGCAAAAGGTTTACTCATGGGGCACCTCTAAACTAAATGGGCACGTTCGTCGGCTTCAATCGGCGTGGGAATTCTTTCCGTGTCATCGCCTTCAACCAAACCGAACTTATCAATATTACGATCGGCAATAGCCTGCAAGCGACGGATCACTTCGGGATTGCCGCGTTTGCCGAATAAGTGCGCGTAGCGTTTTTGCCCTTTCAAATACTCTTCCACGGGAAGCTTGCGACGAATCTTCGTAACATCAGTGATTTCGCCATACTCAGCTTCAAACACAGGGAAAAGACCCGTTTGCGTGGCAAGGCGAGCCATCTGTACGGTCATTGATGAAGCAAAGCCCCAACCTAAAGGACACGGCACAAGAATGTGCAAATAACGCGCTCCATGCATGCTCATCGCCTTCATGACCTTTCTTTCCAAATCATGAAGATCGGCAACCGTTGCTGTTGCGACATAAGGAATCCCATGCGCCATCGCAATTTGGGGCACATTCTTACCTTGACCGAAGGCGTTACCATCGTAGCCTTGAGTAGGCATCGTAGTTGCTGTACGAGCAGCGGGCGGCGTTGCAGAGGAACGTTGTACGCCCGTGTTCATGTAGGCCTCATTNNGCACCCGAACCCAATATCGGTCGTACCACCGTCGCCACCTTGGGCAATCACCCGCACAGCGTCTTTTCCAGTTTTCTTTGCCAGTACCTTAAAGGCTGCGGCCATGCCGGTAGCCACCGCTGCAGTATTACCAAACAGCGAGTGGAACCAAGGAATTTGCCAAGAGCTTTCCGGATAAGGCGTGGAGAAAACTTCCAAGCATCCCGTGGCGTTACACGCGGCTAATTGACCGCCAGTGGCCGCAATGGCCGCATCAATGGCATAACGGGCGCCGAGAGCTTCACCGCAGCCTTGACAAGCTCGGTGACCGGACGTTAAAGAATTGTGGCGATTTTGGCTCGATTGCAAGGTGCGATATTCTTCATCAAGCAAACGATTGCCGACGGTAAAGGTTCCCGTCTGATAAAAGCGAATCGGACTTTGTTTCATGATCAGCTCCTTGCTCTATTGCGCACGGCTACATCGTGCATGATGGACTCTGCCACTGGACCACAACGATGCTCGCTACGTTCACGTTCGAGCTGTCGACGTACGAGATCGGCGTCTAAGTCCATGAAGGTCAAATCTTCAAGCTTATCGGCAACCGCAGCTTGAACAACTCCCTTGATACTCTTCTTTGTTACGGCTCGACCGCCCAAGCCGCCGATCACGTTTTTCAATTCAACACTACTGCCGCGAAGCGCCATCACCACGTCTCCCATGACAGGGCCGCCCGCTCCAACGCTAATGGCACGCTCAAAGACAATTGCAGTCTTAGCCCCTTGCAAAGCAGCGCGTAACGCTCTTGAGGGGAAAGGACGGTACGAGCGAAGCGAGATAACGCCAACCTTAATGCCCTCTTCACGCATTTCATCGACCGCTTCTTGAATCGTTCCCACGGACGAGCCCATCGCAATGATTCGGATATCGGCATCCTCACAACGGTAAGCGTGTAAAAGCCCGCCGGAGTCACGTCCGAAAACTGCCTTAAATTCGTCTTGTACGGCTTCAATACAGCCTAACGCTGACACCATCTTGGCGTGCGCCAGATAGCGAACTTCAGTAAAGGCCTCGGGGCCCACCATTGCACCGATGGAAACCGGGCGCGCCGGATCCAGTATTTGACGCGGGCAATAAGGCGGCAAGAACCTGTCGACCTCTTCTTGTTGCGGGATGTCAACACGGTCAACGGCGTGCGTAAGCACAAAGCCGTCCATACAAACCATGACGGGAACACTTAATAATTCAGCAATTTTGAAAGCTTGAATATGGACATCCACAGCTTGCTGATTGCTTTCGACAAAAAGCTGGATCCAACCGCTGTCTCTCTGGGATAGAGAGTCTGAGTGGTCATTCCAAATGTTAATCGGTGCGCCGATCGCACGATTGGCAACTGTCATCACAATCGGCAATCCCAGGCCGGAAGCGTTATAAATGGCCTCAACCATAAATAGCAACCCTTGGGAAGCCGTAGCGGTGTAGGCACGGGCTCCGGCCACCGATGCACCGATCGCCGTACTCATCGCAGCAAATTCACTTTCGACGTTAATGAATTCACAAGGATCAATCTTGCCTTGACGCACCAGATTGCCCAAATTTTCCACAATGTGCGTTTGAGGGGAAATCGGATACGCACAGATAACTTCCGGGCGACACAGCGCCACGCTTAAAGCGACCCCTAAACTGCCTTCAATTTGTTTGAGCATGGATATACCTCAGCGATCGCAGGTTAAAAATTCATAGGCCAAGCGTGCAACTTCTGCATTGGCTTCAGCAATCTTGCCTCCGAAACGCTCGGAGTAGGCCGCTTGGACACTTTCGAGTTTGAGATTTCCAGTCATCGCAGCGTATCCGGCCAACATGGCGGCTCCGGGTAGCGGACGACCGATTTTTTCGATCGCAAAACGTGTTGCGGGTACCGTTTTTGCGTGACCGGCAGGCAGTGCGCTCACTGCTTCGGTCAGTCCCAATTCTTCAATGGTGTGTTCACTATTGATTAACAAATAGCCCTGAGGACGAAGGCCGGCAAACACATCGACTTGCTCAAGCAACGTCGGATCTTGTACGAGAACAACATCGGGCTCATCAATGGGTTCGTGCAGACGAATTTCTTTTTCATCGATGCGAGCAAATGCCACCACGGGAGCGCCTGTACGCTCCGAGCCGAAACTCGGAAACGCTTGCGCAAAGTGCCCTTCCATGAAGGCTGCTACGCTGAGCATTTCGGCAGCCGTGACGACGCCTTGGCCGCCTCGACCGTGAAGTCTGACTTGATACACTTTCTCTCTCCCAAAAAAATCGTGATGAAAGCGCTGTTCGCCGGTGCTCAAGAGTTGTTGGTCAATTTGTGACGAACACTCCCCTCTCGCCACCCAGGCGACTTCCTACCCCTAACTTTAACAAAAGCAAACATTCGTTTGAATCATTCGAACGGATAGGTTTGTATACTTCTTTTATTCACGACATACTGTCGTACACTTTAGGTTTCGTCATTTTCGGTTGTTTTCATCATGTCGCTATTGACCCGTGTAAGTTTATTGGCAATTACGTTGACCTTATCGGCCTGTTCCTCTATTCAAACGCCACCGGTAGAAGTACCTGAGGGTAGCGTTCCTGTCATGCGACTGGAAGCCTCGGGCGAGCAAATTTTCCAGTGCTCTCGCGACATGAAGGGTTGGTTCTGGCGTTTTGAAACGCCCAACGCCTACTTATTTGATCCTGCCACCAATCAAGCCGTTGCCAAACACGGTTACCGATTCTCTTTTGCTCACAATGACGGCTCAACGATCTACACGCGTATCATCCGTGTGGGAGAAAATGACGGCAAGAACATTCCCGAAGCCTTATTCTCCGTCATTGAGCATAAAAATAACGGTCGACTCGGAAATGTGCGTTATGTTTTGCGCACCGACACGAGCGGCGGGATGCCGACTCGCTCATGCACAGAAGCCCGCAAAGACCAATGGTTAAAAGTGCCGTTTGAAGCAACGTACACCTTCTACCGTTAGTTGCATGTATGCGATATTGTTAGCAATTTTCCCATCACGATACCCGTAAAAAGTGGAGAGAAAACGCGTTTGCGTGTAAAATACATTGTTCGTCTTTCCCAGTTTTTAGGGGTGTTTAATGTCGACTGTTGGAGATTACCTTCAAAACCTTCCTCCGGATCGACGTGTGGCCATGGCTAAAATTTGCAGCCTGATCCGCCGATCTGCTCGAGGAGTCCGCGAAAGCATGCGTCACGCGATGGCCTTCTATGAACTTCAAGGGCCACTTTTTGCATTGCAATCTCAAGAAAAATCCATGATTTTGTTTGTGGCTGAAGAAACAGTTCTGGAAGCCTTCAAAGAAAAGTTACCCAACGTCAATCTTGTCCAACGTACGATTTTGTTTAATGATTTAAACCGCATTCCGCTTGACCATATTGAGCGCATCGTACGAGATTCCGTCACGGCTCGCCGTAGCCGCGTTGCTAACGGAGAAATGCCCACACAAGCCCAGATGCTCGAAATCTGGGGCATTACCGAAGAGGCCGCAAAAGCACCTCCTCCCACCGTGCGCATTTCGCTCAAAAGCCGTGATGAAGACACCATTGAGTTGATTCACGATGCAAAGCCGATGAAGAAAATTCATTAATCAGCATAAAAGAAGCGGACCCAAATCGGTCCGCTTTCTTTTGACTATCGATCAGATAGTCGAAAACTATCAATGATCCTTCTTACCCTATCCAAAGAGTCGCTTTCCCGCTATTCTTAGGCCCATGTCTGTTCAAAAAAATTCCGTCTCGGTTCAGGACCGAAAACTGATTATCAAAGTCGCCGTAACGCTCGCTTGTAAGTTGGCGATTATTGCGTGCCTTTTTATGCTCTTTTTCAGTCCTGAGCATCGCGTGCAAACTGACGCTCAAACGGTCAGCCGGGCGCTTCTTGCCCCCGAAGCTGCCAGCATAGATGACACCAAAGCCGAAAGCGGTAAAGAGCCGACTTAGTTTTATCAATCTTTCAGGAAGAACACCATGATTTCAACAGAATTGGTAGATCTCTCCCGATGGCAATTTGCGCTCACATCGATGTATCACTTCATCTTTGTGCCGCTCACACTTGGCCTTTCTTTCATGCTCGTCGTGATGGAATGCTGCTACGTTGCCACGGGTAAAGAAATCTACAAAGACATGACGAAATTCTGGGGCAAACTCTTCGGGATCAATTTTGCTCTCGGCGTTGCCACCGGCATTACGATGGAATTTCAGTTCGGCACGAACTGGGCATACTACTCACACTACGTGGGAGACATTTTCGGTGCACCGCTTGCCATCGAAGGTCTCATGGCCTTTTTCCTAGAATCAACCTTTATCGGTCTCTTTTTCTTCGGCTGGAACCGTCTGAAAAAAGGCACTCACCTTTTGGTCACATTCTTAATGGCCATCGGCTCCAATCTCTCCGCACTGTGGATTTTGATTGCCAATGCCTGGATGCAATACCCGGTCGGCTCCGATTTTAATTTTGAGACGATGCGCATGGAAATGACCAATTTCTTTGACGTTGTCTTAAGCCCCTGGGCACAAGCCAAGTTCGGTCATACGATTGCCGCCGGTTACGTGACCGGGTCGCTTTTCGTGCTTGCCGTATCAGCTTGGTATTTGCTTAAAGGTCGAGATATTGAGTTTGCCAAACGCTCATTCCGCTTGGCAGCGGCTTTCGGCTTGATTGTTTCAGTCTTTACGATTCATTTGGGAGACGAATCCGGCTACTTGGTTGCTAAAGATCAACCCGCCAAGATGGCCGCAATGGAAGCCGCCTGGGAGACCGCTCCTGCTCCGGCTCCGATGACCGTTTTCGGCTTACCTGACGAAGAGACGCAAACCACAAAATATGCTGTTGAAGTTCCTTGGGTCTTCGGCATTATTGCTACGCGTTCGCTCGATACACCAATTCCCGGCATCAAAGAGCTCGTGCAAGAAAACGAAGCGCGTGTGCGTAACGGCATCATCGCCATGGAAACTCTGACCACTTTGCGTCGTGATCCGACCAACACTGAACTGCAAGCACGATTCAATGCCGTCAAGGATGACTTGGGCTACGGGATGCTTTTGCGTAAGTACACCGACGATCCTTCCCGAGCCACCGATGAAATGATTGCTCAGGCCGCTCGCGACACGATTCCCGGTGTCAACATCATGTTCTGGAGTTTCCGCATCATGGTGGCCTGCGGCATCGCGCTTTTGGCCATTTTTGCCTTCGGCCTTTACTACTCTGCCAAGGATCTCATTACGACGAAACGAGGCTTATTGAAAGCAACATTCTTTGCACTGCCCTTGCCGTGGATTGCTTGCGAACTCGGTTGGACCGTTGCTGAATACGGTCGTCAACCCTGGAGTATTTATGAAATTCTGCCGGTTCACCTCTCGACATCGAGCCTCTCGGCTTCGTCCGTGATGGGGTCTTTGACCGGTTTCGTTTTGCTCTACTCGGCACTTTTAGTGGTGGAAATGTGGTTGATGATCCGCCTGATCAAAACAGGTCCCAGTTTCTTGGGCACGGGTCGCTACTTTTTCGAGCGTAACAACCAAGCCGCTAAGGAGTAATGCATCATGATCGATTATGAAATCCTGAAACTGATTTGGTGGCTTTTTGTGGGCGTTTTGCTCATAGGTTTTGCCGTCATGGACGGTCAAGATATGGGCGTGGGATCCTTGTTGCCTTTCTTGGGCAAAAATGACACTGAACGACGCATCATGATTAACTCGGTGGCCCCTCACTGGGACGGCAATCAAGTGTGGTTATTGACTGGGGGCGGTGCGATTTTTGCCGCATGGCCTTTGGTCTACGCTACGGCCTTCTCGGGTCTCTACTGGGCTCTTTTCATTGTGCTTTCTGCCTTGATTTTGCGCCCCGTTGCTTTTGACTACCGCAGTCGCGTCAGCGCTCAAAAATGGCGCAGTTCCTGGGACTGGGCTCTTTTCATCGGCAGTGCCGTCCCGCCCATTATCTTTGGGGTAGCCTTCGGCAATATGCTCCAAGGTGTACCGTTTCACTTCGATGAGACACTTCGCTCAACCTATACGGGTAGCTTCTGGGCTTTGTTAAATCCCTTTGCCCTTCTGTGCGGCGTAGTGTCCATCGTTATGACGGTTTTCCACGGAGCCAATTACCTGCTGCTTCGTACTACGGGTGAGCTTCAAGCGCGCGCCCGCCGAGTCGGCCTCATTGCTGGCGGCCTTACGGCGCTCCTTTTTGCCATTGGTGGCATCTGGGTCTATGCCGGCATCACGGGTTATGTTGCTAGCAATATTGATCCTGCCGGCGTTGCCAATCCGCTTCTGAAGACCGTGACAACCGCTGAAGGGGCTTGGTTTACGAATTTCATGACCTACCCAGCACTTTTCGCTATCCCGGCGTTGGCGATTTTAGCGGCCATTTTGGGCGTACTTTGCCAATATGTTTGGAAGCCGATGGCGGCAGTTCTTTCGAGCTCCGTGAGCATCGCTTGCATTGTGTTAACGCCCTTAGTGGCCATGTTCCCGTTCATTTTGCCCTCGTCTTCGCACCCGGT